>CAMWUL010000123.1 GCA_947177445.1 uncultured Lachnospiraceae bacterium | reverse complement strand
GGTCTGAGGGCGCTGTATGAGGCGCATCTGAAGGAAATGCGGGACAGAATGGCACAGAGGACTATGTGCGGGGAGAGGGAAGAGAGGCCGGGAAAGCGGAAGGAAAGGCAGAAGATGTACTGCGCCTGCTGAAGGAAAAGGGAAGCGTCTCCCCGGGGCTGTGCCGGGCTGTTTATGCACAAAGGGATGTGGAGGTGCTGGAGCAATGGCTGATCCTGGCCGCCAGAGCGGAGAAAGTGGAGGATTTTTGCGTCAAGGCCAAACTAAATCCGATGTTATAGTCAGATAAAAAATTTCAATTGGGTATTGCTTTTTTCTGAAAAGTAGAGTATGTTATAAAAAAACAAAGCGGCAATGGATGCCGTTTCTGCACAAGGGTATCAGCGGGCAAAGATGTTCCATAAGTAACAGGGTTACTTTGGGACGTTTTTTGTATGTGCGAAGGAAAAGGGAGGATAAAAATGAGCGAAGTGCTGAATGTGGAGGAGATTTTTGCCAGCAAGGTATTTACTCTGGGCAAAATGAAAGAAAGGCTGCCCAGGAATGTGTACAAAGAGGTGAAGAAGGTTATGGATCAGGGCGGCGAGCTGTCCCTGGCGGCGGCAGATGTGGTGGCCAAGGCCATGAAGGATTGGGCGGTGGAAAACGGCGCCACCCACTATACCCATTGGTTTCAGCCGCTGACCGGCATTACGGCAGAGAAGCACGATGCTTTTGTCACCCATCCCGACGAGGATGGAAGGATGCTTATGGAGTTTTCCGGGAAGGAGCTGATCAAGGGAGAGCCGGATGCGTCTTCTTTTCCCTCGGGAGGACTTCGGGCAACCTTTGAGGCCAGGGGCTATACTGCCTGGGACATTACCTCTCCTGCGTTTTTGAAGGAAGATGCCACGGGAGTGATATTATGTGTGCCGACAGCATTCTGTTCCTACACTGGAGAGGCGCTGGACAAGAAAACGCCGCTGCTCCGTTCCATGGAGGCCGTAAGCCAGCAGGCGCTCCGGATCGTGCGGCTTTTCGGAAATACAGAGGCTACTAAGGTGGTGGCCAGCGTGGGACCGGAACAGGAATATTTTCTGGTGGACCGGGAGAAATATTTGCAGAGAGAGGACTTGATTTTTGCCGGGCGCACGCTGTTTGGCGCTCCCGCTCCTAAGGGACAGGAGCTGGAGGATCATTATTTTGGGGCGATCCGGGAGCGGATCGGCGCGTACATGAAGGATCTGAATGTTGAATTGTGGAAGCTGGGCGTGACTGCCAAGACTCAGCACAATGAAGTGGCTCCGGCCCAGCATGAGCTGGCGCCCATCTATGAGACGGCCAATATTGCCGTGGATCACAATCAGCTGGTGATGGAGACCATGAAAAAGGTTGCGGGACGCCATGGCCTGACCTGCCTTCTCCACGAGAAGCCTTTCGCGGGTGTGAACGGATCCGGCAAGCATAACAACTGGTCCCTGGGAACCGACAATGGTGTAAATCTGCTGGATCCCGGCGATACCCCCAACGAAAATATTCAGTTCCTTCTGGTGCTGGCCTGTATTATAAAGGCTGTAGACACGCATGCGGATTTGCTTCGGCAGAGCGCTGCGGATGTGGGAAATGATCACAGGCTTGGTGCCAATGAGGCACCCCCTGCCATTATATCCATGTTTTTAGGGGAACAGCTGGAAGACGTGGTCAGACAGCTGGTGGAGACCGGGGAGGCTGCTCATGCTATTCAGGGAGGAAAGCTGATGACCGGCGTATCCACTCTGCCGGATTTGGATAAGGATGCCACAGACAGGAACAGGACATCACCCTTTGCCTTTACCGGCAACAAGTTTGAATTCCGTACGGTGGGAAGCGCCGATTCCATTGCCAGCCCCAACACCATACTGAATGCCATTGCGGCGGAGGCCTTTTGCGAGGCAGCCGACCTGCTGGAGAAGGCGGAGGACTTTGAGATAGCGGTTCATGATCTGATTAAGGAGTATATGACCAGGCACCAGAGAATCATTTTTAACGGCGACGGGTATGCGGACGAATGGATCCGGGAGGCGGAGAGACGCGGGCTTCCCAACATCAAATCCATGGTGGAGGCGGCTCCTGCGCTTACCACGGAGAAATCCATCCGGCTTTTTGAGAAATTCGGCATCTTCACCAAAGTGGAACTGGAGTCCCGGGAGGAGATCATTTATGAGACCTACGCAAAGACCATAAACATAGAAGCACTGACTATGATCGATATGGCCGGCAAAAAATATATTCCTGCGGTGGTAAAATACAGCAAAGCGCTGGCGGACACAGTGATCGCCGTGAGAGATGCAGGGGCGGACGCCTCGGTGCAGACTCAGCTGCTGAATGCGGTCAGCGGGAAGCTGGCCCAGGCAAAGAACGCCCTGACCCGGCTGGAAACGGTGACAGCCCAAGCATCGGCTATGAAGGATGTAAAAGCCCAGGCGTTCTTCTATAAGGATTCGGTCAAGAGCGCCATGGATGAGCTCCGGGCGCCTGTGGATCAGCTGGAAATGATGGTGGATAAGGAGATGTGGCCGGTGCCCACCTACGGGGAACTGACCTTTGAGGTTTAGATAAGCATACCGCGTCAGGGTCAACAACCTCGCTGATTGCAGCGGGGTGTTGACTTTATGAGCGGAGCTGCTGTGAATAGTAACTAAAGAAGAAAATAAAAGTTGAAAAAGGGGTTGACAATTGCGCGGAATTTATGTAAAATACATTATGTTGTGACGCAGGGATATACACTGCAGGCCCAGATAGCTCAGTTGGTAGAGCAGAGGACTGAAAATCCTCGTGTCACTGGTT
>CAMWUL010000122.1 GCA_947177445.1 uncultured Lachnospiraceae bacterium | reverse complement strand
CTGATAGCGGATGACGAAGCGGATATTGTGACAATGCTCACTTCTTTTTTTGAGGGGAAGGGGTATGAGGTCATGACAGCTTTTGACGGGATAGAAACCTTAAAGCAGGTAGAAAAGAGGCCGGACCTGATCCTGCTGGATATCAGCATGCCGGGCTTAAACGGGCTGGAGGTCTGCAGCCGCATCCGGGACCACATCGACTGCCCCATCCTTTTCCTTACCGCAAAAATAGAAGATATGGATAAGGTAAAGGGGTTTTCCGTTGGCGGGGATGACTATATTGTGAAACCTTTCTCTCTTGCGGAACTGGAGGCAAGGGTAAGTGCCCATCTGCGCAGGCAGGCGCGGCACAGCATGGAGACCTGTGTGAAATTTACCGGGGACCTGACCATAGATTTTGCCCAGCGCAGCCTGTTCTGCGGAAAAGAGGAGATTGTCCTTTCCAAAAAGGAGTTTGATATTGTGGAGCTGCTTTCCCAGAATCCGGGGCAGGTATTTGATAAAGAACGGATCTATGAATTGGTGTGGGGATATGACAGCGAAGGAGACAGCATGGTGGTGGCGGAGCATATCCGCAGGGTACGGACGAAGATCGCCGTATTCACAGACAGAAGCTATATTGAGACCGTCTGGGGGTGTGGGTACAAATGGGTCAGATAAAAGGGAAACAGGCCGTAAAGTCGCTGCGGGGGAGTATTGTCTTTTATATTACGGTATTTACGCTGGCGGCGCTTTTATTAAGCGGTATGACCGCAAATCTGTGCAGGCTGGAAGCACAGAACATCAGGAACCGTTATCCCACATCCGGCCACAAATATTATCTGACGGATGAAAATGGAAACAGGATGGGCGACGGGGAGTATATCGGGACCATGACAGAGCCTTTTTCTAAGCGGGATGAGTTCTGGCTCTCGGTTTTGGAGGTGCTCCCTGTTCTGGCTACCCCTGTCTGGTCTGCACTGTGCATCCTGGCTGCAGCCCTGCTTTTTTACCGTAATAAGCTGGAAAAGCCGCTTTCACAGCTGCGGGCAGCATCTGAGAAGATCGCGGAAAATAACCTGGATTTCCGGTTGGAGTATGAAGCGGCGGATGAACTGGGACAGCTGTGCAGATCTTTTGAGATCATGCGCTCTACCCTTGCCGCGAATTTCGCTGAAATGTGGAGGCAGATCGAGGACCGCAGGCAGTTGAACGCCGCTTTTGCTCATGAATTGCGTACTCCTCTTACGGTACTGAAGGGCTATGATGAAATGCTAAAGGACAGCGGGGATGGGCGGACAAAGGGGATTGCGGACACCATGGAAAAACATATCATGCGTATGGAGCATTACGTGGACAGCATGGGGAATCTGCGGCATCTGGAGGATCTGAAACCCCAGTGGGAGAGGATTTCCATGAAAGAGCTGGCATCCATCCTGTATGACAGTGTATCTATGGAATGCAGGGCGCATGGGAAAATGCTCTTTTTCAAGAACCATATCCAGTCAAAAGAGCTTATGGCTGACAGGGACAGCATCTTACAGGTGGCAAATAATCTGACGGCCAATGCCGTCCGCTATGCAGAATATGCCGTTACCTTTTGTATGGAGGAAACAGAAGAAGGGTTCCGGCTGAGGGTAATAGATGATGGGAAGGGGTTTTCAGAAGAAGGGCTGCGCCAGGCAATGAATCCCTATTTCACGGAAGAAAAGGGGAGCGGAAAGCATTTTGGAATCGGCCTTTATCTGTGCCGGATACTCTGCGGGCATCATGGCGGGTGGTTGAAAATTGAAAACATCTTTCAGGAAAATATTCCGTCCGGGGCACAGATTACCGCTTTTTTTCAATGTAGATAAAAAATAGGAATTTATGTTTTAAAATCTCCTTACAGAACAGAAAAGGAGATTTTTTTATGTCAATTTTAGAAACAGTTAATCTGAAAAAACACTACAGGCAGGGGGATAACATAACAAAAGCCCTGGATGGCGTGAACCTTGCAATCGAAGAAGGGGAGTTTGTTGCGATCGTGGGAACCTCCGGCTCCGGAAAATCCACGCTGCTCCATATGATGGGCGGGCTGGATACCCCTACATCCGGAAAGGTTCTGATTGGCGGAAAAGAGATTTCTTATAAGAACGAGGAAAAACTGGCCGCATTTCGCCGCCGCCATATCGGTTTTATCTTTCAGAACTACAATCTTGTCCCGGTTCTGAATGTGTATGAAAACATGGTACTGCCCCTGCAGCTGGATGGCCGGAGGGCAGACCAAAAGCTGTTGGAACAGGTCGTCCATTCCCTGGGGATTCAGGATAAGCTTCAGAACCTTGCAGGCCATCTCTCCGGCGGACAGCAGCAGCGGGTTTCCATTGCCCGTGCGCTCCTTACAAAACCGGAGATCATCCTTGCGGATGAACCCACCGGAAATC
Organism: uncultured Lachnospiraceae bacterium; assembly: GCA_947177445.1. Classification (GTDB taxonomy): domain Bacteria; phylum Bacillota; class Clostridia; order Lachnospirales; family Lachnospiraceae; genus Acetatifactor. The sequence goes on along the minus strand of CAMWUL010000122.1, from coordinate 1,129 downwards.
TTGACAGCAGGACCAGTGCGGACGTGCTTTCCCTGCTGAAGGATTCCGGCAGGAGGTTCCATCAGACCATTGTGATGATCACCCACGACAGGGGAATTGCGGGACTGACTGCGGTCTGCTTAAAACCATTGGAACCGCGCCCGGACAGCTGAAACGGATCATGTACTACCGGATGGGGAACATCCTTTTGACCGCTCTGCCGATGGGCCTTCTGCTTGGCGGCTTCATGACACAATGGATTGTCCCAGTGATCCTGGGCAGTATCCTTGAGGGATTTTCCCAGACCCGGTTTCATCTGATCATCCCGCTGGCATCCGCATTCTTTTCGGGTTTGATGATCTTTGTCAGTTTTTTTATGACAGCCAGGAAGGTGATGGCCGTTTCCGCCATTGGTGCCCTGACATTTGCGGAGGGCGGTGCCGGACGGAAGACGAGCCGTGGGAGCGATAATACCAGGCTGCTTCAGATGAGGTTTAAAAATGTATTCCGACAGCCCCGCAAGGCATGGATGGTCATAGGGACATTTTTCCTGAGCAGTGTGACCTTTCTGCTCTGTATGACAGTGCTTGGCGGGATGTCGCTGGATGAATTTATTGATCATAATACGGCTCATGACCTTGCCCTTTACAACAGTATGAGCAGGGCATCCTTTTCCCCGCAGGAGGAGCAGAGTTTCACGCCGGAGCTTATGGAGCAGTTGCGGAGCCTGGAAGGAGTGGAGAACTTTGAAATGACAAAGGTTGTGCCTGTCTATGAGCATTATTCGGAGGAAGTCTATGGCGACTGGCTGGAGATTAAAAATGAATTTGAGCAGGCAAATGGAATGGAACCCACAGATACCAGTATCTGGCTGGATAATCCGGAAGCAACTTTTTGGAGCCTGCTTGTGGGGATTGACAGCAGGGTGATTGAAGATTATAACCTGTCTGCCGAAACGCCCATTGATATAGAGGGGTTTGAAAAAGGAGAGTTTCTTCTCACCACAGATATGAACGGGAGCGGACTGCATAGCGGGAGCAGAATTACATTTTCCGTGATGGATACGGATGAGCAGTTTGAACTGCCTGTCGGAGGACAGCTTCCCCTTGAAAGAGACGGGATGAACAGCGGCGCGGCCCCGTGGCTGGTG
>CAMWUL010000121.1 GCA_947177445.1 uncultured Lachnospiraceae bacterium | reverse complement strand
GCTCATTTTGTGTGCATCATGTTGCTTTGAACGGCGAAGCCGTGAAAAGTAACGTTGGCGTTCACAACGCGCCATTCGTCAGCCTGTCAGTTCAAATTCTCATGCAAGCATGAAATTTGACCCTGTCAGGCTGACGTGTGAACGTGCAGGCACAAAATCTTGACGTTTTTTTCTTGACGCTTGTCCTGTATCATATTATGATGATAGACGGAGTGCGGAGGCCGGCGTGAGGACCGGACCGCAGGGGGTGCCGTATTGCGGCGTGTATCTATTCATTATGGGCGGCAGTCCGGAGGCAGAGGGCCGAAACCGGAATGCCGCCCGGAGCGTCGCCGGCTGCAGGGCCGGCGGATACAGGAGGATGAGTTCATGAGCAATAAGTCAAAATCGACTCTCGGAGAGAGCGGCATTTATGATGCCAGGAGTCTGGGGGCGCCCAAGGTTTTAATTTTGGGGCTTCAGCACATGTTTGCCATGTTTGGTGCCACTATTCTGGTACCCATGCTGACGGGGCTGGATGTTTCTACCACGCTGCTGTTTGCCGGTCTGGGCACACTGCTTTTCCATCTGATTACAAAGGGCAAGGTACCGGCGTTCCTGGGTTCCTCCTTTGCCTTTCTGGGCGGATATGCCGCTATTGCACCGATGCAGGATGCGGCAGGAGGGGCGCTTGATAACTCAAGGCTGCTGCCTTACGCCTGTTTTGGTGTGGCCTGCGCAGGTCTTATGTATCTTCTTCTTTCTCTTCTGATCAAGCTTTTCGGCACCGGGAAGGTCATGAAATTTTTCCCGCCTATCGTAACAGGCCCTATTATCATCGCCATCGGCCTGACTCTTTCTTCCTCCGCCATCGGAAATTGCTCCACAGACTGGCTGATTGCCGTGACGGCCATTGTGCTGGTGGTGGCCTGCAATATCTGGGGGAAGGGAATGGTGAAGATCGTTCCGATTATCATCGGGGTTTTGGGCTCTTACCTGCTGGCGGCGGTACTGGGCCGGGTGGATTTTGCTCAGGTTGCTTCGGCAGACTGGGTGGGTCTTCCTGTTCATTGGGAGAAAACGGCGTTCTGGGCGTTTACTGACGGAGACTGGTCCCTGCTGGTAACCTCGGTCATTACCATCATGCCCATTGCATTGGCTACCATGGTGGAGCATATCGGCGATGTTTCCGCCATATCATCTACTGTGGGTAAAAATTATATCAAGGATCCCGGTCTGCACAGGACGCTTCTGGGAGACGGTCTGGCAACCATTCTGGCCGCCATGTTCGGCGCGCCGGCCAACACCACCTACGGCGAGAACACGGGAGTGCTTTCCCTGACCAAGGTATTTGATCCCCTGGTGATCCGCATTGCGGCAGGCTTTGCCATTCTGTTTTCCTTCTGCCCCAAGTTCGCGGCGGTGATAGGCTGTATGCCTGCGGCCACTGTGGGCGGCGTTTCACTGGTGCTCTATGGTATGATTTCCGCGGTAGGTGTCCGCAATATCGTGGAGACCAGATGTGATTTCTCCAAGAGCCGCAACGTGATTGTGGCCGCTCTGATACTGGTGCTGTCCATCGGTATTAATTACAGCGCTGCCGGAGCGGTGGCATTTACGCTGGGAAGCATTACCATCAAGTTCTCGGGACTGGCAGTGGGAGCTATCGTGGGTATTTTGCTGAATGCGATTCTTCCCGGAAAGGATTATGTATTTAACGACGAAACGCCTGACAAAACGGGAGTGTCCTTTGCAGTAAAGGGGAATTAGCGTTACTTTTCATGGGTAGGGCCGCGAGGTGTTTTCGTGCGCATTTTGCACGCAAAACCCGAGACTGCCCGCGCTGGGCATCACGTTGCTTTGAATGGCGAAGCCGTGAAAAGCAGCGAATTAGCAGGAAGCCTGGAGGTATTTTTATGAGAGTTATTGACATGCACTGCGACACCATTGACAGACTGCTTGGCCAAAAGGATCAGGGGAATCCGGGGGCACTGCGGAAAAATGAGGCTCATATCGATCTGCTTCGGATGAAGGAGAGCGGGTATATGCTTCAGAATTTTGCGCTGTTTGTGGATTTGGGCGGGGAGGAGGATCCCTGGGACAGGGTATGCAGACTCTATGACCATTACAGACAGGAGCTGGAGCGAAACAGTGACTTGATTGCTCCGGTTCTGGGCTGTTCGGATATCGCCGCCAATGACGCGTCGGGCAGGATGTCATCCCTGCTTACCGTGGAGGAGGGCGGTGTCTGCGGAGGAGATCCGGAGAAGCTTCGCCGCCTGTACGATATGGGAGTGCGGATGCTTACTCTGACCTGGAATTACCCAAATGAACTGGGATACCCGAATCTGAATACGGAAAAAAGAAGAGAGGCCCGCAGATTCAGCAAGGCCTTGCGGGAATTGGAGCCGGGAAGCAAAGAATATCTTGAAACGCAAAGCCTTGCCCAGAGCGCCTATGACCAGATGAGCCATACCCCGGAGACAAACCGGGGGCTCACGGAAAAGGGCAGGCAGTTTGTGGAGGAGATGGAAGCGCTGGGCATGATCCCGGATGTGTCCCATTTGTCCGACGCCGGCTTCTATCAGGTGCTGGAGAGCACGAAGAAGCCCTTTGCGGCCAGCCATTCCAATGCCAGAGCGGTCTGTCCCAGCGTCAGGAATCTGACGGATCATATGATCCGGAAGCTGGCGGACCGGGGAGGCGTCATGGGCCTGAACTTCTGCGCGGATTTTCTGGAGGAGGCTCCTGTGGGTGTGAGGAATCCCGGGAACCTGGAGGCCTTTGTGAGGCATGCCAGACACATTGTCAATGTGGGAGGCTTGGAGGTGCTGGGGCTGGGGAGCGATTTCGACGGTATCGATACCAATGATGCGCTGCCGGGGGCCCAGAGCATGAACGTGCTTTGGGAAGGGCTGCACAAAGCCGGTTTTTCGGAGGATGCGTTGGATCAGATCTTTTGGAAAAATGTGCTTCGGCTGTACAAAGATACCCTGAAGGATTAGGTTTTATGTTTCGGAGGCGGAGCCCCGGGAAAAATCCGTGACCTTTTCCTGCTCCCGGTACTGTCTGGGCGACATGCCGGTGTATTCCTTGAAGATAGAGCCGAAGTAGCTCTGGGAGTGAAAGCAGAGATATTGGGCAATAGCGCTGATGCTCAGGTCGGAGTATTTGAGCATGTTCCTGGCGGCCTGGATCCGCTTCCTGCGGGTGTATTCCACAATGCCGATATTTTCATATTCTTTAAATTTGCGGGAGAGATAGGAAGCGTTGATTCCTATCTCTTTTGCCATTGTATCCAGCGAGAAGTCCTTGTTCAGATGAGCCATAATGTATGTTTTCGCCTGCTCCAGAAAAGAGATTCTTGCGCGCTCCCGGCGCAGGTCATGGACAGCCTTTGCAAAACCGAATTTCGCTTCCTCCAAAAGCAGCAGAATCTGGCTGCCCGCAGAGCATTTTGCCAGGCGCTGAAGGTAGAGATCCGACATGGAGTAAGCTGTGTCCGCATCCAGACCGCCCTCCACCGCAGCCCGGGTGGCCAGGGTCACAAAGGAGCAGCAGGCGTATTCCAGCTGCTTTAAGGGAGAGTCGGACATTTTTCCCAGGCGTTCCAGGTCGCCGGCGCTGCCCAGGGAATAGGCGCTCTGCAAAGCCTCCAGATCACCGGAGCGGATTTGGTTGAAAAGGGTCTGCTCCTCCTGATAGGAAATATGGATGGCGTCATTTTCGCTGCGTTCCAGCATATATTCCTGAATTTTGGAGTTTCCGGCCGGATTGTGTGCCGCCAGAGAATCTGCGGACTGCCGGGTCAGCTGTCGGACAAGCCGGTTCAGGTCATTTTCCGGGGGCATGTACACTCTCCCTTCATGCTATTTTTCTTGATACTTTAGCTGTACAGAAAATATAACATGAATGATAATTGTCGGCAATAGTTACTATTTTAAATGAAAACAAAACTTGCTAAAAGAGTTTAAAAGGGTTCGCTGCAAAGTGGTTCGGGGACTATTTTGTTTGAGAAAGTTCATAGATATAATGATTCTGCGAAAGCATTCTGGTTTCAAAGTGCTATGCCAATTATATATAAGGCCTGAATTTTTGTCAATCACTTTTGCCGGCTTCAATATAATGGCAGGAGTTCAATGAAAAATCTAAGCAAATCATAGCTTATCCTGAATTATTCACCGATACACGGTGAAAGTGACTCAAAGCCACATAGTTACT
>CAMWUL010000120.1 GCA_947177445.1 uncultured Lachnospiraceae bacterium | reverse complement strand
AATCGGAAAGTGCGAAGCACGACAGGCGCAAAGCGCCTGGATTTTCGAGTGAAAAACCCGGGAAGCAGAAAATCAAGCGGCTGCGAAGCGACAGGAAAGGAGGTGTAGGCATGAGATATTTTTTTGAATCCAAGGTCGAGAAAAAAGAAAAGGGCTATATGATCCAGATTCCATTTAATGTATGGGAGGTCTGCAAGCAGAGAGATGTAATTCAGGCAGAGGTCATATTGGACAATAAAATCATTGGCTGTGAGCTTCTTCCCAAAGAAAAAGGAAATTATGAGATTCACATTGGAGACGAGGATGCTGTCAGCGTTGAGCTGGGAGTTCCCCATAAGATTCTGCTGCATGTGACAGGCTCTCTGATCCGGATGGACCAGAACAGTCCATACAGCTTTGACAATCCCATCCGCAGAGTGGACAGCATGAATGTGATTATCCAGCCCGAGGACGGCCTGTGCGGGCAGGCCTGTGTGGCGATGCTGGCAGGAGTCACCATCGCAGAGGTCATGAGCGTCATGGACTGCCGGGAATGGCAGGCTACTATGGGAAGAATGATCTCCGCGCTCAACTATTACGGGATTGACCACAGTGATATTATTATGTATACCGAAGGACGTGACGCTGTCCTGCCCAAGTGCTGTATCATGATGGAAAAGATGGGACGGTTCTGCCATTACCTTGTCCATTTCGACGGAAAATACTATGATTCCAACTTGGGTGTGCTGGAAGAATATGATATGAGCAAATTGCAGGGTTATTTGGAAATTAAGTGCTGAATTAAATGATCCGCCGGCATATTGAGTGCCGGCGGCAGAAAGGTATGAATAGAAAATGAGCAAACTGACAGACAATTACGCCGCTGTGGCTGCTGCGGCGGGCCTGCGCTACGACAGCGCAAACAATGTGATTTACGGACAGAGAAACGGTTATGATCTGTGCATATATGCAGCGGACAGAAATTACGGATATATGCTGTCCATACATACCGCCGCAAGAAACCGCAGCGGACAGGCGCTTACCAAGGACGAAAGCAGGGAACTGGCCAAGAGCGTAAAAGCCATTATGTCCGTAAAGCAGGACGGAAACCACATTACTGTTGTCCTGTCCAATACTCCGAAGCTGGAGAAGCTGAAGACGGCGGTAACGGATGCCATCAACAGTACTCTTTCGTTCCTGCAGGCCAGAGGCTATGAGCCCTGCTGCAGTATCTGCGGTCAGAATGTGGAGACGGCAGGCTATCAGGCGGGTGGGGGATATATGCACCTGTGTTCTGAATGTGAGGGAAAAATGCGGGGAAACTTTATGGCGTCTTCCCAGGAAAAGCAGCGGAAAAAGGAAAATATTATCGGAGGAATTATTGGCGCACTGATCGGTTCTCTGCTGGGTGTGGCCTGTATTATAATATTGAATCAGCTGGGGTATGTAGCCGCATTGTCCGGAGCCGTGATGGCCGTGGGTGTGCTGAAGGGCTACGAGCTTTTGGGCGGTAAGCTGACTACCAAAGGTATTGTAATCAGTGTTGTAGTTATGTTGCTTATGACTTATCTGGGCGACAGACTGGACTGGGCGATTGTGATGCACCGGGAGATCGGTGCCGGCTATGGTATGAATATATTTGAGTGCTACAGACTGATTCCGACTATGGTGGAATCCGGCGCTATCGAGATGAACAATTACCTTCTGAATCTTGGGATGATTTATATATTCCTGCTTTTGGGAGCAATTCCCACCATCCGTTCCAGGGCTGCGGAACGCAAGAATGAGAACCGTATGGTCAAGATTGGTACCGTCAGCAGCTACAATACGCTGGAGCAGTAAACGAGATTTCCATATAAGTAAGGGCCCTTTTTCAAGGGGCCCTTATATTATGCAGGGCCGGGTCATGAAGGATTAGGCTGGGAAATTATAAAGGAAATATAAAATCTTTGCTTTGAGGTTCCTGTAAGAAAATGGAAGAAATAAAGAGAAAACAAGAGATAATGAAAGAAAAAGCAATATGTATAACCGTAAATCCGGTTGCAAACACATGAGGATGAAACTAATATATGCATTAGTGATTAGCACTCGATATAAATGAGTGCTAACAAGCTGAAAAAAGTATGAAACAGGAGGCAGTTATCATGAAGTTAGTACCTTTAGGCGACAGAGTTGTATTGAAACAGTTGGTTGCAGAAGAAACTACGAAATCCGGTATCGTTCTTCCCGGCCAGAATAAAGAGAAACCCCAGCAGGCAGAGGTTGTTGCAGTGGGACCCGGCGGCGTGGTGGACGGCAAGGAGATCAAGATGGAGGTCAAGACCGGTGACCAGGTGATCTATTCCAAGTATGCGGGAACGGAAGTGAAGCTGGATGATGATGAGTATATCATCGTAAAGCAGAGCGACATTCTGGCTGTGATCGACAATAACTAAAAAAGCAAATAAATCTGAAAGTGTAATGTAAATCTGAATGTGAATGGAGGCAATCATCATGGCAAAAGAAATCAAATACGGAGCAGAGGCCCGTGCGGCATTGGAGTCCGGCGTCAATCAGCTGGCTGACACCGTGAGAGTGACACTGGGACCCAAAGGAAGAAATGTGGTGCTGGATAAGTCCTTCGGGGCTCCCCTGATCACCAATGACGGTGTGACCATTGCAAAGGAGATCGAGCTGGCTGACGCTTTTGAGAACATGGGCGCACAGCTTGTAAAAGAGGTAGCCACCAAGACCAACGACGTGGCAGGAGACGGAACCACCACAGCTACCGTACTGGCACAGGCGATGGTAAACGCCGGTATGAAGAACCTGGCGGCAGGCGCCAACCCCATTATCCTGAGAAAGGGTATGAAGAAGGCTACCGACTGCGCTGTAGAGGCTATTTCCAAAATGAGCCAGAAAGTAAACGGCAAGGAGCATATCGCCAGAGTTGCAGCGATCTCTGCCGGGGATGATACCGTAGGACAGCTGGTGGCGGATGCCATGGAGAAGGTCAGCGGAGACGGTGTTATTACCATTGAAGAGTCCAAGACCATGCAGACCGAGCTGGATCTGGTGGAAGGAATGCAGTTCGACAGAGGCTATATTTCTGCCTACATGGCTACCGATATGGATAAGATGGAAGCCACGCTGGAGAACCCCTGCATTCTGATCACTGATAAGAAGATTTCCAATATCCAGGAGATTCTGCCTCTTCTGGAGCAGATCGTTCAGTCCGGCCAGAAGCTTCTGATCATCGCCGAGGATGTGGAGGGCGAGGCCCTTACCACCCTGATTGTCAACAAGCTTCGTGGTACCTTTAACGTGGTGGCTGTAAAAGCTCCCGGCTACGGCGACAGAAGAAAAGAGATGCTGCAGGATATCGCCATTCTCACCGGCGGCACCGTGATCAGCTCCGAGCTGGGCTATGAGCTGAAGGATACCACTCTGGATATGCTGGGCCATGCCAAGTCCGTAAAGGTGCAGAAGGAGAATACCGTCATCGTGGACGGCGAGGGCGAGAAGAGCGAGATCCAGGCCCGCATCGCACAGATCAAGAAGCAGATCGAAGAAACAACCTCTGATTTCGACAGGGAGAAGCTGCAGGAGAGACTGGCCAAGCTGGCCGGCGGCGTAGCCGTGATCCGCGTGGGTGCTGCCACCGAGACAGAGATGAAGGAAGCCAAGCTTCGCATGGAAGACGCTCTGGCGGCTACCAGAGCGGCTGTGGAAGAGGGCATTATCTGCGGCGGCGGCGCTGCCTATATCCATGCTTCCAAGGAAGTGGCTAAGCTGGCCGAGGAGCTGGAGGGCGACGAGAAGACAGGCGCTCAGCTGGTGCTGAAGGCACTGGAGTCCCCTCTGTACCATATCGTTGCAAACGCAGGCCTGGAGGGCAGCGTGATCATCAGCAAGGTCCGCGAGTCCGAGGCGGGCGTAGGCTTCGACGCTCTGAAGGAAGAGTATGTGGATATGGTAAAGGCCGGCATTCTGGATCCTGCCAAGGTTACCAGAAGCGCTCTGCAGAACGCTACCAGCGTAGCCAGCACACTGCTGACCACCGAGAGCGTTGTGGCAAATATTAAAGAAGAGACACCTGCAATGCCTGCCGGAGCCGGCGGCATGGGCGGAATGATGTAATACTGCCGATGGTTTGTTCCAGGGGATTCCGATGCATACCGGAGTCCCCTGTTTTGCTGTATGGGGGTGCTGCTTATTTTTCTGCATTCCCGGCGGAGCACGGTACGCTCGGATGTTTATGAGAGCAGAGCTGTTGACAGGAAGGAGAATATAGTGGGACGGTTTGAATATATTGTGGTGGATATTGACGGGGATTATGCCCACCTGCGGAGGACCGATCAGGAATCTGAAGAGCTGAAGCTGGTGGCCAGGGCGCTGCTTCCGCCGGAGATTAGGGAAGGAACAAGACTTCTCTATGAATGGATGCAGTATACGGTGATGTAAATCGAGTATTGATTTATACAGTAAACTACTCGCAGTTCTTGCAAAGATTATACAAGGACTGCGAGATTTTTACCATCCGCTATTTTATTCCCGCGAGCAATGAGGAAAATAACCATGCTTGCATGGGTATTTGACGA
>CAMWUL010000119.1 GCA_947177445.1 uncultured Lachnospiraceae bacterium | reverse complement strand
CAGAAGTTTGCTTGCTTGCAAGGGCAAACTTCGTAAGCTAACGAACAGCGAAAGCAAGGCAATTTTAAAACGGATGCCCGTCTGGCGGGCCGGGAGGTATAAGAATGGGATTGATCAAAGCGGCAAAGGATGCAATCGGCGGACTGATGGCCGATCAGTGGCGGGAGTATTTTTATTGCAGTTCTCTTGCCAGCGACGTTCTGATGGCCAAGGGTGAGAAACAGATTACCAAGGGCCGGAACAGCAATACAAAGGGGAATGACAATATCATTTCCAACGGCTCTGTGGTGTCCGTCAATGCAGGCCAGTGTATGGTGATTGTGGATCAGGGGAAAATAGCGGAATTTTGCGCGGAGCCCGGTGAGTTTGTCTACGATTCCTCCACGGAACCCTCCCTGTTTTACGGCAGTCTGGGGGAAAATATCAGAATGACCTTCCAGCAGCTGGGCAGGAGATTTACCTTTGGGGGCAATACGGCAAAGGACCAGAGGGTGTACTATTTTAATATTAAGGAGATTATGAACAATCTCTATGGCACTCCTAATCCTATTCGTTTTCATTATGTGTCAAGAAATACCGGCTTTGAAATAGAGACCAGTGTCAAATGCAACGGACAGTATACCTTTAAGATCACGGATCCTATTTTGTTTTATACGAATGTCTGCGGAAACGTGGAGAGAGAGTACCGCAAGACGGAGCTTTTGGGCGTCATGAAAGGGGAACTGCTGACCAAGCTCCCCGTGGCGCTGGCAAAGATCGCGGCTCAGGGGGTTCTTCCCTATGAGGTTCCTCTGCACCTGGATGCGCTGACCCAATATATGAAGGAGGCGCTTAGCCAGCAGTGGACAGAGCTTCGGGGTATCGAAGTGGTATCCATGAGCATGAACGATCCTATCGTTCCGCAGGAGGATATTGATAAGATCAATAAGTGGAATGATACCGCGGTACTGACAAGAGCCGATATGGCGGCGGCGCGCCAGGTGGAGGCATACACACAGGCGCTGGGCGGCATCAGCGGCGGAAACGGCAAGGGAGGCGGCGATGCCAACGGATCTGCCGTGAACGGCGCTATGGGCATGATGGCTATGGGTATGATGCAGGGCATGATGAACGGCGGCATGGGCAATGCGTTTGGGGTTCCCGGTCAGCCGATGCCTTCGCTTAAGCCGGCCGGCACCGTTGCAGAGGGAGCAGTTTTGGGCTGGACCTGCAGCTGCGGCAAGGCCGATAACAGAGGGAAATTCTGTCAGGAGTGCGGACTGCCCAAGCCTGCTCTGGATGGCTGGACCTGCTCCTGCGGTCATGTAAATCAGGGGAAATTCTGTCAGGAATGCGGCAGAAAAAAGCCGGAAGGCGCTTCTCTCTACAGATGCGACAAGTGTGGATGGGAACCGGAGGATCCTTCTCATCCGCCCAAGTTCTGTCCCGAGTGCGGTGACATTTTTGACGAAAACGACAGGATATGACATAAAATATTCAGTCGGGTAACAGGCTTGCCTGAACGGGATTTTTAAAAACAACAAAGTCGCAGCAGTCCGGATGCAGCGTTGGCCGCAGAAGTCTGCTGCGCTTTTTGTCCACATGGGGCGGCGCGGCAGCGATGCATCAGGTATACTGGCAGTGAAGAGGGGGAGAGGGCATGAATCCGGGTCAGCTGGGGACGATTATCATATTGGTGTTGATTCTCATTGTTATAGGAACCGTCTACGTAATATATCGGAGAATCAGAAAAAAGCTTCGGGACTTTTCCAGCATGGCTTTCGGAACGCCTGATCTTGTTCAGGGGCTGAAATCGGTTGAACGAGAGGCAGAGATTACGCCAAAGTCGGTGGCGGCGGCCACCAGTCTTTACCTTCCGAATATTATGAGGGATTTTCCTGAGTTTCATTATGACGAGATGAAAAAGCGAGCGGAAAATGTGCTGGTTTCATTTCTGCGCAGTGTGGACGGACAAAACCCGGAACTGTTGGCGGAGGGTACCAGTGAACTGCGCAATAAGCTGAAAATGAAGATCGATATGCTTCGGCAGGATGGGAAGGAGGAGCATTTCCGCAACATTAAGATACATCGAACGGAAATCCGGCTTTATCGACGGCTTAAGGGAAGATGCAGCATCATACTGCAGTCTGCGGTTCAGTACAATTATTTTGTGGATAAAGGCGGCGTAAGATCGGAAGGGTCCATGGAAAGACTGAAACAGAGCAGATATGACGTGGAAATGATCTACATACAGGACAGAGATGTGGTGGAAAATCTGGAGGATGCAGGGCTGGCTATGAACTGTCCTAATTGCGGGGCGCCTCTGCCCAGCCTGGGAGCGAAGAAGTGCGCATACTGTGACTCTCCTATTGTGGAATTCAGTCTGCGGACCTGGAACTTCAGCGATGTGAAGGAAGCATAGCATTTCTTCGGGGTGGCTTATGCTGGCGCAGGCAGCATGACTAAAATGAGCAGGCGGCGGGACAGGAATATGTGGGCAGCGTGCAGAAATAAGCAGACAACGTGATACGGAAGCGCAGGAAATATGACTGAAATGGCCGGGAATGGCCGGGAATGGAACGGGCACCGTGCAGGAATAAGCAGAAGACGTGATATGAATGTGCAGGAGTATGACTGGAATGACTGGGAATGGACAGAAATGGCACGGGCACCATGCAGGAATGCGTAACAATATGGCGGAAAACAAGATGCGGGGAATATGGAGGCGGGCATGAGCATATATGACACATTAAACAAAGAGCAGAAGGAGGCGGTTCAGCACACGGAGGGACCGCTGCTTTTGCTGGCGGGAGCAGGATCCGGAAAAACCAGGGTCCTTACCCACAGAATCGCCTATCTGATCGATGAGCTGGGAGTGAGGCCCTGGAATATTCTGGCCATCACCTTTACCAACAAGGCTGCCGGAGAGATGCGGGAGAGAGTGGACAGCCTGGTGGGATTTGGCTCCGACCAGATCTGGGTGTCCACCTTTCATTCTGCCTGCGTGAGGATTCTGCGAAGGCATATCGATAAGCTGGGATATGGAAATGACTTTACGATTTATGACACGGACGATCAAAAGACCATAATGAAGGATATCTGCAAAAGCCTGAATATTGATACAAAGGTCTATAAGGAAAAATCGCTGATGAGCGCCATTTCCTCTGCCAAGGATGAACTGGTCAGCGTCAGAGAATACGAGCAGGAGGCGGTTTCAGATTTCGGAAAGGCTGTTTATGCAAAAGCTTACCGGGAATATCAGGAGCGTCTGCAGAAAAATAATGCTCTGGATTTTGACGATATTATTGTCAAGACGGTAGAGCTGTTTCAAAGCTGCCCCGAGATCCTGGATTCCTATCAGGAGCGATTTCACTATATTATGGTGGATGAGTATCAGGATACCAACACGGCGCAGTTTGAGCTGGTAAAGCTTTTGGCCCAGAAATACCGCAACCTGTGTGTGGTCGGGGATGATGATCAGTCCATATATAAATTCCGGGGAGCCAATATCCGGAATATTCTGGACTTCGAAAAATATTTTCCGGAGACCACGGTGATTCGGCTGGAACAGAATTATCGTTCCACCCAGATGATTCTGGACGCAGCCAATGCAGTGATACAAAACAATGTGAGGAGAAAGAGCAAAGCGCTCTGGACCAGGCGGGAAGAGGGGGAACAGGTTCATTTTCGGCAGTTTGACAATGGATATGAGGAGGCGGAATTCATTGCCGACGACCTGTGCCGGAGGGTGAAGAAGGGAGCACGATATCAGGATTGCGCCGTGCTGTACCGCACCAACGCCCAGGCGCGTCTCCTGGAGGAGCGCATGATTCAGGAAAGCATTCCCTATAATGTGGTGGGAGGCGTGAACTTTTATGCCAGAAAGGAGATCAAGGATATCCTGGCGTATCTGAAAACCATCGACAACGGGCAGGATGATGTGGCGGTGCGCCGGATCATCAATGTGCCCAAACGGGGGATCGGCCAGGCTACGATGGACAAAGTGGCGGATTATGCCCGGATGCGGGATCTGGGCCTGTATGAGGCAATGGAGTACGCTGACGATATTGTAGGATTGGGCAGAGCAGCGGCAAAAATTCGATCCTTTGTGGATCTGATCCAGAATTTTCGGGAGAGAGCGGAGGAGCTTAATCTGGTGGATCTGCTTCGGGAGATCATAGACGGTGTAGAGTATGAACAGTATTTGCAAAACGAGGATGATGAAAGCGCCGAGGACCGCCTGGAAAATGTGGAGGAATTAATCAGTAAGGCCGCAAGCTATCAGGATACCCATGATGCGGTAAGTCTTACGGAATTTCTGGAAGAGGTTGCGCTGGTTGCCGATATTGACAATGTGGACAGCCAGGATGACAGGGTGCTTTTAATGACCCTGCATTCTGCCAAGGGGCTGGAATTTTCCAATGTGTACCTGGCGGGTATGGAGGATGGGCTGTTTCCCAGTAATATGACTATAGGGTCGGATGATCCCTCGGATCTGGAGGAAGAAAGGCGGCTGGCCTACGTGGGGATCACCAGGGCCAAGGACAATCTGACCATGACCTGTGCCAGAATGCGCATGTTGCGCGGTGAAACCCAATACAATACGGTGAGCCGGTTCGTGAAGGAGATCCCGGATGAGCTGTTGGACAATGCGCCGCCGGATTTCCGATCCAGGCTCATCAGGGAACCGGAGGAGTATACAGGATTCAGAAGGGCGGAGGACCGGGGGGGAGCCTTTGGGTTTGGAAGAGCGGAGGACCG
>CAMWUL010000118.1 GCA_947177445.1 uncultured Lachnospiraceae bacterium | reverse complement strand
TTTTGCGGTGGGAGACGATGATCAGTCCATTTACGGGTTTCGCGGCTCCCGGCCTGAATGTCTGAGGCGTTTTGCGGATGAATTTCAGGCCCGGAAGATTTTCCTGAATATAAATTACCGAAGTGAAAGGGTGATCGTAGAATCGTCGCTGGCAGTGATCAACGAAAACCACAATCGTTTCATGAAAGAACTTGTGCCGGCATCATATCGTACCGAAATTGCAGGAAAGGGTATTTCGGAAGCCTTACGAACTGCGGAAGAACAGAAGGGACTGAGGATTCTGTCCTTTGAGGACAGAGAAGAACAATATCACTATCTGACAAAGCATTTGAAAGAATGGTATTTGGCATCAGGTAGAGACACGGGAGAGAACAGGCAGTGTGCCGTGCTCTTTCGGACGAATGCATATATGCAGGGGCTGGCGGCACGGCTTAGGCGGGAAGATATTCCGTATGCCATGAATGAAAAAACACAGAGTATATACGAACATTTTATTGTGCGGGATATTATGGCATACCTGTCGCTGGCACAGGGAGAATGGAGCAGAGAAAGCATGCTCAGAATAATGAACAGGCCGTCCAGATACATCAGCAGGGAGGCGGCGGCATCCTGCGCTTCCCTGGAAGAGATGATATCCTACTATGAACGGGCAGAGCTTTCGGCAAATCTTAGAAGAAAAATTCTGGAGAATCTTCACAGCCTTCAGCGTCAGCTTTGCAATATCAGAAATTTATCGCCGGGACTGGCTGTACCGTATATCCGCAGGGCGGCAGGCTATGAAGCCTTTTTAAAAGAAAGAGCCGCAGGAAATCCGGACAAATGGGATGAGTGGCAAAGACTGATGGAATGGCTGAAATCGGATGGAGGAAGCTATAGGAGCGTTCGGGAATGGAAGGATGCCCAGGAAGCATACACAAGATCACTGGAAGAAGGGAATAAGCTGAAAGACCAAAGGCCTGTGGAATCAATCTGCCTGATGACAGTGCATGGAGCCAAGGGACTGGAATTTGATAAGGTCATTATTCCCGATTGCAACGAAGGTATATTTCCTCATGGCAGAATGCCGGATCCTGAAGATGTGGAAGAGGAGCGTCGGATTTTTTATGTAGCCATGACAAGATCAAAGAAAAGCCTGGAACTTTTGTACTTGACAGGCAGTAATACACGTTCCAGGCAGGTTTCCAGGTTTCTGACGCATCTTTATGGCTCGTCCACCAGTTCATCAAATTCACAGTTGTCCAGAAATTCGTCAAAGGCTTCCGCAACCTTTTCGTACTCGTCATCATCTTCAATGTAGTCAAGTACGGGTTCTTCGTTGGGATCATCAGGATTTTCGCTATAGCTGTAAAACCATACTTCGCCGTCGTCATTTTCGCCCTGATCATCCAGCGGCATTAGTACGATGTAATCCTTTGACTCCACGGTAAGAATTGTAATAATGGCACAGTTTACAATCGTCCCATCATCCAGTTCCAGTTCTACGGTCATCTCTTCATCTTCAAAGTCTTTATTTTTGCCCATGATACCTCCCTGCCTGCTTTGGCGTTCGTTTTGTTTAATGTAATTATACACTGTTTCCATGGACTACGCAATATAATACTTTTAACAATTGACAGGTAATATACCGTTACTTTTCACGGGTAAGGGCCGCGAGGTGCTTTTGTGCGCTGTTTGCACAAAAACCCGAGACAGTACGCGCTGGGCATCATGTTGCTTTGAACGGCGAAGCCGTGAAAGGTAACAATATACCCGTTGGCACGGAGGAAATTTTATGGTAAAATGTCCTTATTCTCGCGAGCAATGAGGAAAATAGCCATGCTTGCATGGGTATTTGACGAATGCCGCGAGGGTCCGGGGTGATTGACTCAGGGCATGGAATGGCCGAATATTGACTGGTACGCGCGCCGGAGCGCGCATGGGAGTATAAACATGAAACATCATAAGATAAAGATTTTTCGTGCGGGTTTGGGACTTGCAGGAATTTGGGCTATAGCAGTTATGGGAGCGCATGGATGCACAAGGGTGACGGCGGCGGAGCTTCCCGGAACAGATGCGGAAACCGGCAGCAGATCCGTGCGGGAGGAACAGGTCGTGGTCTGCGGCGGAGTGCAGTTCTTTTTTGAAAGCGGTGATCCGGCGGCGGCTCTTTCCCAGGAAACGCTTCAGGCTGTTATGGCGGCGCTGGAGCATGAAGATGAAGTCGGAGAGGAATATGCTGATCTGGCAATTGCCAATGTGAGTAACTATGTGAATGTGAGAACCCTGCCCAGCGTGGAGGGAGATATTGCGGGAAAGATATACCATGGTGCGGTAGCCCAGATTGTAGACAAGGCCGGTGAAGACGGAGAATGGTTTCAAATTATTTCCGGAAATGTGGAAGGGTATATCAAATCGGAATATTTTCTGTATGGAGAAAACGCTGCTGCTGTTATTGACGATTATGTGACCCGGTATGCGGTGGTGGCTGCCGACAGACTGAATGTGCGGGAGGCTCCCGATATGGGAGCAAAAAGAATCGGATATATTGATAACGGCGAGCGGCTCCAGATGCTGGAGGACCAGGGAGAGTGGCTCAAGGTTCAATATACGGAGGGCATAAGCGGCTATGTGGCATCAGAGTATGTGACGATCATGGAGGAATTTGTTTATGCCAAGACACTGGAGGAGGAAGCCCGGGAGCTGGCGGAGAGAAGAGCGCTGGAGGCGAGGCAGAATGTGACGGAGCAGGAGGCTTCGGAGAATACTGTCATCAATGTGACGCCTCCTTCGGGAGTATATGCCACGAACGAAGAGCTTCGTTCACAGATTGTGGACTACGCCATGCAGTTTTTGGGTAATGTATACATTCATGGAGGAAAGACGCTGGAAGGGGGGACGGACTGTTCCGGTTTTACCAGCCTCATTTATGCGGAATTTGGCTATTCGATCAGCAGGACTCCGGCAGGACAGCTTTCCAATGCGGGGAGGAGCATATCCTACAGCGAGATACAGCCGGGTGACATCATCTGTTACGGATCCAAGGGAAAATGCACCCATGTAGCCATGTATATAGGAGATGGGCAGATTATCCATTCGGCAAACCCCAGAAAGGGCGTGGTAATCTACAAAGCGGATTACGATACCATCCTGGGGGTGAAGAACCTGATTGACTAAGTAAAACAGCAGGCAGGCTTGATATCCCTCTGCCTGCGGTGATGGTTTGACAGGCATTGCAAAAAGGCAGATACCTGCCAGATCATGGCCGGCAAAGGATATCCTCCGAGGATAAAATCCACTCGCCGAAAATTTCCTGGCTCCAGGTCTGCAGGTCAGACAAATATAAGGCCACGCCTCCATAGCTGCGGATACCATGACTGCCGGCAAGCTCTTCCGTGTATTCCTCTAAGGGATAGACGCGCTCCAGCCGCAAGGGACCGCTTTTGTAGTGACAGACCAACGGAAGCACGCCTGTGCCGTCCTCCTTGATGGAAACCGTGTCTTCTGTCACGTGAAAGGTGACCCAGGCCATCTCCTCCAGCATGCACAGCGCCTGCTTTTGAGTGGAGACATAATTGCCCAGAGAATAGTAGCATAAAGCGTGATTGCCGTTTTCGGCAGTGATCCATTCCACAGGCTGTGGCACGTGTGGATGAGTTCCTATGATCAGGTCGGCGCCGGCCTCCGTCATTTCCTGCGCAAAGGCCTTTTGATAGCTGGAGGGCTTGTCCTGATATTCTGTGCCCCAGTGAGGAAATACGATGACAATATCCGCAAGCTGTCCGGCCTGCCGGATATCCTCTGTGACCTGAGGATTGAGACTGGTAAAATCAATGGCTCCATTGGATTCGTTATATGCACAGAGCATATTCAGGTGGCCTCTGAGACTTGAGGGCAGTGTCTCCATATTTGGGCCATAGGTATAGTTCAGAATGGCAAAGGTGATGTCCTTTATTTTGACCAGCGAAATGGAGGATCGATCCTCTTCACCGTTTATGCCGATCTGCAGGATTTGGGGATATTTTTTCCAGAAATCCACGCAATGATATATTCCATTGATCCCCTGGTCTGCCGCGTGATTTGTAGCCTGAAGTACAATATTAAAGCCTGCGGCGGCAATGGCATCCCCCACCTGGGTGGGAGAATTGAAATAAGGATACCCGGAGAAGCCCAGTTCATTTCCTCCGAAAATCGTTTCCTGATTAATAATCTTGAGATCGGCGGCCTCCAGGTAATCGGTTATTCCCTGAAACAGGAAGGAATAATCGTAGGTGCCGTCGGACTGCTTTCCTGTGTTGACGATGCCCATATGCATAAGATTATCGCCAAGCGCCATGAGGGTGATATCATATTCCTGAAAGGCATCGGGGTCTTCTGAGGGCTCGGGGTCTTCGGAGGACTCTGACGCAAAGGTATTCGAGGACAGGAGGTCTTTTGATGCATCTGAGGGTGAGGCGGAATCCTCCGATTCGGACAACCCCGGAAGCACGGCTGTATTTTCCTGGGGGAAAAGAAGCGGGGCCGCCGCCAAATAGATCAAAATTGCTCCCGGAATCAAGATGGAAATCAAAAAGATAATTCTTTTTTTCATGGGTCATTCTCCCTTTTAAACAGATTCAGATAATTCTTTTCTTGTTTGTATCATAGTCTTTTTTCAGAATTTGTCAATGGTATGCCCGAATCGGCATAAGCGGCGTCGGATGCGAAGGTTACTTTTCACGGGTAGGAGCCGCGAGGTGTTTTTGTGCGCTTTTTGCACAAAAACC
>CAMWUL010000117.1 GCA_947177445.1 uncultured Lachnospiraceae bacterium | reverse complement strand
CGTTATTAACTTAATGACATTGCTTCACGGGTAGGGGCCGCGAGGTGTTTTTGTGCGCTGTTTGCACAAAAACCCGAGGCAGCACGCGCCAAAATGAGCGCTTTTTGCTCATTTTGTGTGCATCAAGTTGCTTTGAACGGCGAAGCCGTGAAAAGTAACGCAACAGCCCCTCTTCCCCCATATGATTGTGAAAATCATATATACGATTAAATATTTTTCTGTTATAATAAACGGGTGCGGGGAAAATTCGCACAATTCATTATGACAGGAGGAAAAAACATGCTGGAAGATCATATCTCAAGCAAAAAATCTCTCTTCTCCACCGGTGTTCACACGGAGCTAAGGGAACAGAACAGCCGCAGCAGGCGCGTTTCCCTGATCCAGGGCAATCCCACCGGCAATATGAGAACGGAGCAGTCCGGCATCTGCGCCCGGGTTTATCAAAATGGTGTCTACGGATTTTCATCCATAGCAGAGTGCTCCGGCCAGGCGGCGGAAACAGTGCTGAAGGCAGCCACAGAAAACGCCCTGTTCATGGATCGTCATGTGGGCAGAGGAAAGGGACCGCTTCCCGTAATCTCCGGTGGCACCCTTCCTGCAGGCAGTGAAATTGCGGATGCGGACCAGAAACGATACATAGATTTTGCCAGGGAGCTGGATGCCTATATTGTGGAAAAATACCCCGGCTTGTCCAGCCGTTCCGTGATCGCCATGGAAGATTCCATGGAAAAGATCATCTGCACCTCTGACGGCTATGACGGAC
This sequence comes from uncultured Lachnospiraceae bacterium, assembly GCA_947177445.1. Lineage (GTDB taxonomy): Bacteria > Bacillota > Clostridia > Lachnospirales > Lachnospiraceae > Acetatifactor. The sequence continues at coordinate 3,988 of CAMWUL010000117.1, read as the reverse complement.
ATATCTGCGCCCCCAGAAGCTACATCTATGTATTCTTAAACGCGGAAACCACCTCCGGCACCCCCATTGAGCTTTTTCATCCCATGGGAGGCTTTGGCGTCTTCGGCGATAACTTTACCGATCCCGCCCTGCTGTATCCCGAGATCGACGCCCTGTACGAAAGATTGATGCAGAAGCGGGAAGGGGTCTATGCGGAGGCAGGCTATAAAACCGTGGTGCTGGGAGGGATGATGTCCGGCATGCTGGCCCATGAGGCCGTAGGCCATACCGTGGAGGCGGATCTGGTGCTGGGCGGTTCCGTGGCAGGACCTGCTCTGAACAAACAGGTGGGCTCCCAGCTGGTAAATCTGGTGGATTTCGCTCACACGGCCTTCGGAAAGCCCGCTCCTCTTCCCGTCTACCTGGACGACGAGGGAACACCGGCAGAGGATGCGGTTCTGATCAAGGACGGTATTCTTACCGGCTATATGAACAACAGAGAAAGCGCCCAGCACTTCGGCATGAAGCCCCAGGGCAACGCCCGTGCCTGGAGCTTTTCCGATGAACCGCTGATCCGCATGCGCAACACCGCCGTTCTGCCAGGAAAGGATAAACTGGAGGACATGATCGCCTCCGTGGACGACGGGTATTACCTGGTCACCAGCAACAACGGTCAGGCCGACACCACTGGAGAATTCATGTTCGGCGTATGTACAGGCTATGAGATCAAAAAGGGAAAGCTGGGTCGGGCGCTGCTGGATACCACTATCTCCGGCGTGGCATTCAATATGCTGAAAACCGTGGATATGGTTTCGGACACCCTGGAATGGGCCAGTTCCGGATTCTGTGGGAAAAAACAGCCCATGCCCGTGGGAATGGGCGGACCTGCCCTTCGCTGTAAGGTTATGATAGGAGGCCGCTGATATGGAAGATATAAGATTGATTGCAGAAAAGACGAAAGAAGCGCTGCTGGATGCCGGCGCACAAAAAGCACAGCTGACGGTATCGGAGACAGAAACCCACGAATTCAATGTGGACGGCGGAGAATTTTCCCTGTTCCGCACTTTGTTTGACCGCGGCCTGGTCATCACCGCATACAAGGACAACAAAAAAGGCTCTATCGTCGTCAACCGGCTTGACGATGACTCCATCAGGAACGCCGCCAGAGACTGCATTATGTCCGCGGAATCCAGCATTGCCGACGAGGCCTTTGATATCGCCCCCAAACAGGAAAACCAGGTTTTCCGCACCGGCGCCTACGAGCCGGATATCGATCTGTTCTTTGAGCGCACCCGGGAGCTGATGCGCCAGATCAAGGAGCGCCATCCCAAAATCCTTATGGAGCAGATGATCGTGAACCACAAAAAAATCCATACGGTATATCAGAATACCAATGGCACGGAGTTTGAAACCTTCAAGGGCGCCTACTCCGTCTCTCTGATGTATTCCGGCCACGAGGGAGACAATACCACCTCCTTCTTCTCCAGCGACATCTACACGGACCGGCTGGATAAGCCCTTCATCGAGCTGGGATCCGTGGAAAAGGATCTGGCCGACACAGAGGCCCAGCTTCACGTCACCGAGCTGAGCGGCAAATTTGAGGGCTCCATCATCCTCACTCCGTCCAGCCTGGGTTCCTTCCTGGGAAGCATTATCTCCAACTTTGCCGCCGACGGCGTTATCCTGGAAAAGACCAGCATCTGGCTGGAAAAGCTGGGACAGCAGGTAGCGGACAGCCGCATCAGTATATCCATCTGTCCGGAGGATTCCCGGATCGTGGGCGGCGAGCACTATACTGCCGACGGCTTCCGGTCCGAGAGCTTTGATTTGATCCGAAACGGAGTGCTGGAGTCCTTCTTCCTCTCTCTGTATGTGTCAAACAAGTCCGGCTTCCCCCGGGCCAAAAGCACTTCCTTCTCCGTAGTTATCGAGGGCGGCGACACTTCCTATGAGGATATAATCAAAAACACTAAAAAGGGACTGATCGTAGGACGGTTCTCCGGCGGACAGCCCGGCACCAACGGAGATTTCTCCGGCGTGGCGAAAAACAGCTTTCTGGTGGAGGACGGCCAGATCAAGGGCGCTGTCAGCGAAACCATGATCAATGGCAACCTGGCTGAGCTTTTGAACAATCTGATTTCCATTTCCCGGGAAACCGTGGAGGACGGCTATTCGGTTCTGCCCTACATGGCCTTTGATAAGGTGGTTATCTCCGGAAAATAAGTCTTTGAACCGCTTATCTTTATTCCCGCGAGCAATGAGGAAAATAGCCATGCAAGCATGGCTATTTGACGAATGCCGCGAAGGTCAATACCCCGCCCCTTGGGGCGTTTCAATTTCCATGCCCCGCTGCTTGCGGCGGGGTGATTGACTGCCGGGAAAAACAGAGGACTGGCTGTATTTGCTGCCAATCCTCTGTTTTTTCCTCTAAACTTCTCCGACCTCTAATAGCGCATTCATATCTGTGTCGGATATCTCAAAGTCCACCTCTGTATTCTGGCGCATATATTCTTCATGCTTCGTTTTGGGAAGAGGCAGCGTGCCAAGCTGCAGGTCATAGCGAATACACAATTGAGATACAGAAACTTTATATTTTTCCGCCATTTCAACAACCACCGGATGGTTCAGCAGCCTTCCTGTAGCATTGGGAGAATATGCCATAATAAGAATATCCTGCTCCTGACAATACCTGATTACCTCCCTGGGAGTATGCCCTACATGAACACGAATCTGGTTTGCCATAGGCTTTACCTTCCCATGGTCAAGCAGATTCCGGATATCCGAAATCTCAAAATTGGAAACACCGATGGCGCGCAGCTTTCCGGCATGACAGGCCTCCTCCATTGCTTCCCAAACCGCAAGGTTTTCCTCAAAATATGTCTTTTCAACTCCGGTATACATCTCCGACCATGGCTTCGGCGCATGAATCAGCATCAAATCTATATAATCCGTCTCCAGATTTTTCAGAGAAACGTCTATGATTTCTTTTGCTCCCTCATAAGTTTTTACTTCGGCAGGCACCTTTGACGTAATAAACAAACTTTCGCGGGAAATGCCGCTTTTCCTAATTCCCTGTGCAACGCCTCTCTCATTCCCATAAGCCGCCGCCGTGTCAATGTGACGGTATCCCATTTTGACCGCTGCTTCTGCCGATGCCGCGGCCTCTTCCTCTGAAAGCTGCCATGTTCCAAGGGCAATCTTTGGAATCTCATTCCCATTGTACAGTACATAATTCTCCTTCAAAACCATTCGCACTTCCTCCAAATATTTCGACTTCTCATATTCCAAATGAATATGGAAAATTTAATTTCATTATACTAAATGAATTGGCCATCTGCAATGAAATCTCTTTCAAATACGATACTCTCTGAACAGCCTTTTCTGAAATAATTCATCTGATACAGCTCTCAGCAGATCATCCTGCCTGCCGTCCGCAAGAAGCCGTTTCACAAGCTTATTTACACGTGTTATACCCTGCTCAGCGCCTTGCCGAATTCCTTGTTGAATCCCATCCTTTGTTCCCTGCCTTTTCCCCCTTTTTTCCGCATCTCTTATAATCGCATCCAGCGCCACACACATATCTGCTTCCTCCTCTCCGCTTCGCGTATTCCGGGCATCTGCAAACTGCAGATGTTTCCTGATATCCTTTATATTCGTGCACACATCTATGACGTCCACCGCGCTCTTCGGTATTCTGCAGAAATATTCCCGGTTCTGATGGATATACTCCACATATTTCCTTCGGGAACGTGTACATTTCATAAATCCCAGCACATATTTCAGATCAGAATCCATTTTCTGAAGTTCCGACTCCGGAATTGAACGCATATGAATCAAATGTACCCTGTAATCTCCGACCAGATGCTGCAGTTTCTTCGGCAGTCGGTCCATGTCCACCATATCTCTGATAGACAAAGGATTTCTCCATTTCTTCGTTCCCCAGTACAATGTGAGAGTGAACTACCCATTGTCTAAAGCCAATGGGCTTCCTGCTTCATCGACCTCGTAA
>CAMWUL010000116.1 GCA_947177445.1 uncultured Lachnospiraceae bacterium | reverse complement strand
CCTGGACAGGCGCCGGAACGCTTTCCGTCCTGCAGACTACAAGCCGCGGCTCCCTGCATATCCGGCAGGAATGCCGCGGCTTTTCTATACTTAAAATCCGCTTTGCGGTTGACGGCTATTTCGCCGCTTCCTCCGCAAACTCTCTTGTCACCAGATCCTCATAGGGAACCCGCTCCTTCAGCACTCCTGCGTCGTCCAGGATATTCTGCAGCAGATCAAAGGCTTCCTTCTCAAAAATCAGGTTTTCCTTCCAGGTATCCTGATCATAATAGCGTTTCACAATAGTAGTCAGCGTTTCCAGATCCGTCTCGGCAAACTGCGGCGCGATCACCTTAGCGATCTCTTCCGGCGAATGGCTCTGCACATAATCCATTCCCTTCTGCAGCGCTCTGGTAAAGGCCTTTACCACATCCTTGTTATTTTCCAGATAGCTCTTCTTGGCAGAAAAAGAAGTGTACGGCACATATCCGGAGTCTTCTCCCAGAGAAGCCACCACATATCCTTCGCCTTTTTCCTCCAGAGCAGTGGCATGAGGCTCGAATTCTACAGTAAAATCCCCCGCGCCGCCCGAAAATGCCGCTGCCGTCGAGCCAAAATCAATGCTCTGATCAATCCTCAGATCCACAGCCGGATCAATACCGTTCTTTTCCAGAATATACTCAAAAACCATCTCAGGCATACCGCCTGCCCTGCCCCCCAGCACATCCTTTCCCTTGATCATATCCCAGGTAAAATCCTCCAGGGGCTCCCTGGACACCAGGAAATTACCCGCCCTCTGGGTCAGCTGGGCAAAATTTACCACATAGTCCTCCGTCCCGCCCGCATAGGTATATATCGTACTCTCGCTTCCCATAAAACCGATGTCCGCCTCGCCGGTGAGCACCGCAGTCATGGTCTTGTCGGCGCCGAAGCCCGTAACCAGCGTCAGCTTGATACCTTCATCTTCAAAGTACCCCTCCTGAATGGCCACATACATGGGCGCATAAAAAATCGAGTGTGCAACCTCATTGAGCACCACCTCCGTGCCGCCGCTTCCTTCCTTCGGATCAGCATTGCCGCAGCCGCTCATGGCTATAAGCAGGACCGCCGCCGTGATCATTGCCGCTCCTGCCCGTTTCATGGATCTTTTTTTCATGAAAGCCTCCCTTTTTTGTGTTGGTATGCCCCGCGGTGCTCCCTGCATCCATTTTAAAGCACAGAGTTCTCCCGCGAATACATGTGTTGGTCTATCATATGACGCCCCACAAAAAAAGGTTCCTGTTTTGCTTTTATGATTTTCTGATCCTGTTGATTACTCTGATTTTTCGGCTTTCGCCGATTTCTTTTTGGCGTCTGTTTCCTGAAAGCCTGCGCCTGCCCTCATTCCTGCCAGCTCGTCCACCATTTTTTCGATCATCAGTTTTTTGATGTATACATCGAAGCTCAGCGCGCAGATAAAGGAGAATTTCTTTAAAAATTCAGCGCTCTCCCCCGGCGCATCCGGAAAGGTTTCCTCCGCTGCCCTGAACTTCTGAATCACGTCTGCTTTCAGAGCCTCCATCTGCTTCTCCTTCATGCCGAATACCTCCCGGTAAATGCTTTCCAGGTTGAATTCTTTGTCATTCTGGAAAAACTGCTGCGTAATGGGGCGCAAAAGAGTCTGAATATCGCTGATGGACAGGATCCCCTTGTAATAATAGATAAATACCAGCAGCAGAACATGCTCCTTGGAATATTTCTTCTTCACCGGCGGAGGCAGCAGATCATTTTTGGCATAATTATTGATCATGGTTTTTGTCATGATCTTATCCTCATCAGGATATCTGGACGTAGCCCGGAGCTTGCTGTCCATAAAGGTGGTCACCTGATCCATATACAGATCTATATTGGGAATATCATCCGGGTTGATATGCTTAACCCTGTCAAGGCTTGCCAATATACTGTTCAGCAGGTCGTCATTATCAATTGTCATATCACTGTTCCTCACTTCCATGGTGCCATTCATAATTACTGTTCACGGAAAAGTTCTCTTTAATTATATAGTATTCATTACTACGTGACAACTACTTTATTTAACAGCTTTACTTTACAGCTTTAATATGGTAAAATCATTACAGTTGTGCTGCAGAAGCCTGCAGCCTAAAAGCATCAGCGAGGTATCGGCCATGAACAAAAAAATCAAAAATGAATCTGTGGATTCACTGTTTGATGCCATACTCTGTTTGAAGTCGCGGGAAGAGTGCTACACCTTTTTTGAAGATTTATGCACTGTCAATGAACTGCTCTCCCTCTCCCAGCGTTTCGAAGTGGCTGCCATGCTTAAAGGGCACAAGACATACCTGGAAATTGCCGAAAAAACCGGCGCATCCACAGCGACCATCAGCCGTGTCAACAGGTCTCTGAATTACGGAAACGATGGATATGATATGGTCTTTGAACGCATGGGAAGCAAAAAAACAGAGTAAAATAAAAGCTCACACCTGGATGTGAGCTTTTATTTTACTCTGCGTTTTCTATACGAATATATTACTATATTTTATTTTCACATGCGCACTCTTTACACGCATTCCATATGTACTCCTCATCCGTATGAAAGATCACATTTCCTGCGCCGCTCCGGAATTCTCGGACATGTCGGACATATCTGCCCCTGTGTTCTCCGCATCCCTCAGAGCTTCCGTGATCGCCTCTCTGGAATTTTTCCGGCTGGCCCTTATGGACTTGGCATTGGGCTTCGGACGTTTGCCGGAAATCTCCTGATTCATATCGCATCTGCCCTGGAATATGGCTTTTTCGTCGATAACGATCAGTGTAGTCACTATATCTCCCATCAGCCGTGCAGTGCTGGTAAGCTCCACTCTCTCTGACACGCTGATATTTCCGTTTACCTCGCCTCCAACCACTGCGCTCTTGGCGAAAATGTCTCCGTTTATGGATCCGGTGGCGCCTATGATCAGTGTATCGGCAACCGTCACGTTTCCATTGATGCATCCGTCAACTCTGACGGAGCTTTCGGAATTAAAATCACCGTTGCACTCCGCATCCCTTCCAATAATCGTGGTGATTACTACTTCCTTTTTTTTCATCCCTTTTTTCCTCCTCGTTTTCTGCCGCAGCGCGGCATTATATTACCGAAAGCTTTCTGCCTCCGATAAAAGACACTGACTGCTCCACCGGCTATAAGCTCTCCGGCCGGCTGTTGCGGATACCGTCCGTCCCCGGACAGGCAATGATCAGCCGCTGATATTCAGCAGCTCCATGGGATTGATGTATGCGCTGTCCTTCATCATCTGGTATCCCAGCTTATTGTTTTCGTCGGTGATCAGCATCAGGGTATTTCCCTGCCGGACCGTCTGTCCCTGCTTTACCTTAACCTCTCCCTGATTTCGGTAAATCGTTACATAACCGTTTCCGTGGTCAACCCAGACATTGTGGCCATATTCGCCGTCGTCATTGACCGCGATCACCGTGCCGCCTGCCGTAGCCACCACCATAGAACCGGCTGATCCGCTGAATATGCACATGGGGTCTCCCTCCGCCGCTTCCTCCATCGTGGCAGAACCCGTCAGAGGACACTCCGTAGGAATGGACTGCTTACTCAGCTGTTCCGAGAGCAGTTCTTCATTCTGCGTCTTTTGATTAACCGTTTCGCTGAGGATCTGAACCGTTTCATTTAATTCGGCTATTTTCATTTCCAGATCGGCTTTTTCCTGCTCAAGGACTTCCTTTTCCTCCTCAAGAACGGTCAGCGCCTTCTGTTCCTCCGTCTTTTGTACACTCCCCTGGTCCCAGGATTCCTTCTCATAGACGATGAAGCCAATCAGGGCCCCTATTATGATACACAGAATAAAAATAATTACCTGTAATACCCAGGGCCGGATGCGGAACTGCTTCATTCCCACATCAACTGCATCGGATGTAACAATGACTACGTGGCTGTTTTTTCGCTTATGTCTTTGTCGTCCCATAAAAGTCACCTCCGGTAAACTCTATTATTTTACCACAGACAACTTTTAACATCAATGAAAATTTAATATATTTGTAATATTTTCCTAAGAAAAATCAAAAAAATATTCAATGACCGCTGCAGATTTCCAGAATACGCCGCCATTTTAAGGGGCCGCCGAACAAATCCAACGCACTTCCCACCGTTACATTCAGCCTGTTATTCCCCAGGCGCCGCAGAAGCTCCAGGTCCTCATAGCACCGCACTCCTCCTGCGTAGGTCATGGGTTTCCCTTCCCATGCCCCCAGCAATGCCGCCAATTCCTTTTCGATCCCCTCCGACCTTCCCTCCACGTCTACGGCATGAATCAAAAATTCATCGCAATAACCGGAAAGCCTTTCCAGCAGCGCCTCCTCCACCTTTTCCTCCGTAAGCTTCTGCCACCGGTCCGTAACGATCAGATAACCCTTTTCTGTTTTTTTACAGCTCAGATCCAGCACAAGCCGCTCTTTTCCGATTTTATTTTTCAATCTGTCCAGCCTGTCATAACGGATTCTTCCTTCCTGAAATACATAGGAAGTCACGATCACATGAGAAGCTCCCGCATCCAGAAACTGCCGGGCATTGTCCTCCGTGATCCCGCCTCCGACCTGCATTCCCCCGGGATATGCCTTCAGCGCGGCAACAGCCTGCATTTTCGCAGCCGGGTAATACTCGCTTCCCTCCGGATTCAGCAGAATGATATGTCCTCCCCGTATTCCGGCATCCCGGTACATGCGCGCAAAAAAAGCGGCATCCTGTTGTGCCACAAAGTTTTCTTCCGCCTGATTTCCCAGATCCTGCAGACTGCCGCCTACAATCTGCTTCACTTTTCCATTATGAATATCGATGCATGGCCTGAATTCCATCTGATACCTCGCCGTATACTTAAATGAAAATACTCGAAAATATATTTTTTGATATATTTCCTGTTATATTTTCCTGAATATAATTTCCGTATCTCCACATAATATCCGCAGATCATTCGTTGTCCGCAGCGAATGGTTTCAATTGACTGAAAACGGAGCGGGCAGTAACGATTTCAGCATAATGCAATGCCATAAGGAGGAGACTATGAAAAAATCTATTTATTCTGCAGGAGCTAAAAAGCTTCTCGCAATCGGCCTGGTGCTGACCTTTATGTGTCTGGCTACAGCCTGTACCACCAAGGACAAGGGCAGCAGCAATTCCGGCAGCATGGCTGGAAACAACACCCAGGACGGATCCGGAACTGCCGGCGGCAATACGTCGGGCAGCTCCGCAAACAACAACAATTCCCAGGCAGGCACGGAAGGCTCTGCCGAAAATGACAACAATTATAATAATTCCGTGACAGAAGGTTCCTCAGGAAATGACGATTCCCTTCTGGACGATGCAGGCAGCGTCGCTTCCGATGTTGCTGATGATATTGGAGATGGCGTCTCCGATATCACCGATGATCTGCTGGGAAACGGAACAGAGAACAATGATGTAACCGACGGAACCAACTCCAATGACAACGGCTCTGCCAATAATGATGTGAACAGCAGCAGCGAAAATAGTGCTGACACCGGCAATGGCTCCACTGCCGGCAGCGGCTCCAGGGGCAGATCTGTCAACAATGGCACCGGCATCTCCGGCGGCAGCTC
>CAMWUL010000115.1 GCA_947177445.1 uncultured Lachnospiraceae bacterium | reverse complement strand
GCTCATTTTGTGTGCATCATGTTGCTTTGAACGGCGAAGCCGTGAAAAGTAACGGCGCTGGGCATCAAGTTGCTTTGAACGGCGGAGCCGTGAAAAGTTACCCTGTTCACACCGTGTCCTTTGTTCAGTCAACAGGAGAACATTGCAATTTCTTATAAGCTATTTTATAATCAGAAAAAAGCTTTGCAGTACTGGAAGGCGGGAAAGCAGGATGAAGGATCGTCTAAGCATATTTGATCATAATACGGCGGAGTGGTTCTGCAGGACGTTGGGAGAGCCTACTCCGGTGCAGGAGGCCTCCTGGCCGGCTATCAAGGCAGGGGGGCATGTGCTGGTGTCGGCGCCCACCGGAGCGGGGAAAACCCTGTCTGCTTTTCTGGTTTTTTTGGATCGGTTTAAGAGGATGGCTCTGGCGGGGGAGCTGAAACAGGAGCTGCAGCTGATCTATGTATCCCCGCTGAAATCGCTTGCCTCGGATATTCGGGAGAACCTGAAAAGGCCTCTGACAGGCATTGGCGGAGAGGAGTTGATCACGGTTCAGGTGCGGACCGGAGACACCACTCAGAGTGAGCGGCGGCAGATGGTGAGAAAACCGCCACACATTCTGATCATTACCCCGGAATCTCTTTATCTGATGCTGACCAGCAAAACGGGACAGAATGTGCTTTGCACTGCGGGAACGGTGATTATAGACGAGCTGCATGCGCTGATCGACACCAAAAGAGGAGCCCATCTGATGTTGTCTCTGGCCAGGCTGGATGCTTTATGCAAAAGGCCTCTTCAGCGCATTGGCTTGTCCGCCACCATTGCGCCTCTGGAGAATGCGGCACAGTACCTGGCGCCGGAGCCGGTGTGGGTGGCGGCGCCTTCCATGGAAAAAAAGGTAGAGCTTCAGATTCTAAGCCCCTATACGGATGGAAGCCGCCGGAGAAAGGATCCCGTATGGCAGGAGCTGTCTCTTCTGGTCTATCGATACTGCCAGAGCAGCAGAAGTGTGATCGCGTTTGTGGAGGGCAGGCGATATGCGGAGAAGCTGGCCTATTATGTGAATCTTTTAGGCGGGGAGGATTTTGCCCGGGTTCATCATGGGAGTCTTTCCAAGGAACAGCGTCAGGAGGTAGAGCAGTCCCTGCGGGAGGGAAGGCTTCGGCTTTTGTGCGCCACCTCATCCATGGAGCTGGGGATCGATGTGGGTGAGATCGACCAGGTGCTGCAGGTGGGCTGTCCACGCACCATTTCCGGCACGCTGCAGAGACTGGGACGGGCAGGGCATGATCCCTCCCGCACCAGCGTGATGTATCTTTTTCCCAGGACGGCGGCGGAATGTGTCCTCTGCGGGATGACTGCTCAGCTGGCCAGGGAAAAACGGGTGGAGCGGATGAATCCTCCCGAGGGTTGTCTGGATATACTGGCTCAGCATCTGGTTTCCATGGCGGCCTTCCGCGGCTATGAGCTGGGGGAGGTTATGGAGCTTCTGCCCCGGGCCTGGCCTTTTCGCAAAGTGACAAAAGAGGATGTGAAGTCGGTGCTGGAGATGCTGGCAGGAGATTATGAGCATAAAAGAGATGTGCCTGTGCGGCCCAGAATTCTCTATGACCGGATCCATGAGAGGGTGGAGGGAGACGGCTACAGCCGGATGCTGGCCATTTCCGCAGGGGGCACAATTCCTGACAAGGGGCTTTATACAGTTTATACGGAGGATGGCGTAAAGATCGGGGAGGTGGATGAGGAATTTGTCTACGAGACCCAGAAAGGGGATCGCTTTATCCTGGGAGCCTTTGCCTGGAAGGTGGTTCATATCGGCAGGGATGCGGTAACCGTGACCCAGGCGCCGGTAGAAGGGGCCAGGCTGCCTTTCTGGAAGGGGGAGCTGAAGGGCAGGGACAGAGAGACCGGAGAACAGTTCGGGCGTATCCTGGGCCGTCTGCAGGAAGCCTGGGGGGACGGAAAACTGGAAAAAGCCCTGGAGGAGCTGGGGCTGGACGCTTCTGCATCGACCCTGGCGGCGGAATATTTAAGCCGTCAGATTGCCGCCTCGGGAGGTCTGCCCGATGACAGGACAATTTTGGCGGAGCATTTCCGGGATCAATCGGGAAACAGCCAGCTGATGATTCACTCTGTGTTCGGCAGGCGGGTCAACGGACCGCTGTCTCTGCTGGCTGCCCGCCTGGCCCAGGAAGAGATGGGCGTCAATGTGGGATGCGTGGACGAGGAGGATGGTTTTCTGCTGTATTCCTATGCAGATAAAGCTCTGCCGGAGGGACTCTTGGGGAGGATCAGCCCGGAGACCTGTCAGGCGGTGCTGTCGGCCATGCTTCCTGCCACGTCGGTGTTCAACATGGCCTTCCGCTATAATTGCGGCAGGGCGCTTATGATGGGGGTAAGGGGAAACGGAAGACAACCCCTGTGGATGCAGCGTCTGCGCAGTGCGGAAATGCTGGATCAGGTGGCGGGGCAAGAGACCCATCCGCTGATCCGTGAGACCAGGAGGGAATGCCTGGAGCAGCTGTGGGACGGGGCAGGAGTCAGAGAAATTCTGGAGAAAATTCGTTCTGGAGAAATCACGGTGCGTGAGATTTACACAGAGGTTCCCTCTCCCATGTCCCTGCCCCTGCAGTGGGCACAGGAGGCAGCGGTAATGTACGACTATGCGCCAACCCCTCAGGGAATTCATCGGGAGGTGGAAAAAGCGCTGGAGCAGGAAAAGGATCTGGTGAGGCCGGGAGAAGAGGAGTTGTCCCGGGTTCAGGCCAGGGAGAAGCTGCCCCGGGATGAAAGGCAGCTCCATTCTCTTTTGATGGCAGAGGGGGATTTGGCTGCCGGAGAGCTGGAGGTGCCTGTGGAGTGGCTGGAGAAGCTGGCGGAGGAAGGCAGGGCCCTTTATCTGGAGCAGGGTCTTTGGATAGCGGCGGAGCAGGAGGAGGTCTACCGGAGGGCCCTGAAGGAGCCGGAGGGGGAAGAGGCTCTTGAGCTGGTCCGTCGTATGCTCCGGTATCGGGGAGGGGCAGATGCAGGGCAGACGGCCCTGCGCTACGGATGGCAGGAAGAAGAGGCCGGAGACATACTGGAGGAGCTGTGCCGCCGCATGGAGGCGGTCCGTCAGGAGGAGGCCGGGGAAATCCGGTATTATCACAGCGCGGTGTACAGCCGGGCCAGAAATCTGACTTTGAAAAACCGACGGCAGGAGATCGTCACCTGCTCTTCCGCCGCTTACGGGGCACTGCTGGTGTCTCGGATCCGGCGTCCTGCTCCTCCGGAGGAATGTCTCAGAGAGGCGGTTTCCTTCTTCTCCGGTATGCCCTTGGAGGCTTCTGCCTGGGAGGAATATTTGCTGCCCGCCCGGGTAAAGGGATACCGGGAGGGACTGCTGGACGCTCTGTTGGCCGCAGGGGAGTTTTTCTGGCACATGGAGGATGGCCGGATCTGCTTTGAGGCGTCAGACCGGATCGACTGGAACCGGGAGCCGCAGGTGCCCTGGGAGGAGCTTTCGGAGAAGGAAAGGGCTGTGGCGGAAGCCCTTTCCCGGCGGGGAGCCAGCTTCATGCAGGCCCTGAACAGTGTGCTGGCCGGGGAATCACCCTATGATACACTGCTTTCTCTCATGGAGAAGGGGATTGTCAGTGCGGACAGCTTTGTGCCGGTGCGGCAGTGGCGCAACAGGGAAAAGGTGAAAAAGGCGGCGGTCCGGCAGAGAGTGGGAACCCGGGTGAAGGCGCTGCATGCCGGGCGCTGGGATCTGGTGAGGCCCATGCAGGAGCTTTCCGTGCAGGAGCAGATGGACAGGTGCTTTGACAGATATTTGATTCTGTGCCGGGAGACGGCTTCCGCTGCCCGCCTGTCCTGGCAGGAGGCCTTGCGCCTGCTTCGAGTCCAGGAATATACCGGACAGGTGCGCAGAGGGTATTTTGTGAAAGGCTTTTCCGGGGCGCAGTTTATCCGAAACAGAGATTATGAGGGGGTAACGGCTGCACTTCAGCATCCCCGGGAAGAGATCGTATGGCTGAATGCCGCCGATCCCATGCAGCCCTGGGGCAGGCTGCTGGCTCATGAACAGGATAAAGCCTTTATCAACGTGCCAGGTACTGCAGTGGCTTTTCGCGGCGGTCTTTCTGCAGCCTGTTTTGAAAGACAGGGACGAACGCTGCGGGTATTTGAGAGGGATGGGCTGGAGGACCTGCTGATATTATTCTCGGAAGAATTTAAACGGGGAAGGATTTTCCCGGGAAAGAAAAGGATTGTAGTAAAAGAATATCCGGAGGGAACGGCAGAAGCCCTTTCCGCCGGCGGCTTCGGAAGAGAAATGCAGGATTATGTGCTGTATCGGTAAAAGCTGGATCCAAACTCCCCGCTCAGGCGGGGATTGGGTCTGGCTTTTCGATGATAGATCTTTTTGATGATAGATCTTTTTAATCGTCAAAATCTGTCTCGGCAGCAACTGCTGAGGTAACAGAGGATACCACGGCAACCACTACCGCGATGATGATAACTAAAAGTCCGCCTGCTAAAACTATGAACATAATGATACCCCTTTTCCAAATGTATTTCTCTGAATAAATGTAGTATATCATTTTTCGGTGGAAACTACAATATTTTTTGGACAGTTTTGGGAAAACTTTGTTACTTTTCTCGGGTAAGGGCCGCGAGGTGTTTTTGTGCGCTGTTTGCACAAAAACCCGAGACAGCACGCGCTGGGCACCATGTTGCTTTGAACGGCGAAGCCGTGAAAAGTAACAAAACTTTCAGCGGAAGGTTAATGCGCACGGAATGCTTCCGCCAGTTCACTGCTGTCTCAAAATAATCAAATGCTCTGTCTCAATTTTCTGCGCTTCCCGGTAATTTTCTTCAATCCAATGAAACAACACCGGGTTCTGCAGCGTAAAAGCATAGGACAATGCGTACACGGGATTTTCCCCAAAGGTTTTATCATATACAATGACATTGGGGATACGGTCCGGATGCTCTTCATAATAAATCGGAAATATTTCATTGTATACTACTGTACCCTGTGTGGACGGCGTAGCCAAAAGAGCCTCCATATATACATAGGATAAGCTTTCTGCCCCTATATACAATACCTTATCGTCATTTTGTATGTGTTTGTCCAATTCACGGTAATTATCATTCCATATTTTTGCAGTATCTGCCAGAACATATATTCCCTTTTCCGGACCGCTTTCCATCTTTTCCAACGGGGCCCGGATTGTAACCGGTAGACATCCGGATACGCGAATCAATACCAGCCGGCAGACCAGCAGCCCTGCCAGCATCATTCCCCCTGCAGCATACCGGACAATGGGAAATATTTTTTTCCACACAGTCCCTTCCCGCATTTGGGCCCAGCTTTGGTTAAAAATTATAAAGCTTCCCAGCACACCGAAAAAAGCTTTGGTATATGCGGTGTTGGTATCCATATTGGTCACAAAAAGCACTGCAGGCACAGAGACGATTCCCGGAATCACACACAGATAAAGCCAGACGGCCATCCGTCTATGACTGTAAATGCCCAGAAGGAGCGCCGGAAGCAAAATCGCCAAATATCTCACTTGAAAGTAAAACTGATTCTTATCCTCAAACAGAAAACCGTATACAGCGGTTATCTGCATCAACAGGCCTGCCATCAAAAGAACAGTCACTGCCATGTGCAATATGTCTGACCCTGCAAAGCGGGGAGTGCCCCTGCCGAAAATCATTTTGCCGAACAGGAACACTGCCAGGGCGATTCCCAATGCCGACAGCAAATAAAATCCGTAATCTCCCAACTGGCCCTGGAACTGTTCGAAGTAGAGGGCCCATTTCTCCTCCATGGTGTAAACACCGTGGGAGGTATCCATAAAAATATAGGAAATATACCGTTTTAAATCATCAAATGACATATAACTGAACAGACAGGCCAAAAATGCTGACCCTGAGGAAAGCGCTCCCAGCGTAAAGGCGATGCTGCTCCTGAGGATCCTGATTCCTTTGGCCGAATCATATTGTCTCTCCAACACGCACAGGGCCAAAACATAAAACGGGTACAGCAGGATCATAGTCGGATAACAAAGCATGCTGCATACCAGAAAGCAGCCCCCCGCAAATGGCAGAAGGAGCCTTGAATATGGATGCTTAGATGCAGATCCCAGATTGCTGCCCGAAAAATAGGAATACAGCACAAGAAAAATTCCCAACAGGCACCAATAATGTACCAATTCAAATTCCGGCATCTGTACCCACTTAGGCAGGAAATTCAAGTGCATAACCATTATGCAGAAAGCAGAAAACCGA
>CAMWUL010000114.1 GCA_947177445.1 uncultured Lachnospiraceae bacterium | reverse complement strand
GGTTTGCCCCTCCGAATGAAAAAGAGGGTAAAGCCGCCTTTTGGCTCCGTGGTCTTCCACATACCAACCATATCATATGCTGTATTCGATTGCAATAACTGTCTTCGTCATTTCCCCAGGCTTTCGAATCCCCAAATTCACTAAACACAGGTATATTCCTCTGGCAACATAGTTACTTATTATGTAGATTCAAACATTTCATATCAGGAGGAGGTGGATTACGGGGCTTCCTGTTTGTCCCCCAAAACCTTTACGCCTGCCAAAAGCGGCTGGATCTTTGTGGGCTGGCGGTCAGACACCGCTCTTAATCCGGATGTATATAAAAGCCTGACTATGGGGGATAACCCGGTTACACTGTATGCGATATTTCAGCAGACAATTACTGTTACATACTATAATGGCAGTACTGCTGCTTCAAGTGCCACAGGGAAACGTTTTTATAACAATGGAAAAGTGGCCAATCCTTCCTTTACACTGAACCAAGCGGCTCTGTTCGGGTGGACTGCCAGAGGATGGTCTGCCAGCGGCACAGCCAACAGCGGGATTACGTATAATAACGGCGCGGCTTTCACCCGGGACTCTAATGTGACCCTTTTTGGCATGTACCAGCAAACCATTACATTGACTTTGTACAATGGATCCAGCAGCGCAGCAAACCAGAGCGGAACAAGATATCATTGTCCCGGAAGCGGCAGTACCGTGAATCCTGCATTTACTGTAACGCCGGCTGCCTTGAGCGGCTGGAGCTTTAATGGTTGGGCGGTTTCGTCTGGTGCCACGGCAGCAATCGCCTACAGCAGTATATCAAACACAGCTTTTTCCGCCAACACGACCCTGTATGGACGCTACAGCCAACCCATCACGCTCTCCTACAATGGCAACGGTGCGTCAGGCGGCTCCACAGCGGCCCAGACCGGCACCCGGTACTTCAATAGCGGTAACTATTCTAATCCATCCTTCACTTTGCGTGCAAATGGATTTACCAGGACAGACTATAACTGGAGCAAGTGGGCTTTGGGTTCTGCCGGCGGTACTCAGTATGCAAACGGAGCAACGGTTACACTGGGAGCAAATACAGTGTTTTATGCGGTGTGGGCTGCCATACCTGCAGTTCCGTTCTATTTGAGCAGTAAGAATTTAAGTTATAGTTATACGGAATATCTCAGTAAAGCGGGCGGATATCGTCCGTCGGCCTCTCTGCCATATTGGTACCTGGAAAAGATCCATGGAGGAGGCGGAACTACGGCATATTCATGGGCACAGGACAAGTCTTCATCTTTCTGCCGTCAGCATTGTACAAAAGTCAAGTTCAGATCTTTCCGCACTGATGGTGATTTGATTATAGGCAACAAAGTGATCCCGCTTGAATATAAACCCTATGATGAAGATCCTATGGTGGTGGATATATCGGATCAGTCCGACATGATATCCTGTACGCTCAAAACGTATATCACTGGTGCACGAGCGGAGATGCAAATTTTTGATCCATATTTTTACTGATTTGCTGACAATAACTGCAGGCACCTAAATAAGTAAATTCCCCTCTTGACAATCCACAAAAGTATGGTATTATAAACATATGAACAATGGTTCATATGAACTGATCAAAATATGAGATGCAAATCATTTGCAAATGGAGGATGGGACGATGAAGAAAACCTACAAGATTGAAGTGGATTGTGCAAACTGTGCGCTGAAGATGGAAGAGGCGGCTAAGAAGGTGGAGGGTGTTCAGGAGGCCTCGGTAAGCTTTATGACTCAGAAAATGAAGGTGGAGTTTGCCGAGGGCGCAGACGAGAGAGCAGTCATGCAGAATGTGCGCAAGGCCTGCAAGAAGGTGGAGGATGACTGCGAGATTTTTCTGGATTGAGGTAAAGGATTGTTTTGAGCATGTGTCCGCAAAGAGCGGGCATGAGGTAATAAGTATGACGAAGAAGCAGAAAAAGGTTTTATACAGAATTATAATAGCAGCGGTTCTGATGGTGGGACTGTATTTTGTTCCGGCAGAGGGATACGTGAAATTTGCGCTTTACCTGATTCCCTATTTTGTCATAGGATATGATATTTTGCGTAAAGCGGCGCTGGGCATTCTGCATGGAGAGGTTTTTGATGAAAACTTTCTGATGGCAGTGGCCACTGTGGGGGCGATGCTTTTGGGGGTATATAATGAGTCCCGGGGTATGGAGGGCGAGTTTTCCGAGGGTGTGGCGGTAATGCTTTTCTACCAGATCGGAGAATTGTTCCAGGCTGTGGCAGTGGGAAGAAGCCGCAGGAATATCAGTGCGCTTATGGATATCCGTCCGGATTATGCCAATGTGGAGGATGAAAACGGCAATCTGCAGCAGGTGGATCCGGAGGATGTGGAGACCGGAACGGTGATTCTGGTTCGGCCCGGGGAAAAAGTCCCCATTGACGGCGTGGTGCTGGAGGGGACTTCCAGCCTGAATACGGCGGCTCTTACCGGTGAGAGCGCTCCCAGGGAGATTACGGCAGGTGATGAAGTCATCAGCGGCTGTGTCAATATCACAGGCCTGCTGAAGATCCGGACTACCAAAGAGTTCGGGGAATCCACGGTGGCAAAGATTCTGGATTTGGTGGAAAATTCCAGTATGAAGAAGGCCAGGACGGAGAATTTTATCACCAAGTTTGCAAAGTATTACACGCCGGCTGTGTGCTACAGTGCGCTGGCGCTGGCGGTAATTCCGTCTGTTGTGAACCTGATTATGGGCAATCCTGCCAATTGGAGTACATGGATTATACGTGCGCTGACTTTTCTGGTAATCAGCTGTCCCTGCGCGCTGGTGATCTCTATTCCGCTCAGCTTTTTTGGCGGCATTGGAGGCGCCTCCGCCTGCGGGATTCTGGTGAAGGGCTCCAATTATCTGGAGGCTCTGGCCAAGACCAAATATGTGGTATTTGACAAGACCGGAACGCTTACGAAGGGTGTGTTTGAGGTGATCGATATCTGTCCTTCGGAGGAATTTTCCCGAAGCTGTGCGGCGGATCCCGCTTCCGGCGGCGCATCCCCCAGGCTGGTGGAGTATGCGGCATATGCGGAGAGCTATTCCACTCATCCTATCAGCAAAAGTCTGAAGAAAGCATATGGACAGGAAATCAGGCCGGACCGGATCAGCCAGGTGGAGGAGATCGGGGGACACGGCGTAACGGCGCTGGTGGACGGCGTGCAGGTGGCGGCGGGAAACGAAAAGCTGATGAAGAAGCTTGGAATTTCCTGGCAGAAAAACACCGGAGTGGGAACAGTAGTCCATGTGGCGGCTAACGGAAGATATGCGGGATATATTCTGATTTCGGATGTGGTAAAGGAACAGTCCCGGGAGGCCGTGGCCGCGCTGAAGGCCGCAGGGGTGAAGAAGACGGTAATGCTGACCGGCGACAGCCGAACAGTGGCGGAGCACGTGGCGCAGAAGCTGGGCTTGGACCAGGTAAAGAGTGAGCTGCTTCCCGCTGGCAAGGTGGAGGCGGTGGAGGAGCTTCTCGGAGAAAAACAGCCCAGAGAAATGCTGGCCTTTGTGGGCGACGGAATTAATGATGCGCCAGTGCTTTCCCGGGCGGATATCGGTGTGGCAATGGGAGCACTGGGATCCGACGCGGCCATAGAGGCGGCGGACATCGTCCTCATGGACGATAACCCTATGAAGCTGGCGCTGGCGATCCGGATATCCAGAAAGTGTCTTCGTATCGTTACCGAAAATATTGTATTTGCCCTGACCGTGAAGGCTCTCTGCCTGGTGCTGGGGGCGCTGGGAATGGCAAATATGTGGGTGGCAATCTTCGCGGATGTAGGCGTCATGGTGCTGGCAGTGCTGAACGCTGTGCGCTGTCTGAGGGCAGGGAAATAGAGCCTGGGCTGGCCGCGATGTACAAAAAAAAGAGTCTTGCCGTTCTGCCTGCATTTTGAACAAACAATAGCACATACTATATATACGAAATGCGGCCCTGCGCGGGCCGCAAATTGGATAAGGCGGGCAGTAAATATGTTTCAGAATGCTTTTGTGATTTTAATTCCGTTTCTGGGGACTGCTCTGGGGGCGGCAATGGTATTTTTTATGCGAAAACAGATGAACCTTGGGGTGGAGAAATTCCTGCTGGGGTTCGCGGCGGGAGTTATGATAGCGGCGTCCGTATGGTCTCTTTTGATCCCCGGAATTGATATGTCCCGGGAACAGGGAGGAAACGGATGGTTTCCTGCGGCGGCAGGCTTTCTGCTGGGAGTGGGCTTTCTGCTCCTGTTGGATCGCCTGGTGCCGCATATTCATATGGACAGTGAAAAGCCGGAGGGTGTCAGATCCGGCTTTCAAAAGACTACTATGCTGATTCTGGCGGTGACGCTTCACAATCTGCCGGAGGGGATGGCGGTGGGAGTGACCTTTGCGGGAGCTATGGCAGCCGGTACCGGAATTACCATGGCGGCAGCCACGGCTTTGGCAGTGGGGATAGCCATACAGAATTTTCCGGAGGGCGCCATTATTTCCATGCCGTTGTGCAGCGCCGGAGCGTCAAAGAAAAAAGCGTTTTTTTACGGAGTGCTTTCAGGGGTGGTGGAGCCCGTGGGATCGGTGGCCACGATTTTGCTGGCAGCGC
Source organism: uncultured Lachnospiraceae bacterium (assembly GCA_947177445.1). Classification (GTDB taxonomy): domain Bacteria; phylum Bacillota; class Clostridia; order Lachnospirales; family Lachnospiraceae; genus Acetatifactor. The sequence goes on along the minus strand of CAMWUL010000114.1, from coordinate 1,670 downwards.
AGGTGGTTCCCATACTGCCGTATCTGCTGGCTTTTGCCGCCGGGGCCATGATCTATGTGGTGGTGGAGGAGCTGGTGCCGGAAGCTCATTCCGGTGAATACAGCGATATCGGAACCATCGGAGCAGCGATAGGATTTGTGCTGATGATGGTGATGGATGTGGCGCTGGGGTAATGTGGAGGGAAGCAGCAAAAAGAACCGGAGGTGCGCTTTGCGAATGGTGCAGATGTGAGTAGTTACAAGGTGTTGGAACAAGGTGTTGGAACTGAAAAAGTACTTGCCTATTTCTTGCGATTGTGTTATTATATCAAATTGTGATGAATCATTTTCCTTGCTCACAAAGAGTGGGCCAGAGACCAAAAGGAGGTAACAGGCATGAACAAGTATGAATTAGCTGTAGTTGTGTCCGCTAATATCGAAGACGAAGAGAGAGCCGCGGTAGTTGATAAGTGCAAAGCTCTGATCGAGAGATTCGGCGGTGCCATCACAGAAGTGGACGATTGGGGCAAGAAGAGACTTGCGTACGAGATCCAGAAGATGAAGGAAGCTTTCTACTATTTCATCAAATTCGACGCTGAGAGCACTGCTCCGGCCGAGATCGAGAGCCGTGTCCGTATTATGGACAACGTTATTCGATACTTAGTCGTCAGACAGGACGAGGCTTAATTAGAAAGCGAGAGTAAATTATGAATAAAGTAATTCTTATGGGACGTTTGACCAGGGATCCCGAAGTCAGGTATTCTCAGGGAGCCAGCCAGACCACGGTGGGACGGTTTTCCGTGGCTGTGGACAGGAGATTTAAGCGTGAGGGCGAGCCGGACGCGGATTTCTTTAACTGCACTTGTTTCGGAAAGCAGGCTGAGTTTGTGGAGAGATATCTTCACAAGGGGACGAAGGTGGTATTGAGCGGGAGAATCCAGAACGACAATTACACCAACAAGGACGGCCAGCAGGTCTATAGTGTGCGCGTCATGGTGGATGAGATCGAATTTGCCGAAAGCAAAAATGCTTCCGGCGGAGGGGATGGCGGCTACAATAACGGAGGCTTTGGCGGCGGTTATAATAACGGCGGCTTTGCAGGAGGCGGAAATGCTCCGGCGGCTTCCGGTGCAGGCGACGGATTTATGAATATCCCGGACGGTATTGACGAAGAATTACCATTTAACTAAGTTTGACCAATTAAGATAGGAGGCACTGATATGGCTTACAATAAAGCAGAAAAGTCTGACGCCCCGGTAAGGAAAAAGGGTGGAGTCCGCAGGAGAAAAAAGGTTTGCGTGTTCTGCGGCAAAGATAATGTGATCGATTTTAAGGACACCGCTAAGCTGAAGAGATACGTTTCCGAGAGAGGCAAGATCCTGCCCCGCCGTATTACGGGGAATTGCGCAAAGCATCAGAGGGCGCTGACCGTTGCCATCAAGAGAGCGCGTCACATTGCATTGATGCCCTACGTACAGGACTAAGATTTGAAATATGGAATAAGCCAGCCGCCGCCGGGCAGCTGGCTTTTTTTTCGGATACCGCGTGAAAAGGAACCGCAGAACATTCCCTTTTTTGACAAATTAAACTGTGGCGCCGCCATGACAGATATGGTATAATGTAATAGCCGCTAAAGAAAAACAAGCGGCTCCGAAGGAGACATTTGTTTTTCAAGCGGCTATAAACGAGAAA
>CAMWUL010000113.1 GCA_947177445.1 uncultured Lachnospiraceae bacterium | reverse complement strand
AGTAAGCCTTATGTTGCTGGTGCTAACTTAATGACATTGGGCTGTGAATAGTAACTATAGTGAAAAGCTGCGCAATTTGCGCAGAGAGACTAGAAAATCGATCAGGGTATTTAATTCGGCGTCGTTCAGGGTCTGGGCCGCCTCGGAAATGCGTTTCGTGGATTCAGGTTCATTCTGCGGAATGGTTTTGCCGAACAGGATGTAATCTGCGGAAAGATCGAAATGCTCGCAGAGCTTGTAAAGCGTTTCCTGAGACATCCCTTTTTTGCCGTTTTCGATTTCAGAGAGGAAATTTACAGAAATATCAATCATTTCTGCAAAGTATGCCTGTGTACAGTGATGTGACACGCGATAATTGCGAACTCTTTCGCCGACGGCTAACCTCAGCTCGTTAGCATCCATTTTCTTCGCTTCCTCCTTATCTAATACCTATTTCTCCTATATTCTAACGCAAGCTCTGTTTTATTCAGATCATCTAAAGTTTAAATAATTTCGCTTATAGCGAATAAAAGTGCTTGCAAATTACAACAATAGATGTTATTATATGATCGTGAAGCGACTTTGGCAGGGAACGGTTCACAAATACATAACTAACATTCTTTGAAGAAAGGAAGAGGACAAATAATGAAAAGGAAAAAGTTGTTAGCATTTTCGTTGGCGGTTGCTCTGATGGCAGGCAGTGTTTTGAGCGTGTCTGCTGCAGGCGTAGAAGATGTATTTGACGCCAACTATTATGCCGGGCAGTACAGTGATCTGAAAGCTGCTTATGGAACGGACGGGGAGGCGCTCCTGCAGCACTTCCTGACGAACGGAGCCAAGGAAGGACGCACCATGAGTCCGATACTTGACGTTGTGGCATACCGTAATGCATATGCGGATCTGAATGCGGCTTTTGGCGACGACTGGAATGCTTATGTAGATCATTTCCTCACCTATGGCATTAAGGAAAAGAGGATGACGGGCGTTCTGTTTGATCTGGCTGATTATGCAAGCAAGAATCCTGATGTGAAGGCGGCTTTCGGCGAAGATTATGCAGCTATTGCACAGCACTACATAAACTACGGCATTAAGGAAGGCAGACCCGGCGGTTCTATCCAGACGGCAGCGCCTGCAGCAACGGGAAATTCCGGAAGCAGCTCCAATACACCCAGCACTCCGACTACGCCGACTACGCCTACCACTCCCACGACTCCTCCTGTGGATGAGGTAAAGCCTGCTGAGCATTCCCATGTGAAGGGGATCAAGCTGAGCGAATTGGCTCCCACCTGTACGGAAAGCGGTTATATCGAGTGGAAGTGCAATCAGGTGCTTCTGGAAAACAAATATGATGCCGACGGCAACTGGATCGGAACCGGCCCCAAGCTTGTGAACGGCCAGCCCGTAACCTGTGATGTGATTTGGAGAGAGACTCTGGCACAGACACATGTTCAGCCGGAAACCGGCAATGTGTATGTAAAGCACGCTACCTGCACCTCTGAGGGTCTGATTCGGTATACCTGCACCAGGTGCGGCGAAAACATCGAGCAGAAGGTTGCTGCGCTTAAGCATGACCTGAATCCCGTGCCCGTGAAGTCTGTAGGCTCCAAGAGCTGCAAGCTGGAGGATCGCGGCTATGACATTTATCAGTGTAAGAACTGCAGCTATACAGAAAAGAAGGACCGCGCTCCTCTGGATCACAAGATGGCTGGACAGCCTAATGTTGTAAAGGCATCTACCTGCACCACAAAGGGTCAGGCATACGGTCACTGCGATACCTGCGGCAAGGAAGTATATGTGGATCTGCCTCTGAAAGCTCATGCTACAACCACAGTAACTGCTTATGCAGATACTTACCTGATGAATACGGCAGTATCTCATCAGTCCTATCAGGTTACTTACTGCAAGGACTGCAAGGAGATCACAGTTGTAGGTACTCCCAGCGCTGATGTAAATTGTGTTGACAGCAATAAGGACGGAAATTGTGATGGTTGCGGACTCCGTATGGACAGAAACGTAACCAGCCAGGTTAAGATTTATTCGGTGGGCGAGACTTATTTTGCTAATGTGCAGTAAGCCCAGTTTGCTCTTAAACCCTGCTAAAGTTTTATAAAAAATATCCCGTTACGAAGCATTTGTTTCGCAGCGGGATATTTTTATACAGATTTTATACAGGGCTTGACAAAAGCGTGTGCAGGAAGTATTATAACATTTCAGATGCAAATGAGTCGCATTTGCATCTGGAATGCTTTTGTAAAGGTGGAACATTATGTCAGAGGTTATTTTGGATACGTTACTGGATGTGGCAAAGCTGCTTCCTTTTTTATTTTTGACTTACGTGGCCATGGAATATCTGGAACACAGGGCAGGAGGCAGGACGGAGGCTTGGGTGAAGCGGGCGGGACGGTTCGGCCCGGTGATCGGCGCAGGGCTGGGGGCGGTGCCCCAGTGCGGCTTTTCTGCGGCGGCTTCCAATCTTTATGCGGGGCATGTGATCACCCGGGGCACTCTGATCGCCATTTATCTGTCTACCTCTGACGAGATGCTGCCGGTGCTGATTTCCGAGAAGGCGCCTGTGGGGCTTATTTTGCAGATTCTTCTGGGAAAGGCTCTGATCGGCATGGGGGCAGGGCTGGCCATTGATCTTTTCGGAAGAAGGAAAAAGAAGAGGAAGGGTCAAAGCCTGCAGGAACGGGATCTGCCTGGTCAGGAGCATATCCACGAATTCTGTGAGCAGGGGCATTGCCGCTGTGAGAAAGGAATCTGGAGTGCGGCGCTGGTTCATACGGCCCAGATCGCATTTTTTATCCTGTTGATTACTTTTGGGCTGAACCTGATTTTGTTTTGGGCAGGAGAAGAGGCGTTGGAGAGCATGATTCTGAACAATCCGGCGGCAGGTCCCATACTGGCTGGAATAGTAGGGCTGCTTCCCAATTGTGCCGGTTCTGTAGTGATTACGCAGCTTTATCTGAAGGGTGTGATCGGAATCGGCGCCGCCATGGCCGGTCTGCTCACAGGAAGCGGAATCGGCCTGCTGGTATTGTTCAGGGTAAACCACAATCGGAGAGAAAATTTAAAGCTCCTGGGTCTGCTGTATAGTATTGGCGTTTTGGCGGGAATTGTGATAGAGTGGATTTTATAAGGAGTCCGGCAGAAAATGACAGATATGAATAAAGAGGATGAACAGACGAACCCGGAATTTCCCCGGGGATTGAAATGGACGAGACAGAGAAAGCGTGTGTATGAAATTCTTTCCCAGGCGGCGGAGCCGCTGAACGCCGCACAGATTTATCAGCTGGCGGAAAAAGGGGAGGGAGGAGCGGAGTATGCACCTTCCACTATTTACAGGATTCTGGCGGCTTTTGAGGAAAAGGGGCTGGTGGAGAAGACGGTCTGGACCCGGGACGGGGCCGCCGCCTATTCGCTGATCAGGGAGAATCATACCCATTATGCGGTATGTCTGGAGTGCCACAGACGGATTCCGCTGTCACACTGCCCCTTTGCCCATATTTCGCTGGAGAAGGACACGGGAGATTTTACGGTTACCGGCCATCGGCTGGAGCTGTACGGATATTGCTCAGAGTGCAGGGATAAGAAGGATTGCTGAGGAGAAGGGAGGCGTTTTATGGGGGCGCAGGAGCCGGGAAGAGAAAAAAAGCATATCAGCGTTGGCCTGCTGGCCCACGTGGACGCAGGAAAGACCACGCTTTCAGAGGCCCTTCTTTATACCGGAGGCGCTTTGCGGAAGCTGGGGAGAGTAGATCACAAGGATGCCTTTCTGGATCATTTTGCCATGGAGAGGGAGAGAGGGATCACCATTTTTTCCAAACAGGCCAGGATTTGCTGGAGGGGACTGGATATAACCCTGCTGGACACGCCGGGACATGTGGATTTTTGCGCCGAGACGGAAAGGACGCTGCAGGCCCTGGATTACTGTCTGCTGGTGATCAGCGGCTCCGACGGTGTCCAGGCACATACGCGGACGTTGTGGCGGCTTCTGAAAACCTACCGGATCCCGGTGTTCCTTTTTGTCAATAAGATGGATCAGCCGGGGGCGGAGAAGGAGAAGCTTTTGCAGGAGCTTAAGACCAGGCTGGACGATAACTGCCTGGAATTCGGGCCGGCGGCTGAGGGGCGAGGGCGGATGCCGGCGGAGGAAGGCTTTTCGGAAGCGTTTCTGGAGGGGCTGTCCATGTGCGACGAAGGACTGCTGGAAGAGTATCTGGAGACCGGCGGCCTGAAGGAGGCCTCCATTGCCCGGGCTGTGGCCCGGCGGAATGTTTTTCCCTGCTATTTCGGCTCCGCCCTGCGGCTTGAGGGGGTGGAGGAGCTTTTGGACGGACTGTCCAGGTATTCTTTGCAAAAAGAGTACCCGGACCGGTTTGGTGCAAGGGTATATAAGATTTCCCGGGATGCCAACGGAAACCGGCTTACCCATCTGAAGGTGACAGGAGGAGTGCTTCGGGTGAAGATGCCGGTGAGCAATCGCTGCAGTGCGGGACCCGGTGAGGAGATCTGGGAGGAAAAGCCGGATCAGCTGCGGATCTATGACGGATCGGTCTTTAAACTGGCGGAGCAGGCTCAGGCCGGGGAGATCTGCGCGGTGACAGGGCTTGACAGGACTTTTGCAGGCCAGGGGCTGGGAGCGGAGAGCGAAAACAGTCTGCCGGTGCTTTCGCCGGTGCTGACCTACCGGCTGGAGCTTCCGGAGGGTGCGGACGTGGTAAAGGTTTTGGGACAGCTGCGCCAGCTGGAAGAGGAGGAGCCTCAGCTTCATGTGGTGTGGAGGGAGGCTTCCCGAAAGATCCATGCGCAGGTGATGGGAGAGGTGCAGATTGAAATTTTGAAGCGCCAGCTCCGGGACCGGTTTGGGCTGGAGGCTGAATTTGCGGACGGAAGTATTCTGTATAAGGAGACCATTGCTTCCAGCGCGGAGGGAATCGGGCATTTTGAGCCTCTTCGCCATTATGCGGAGGTGCATCTGCTGCTGGAGCCGGGAGAGCCGGGCAGCGGTCTGCAGTTTCATTCGGCCTGCAGTGAGGATGTGCTGGACCGGAACTGGCAGAGGCTGATCCTGACCCACCTGGAGGAAAAGACACATCTGGGAGTGCTGACGGGTTCTCCCATAACAGATATGAAGATTACCCTGCTGACGGGCCGGGCGCATAATAAGCATACCGAGGGAGGTGACTTTCGTCAGGCCACCTACCGGGCACTGCGTCAGGGACTGATGCAATGTGACAGTGTGCTGCTGGAGCCGGTGCTTTCCTTTACTCTTGAAGTGCCCTCTAATTATCTGGGGCGGGCTATGACGGATATCCGGAGGATGTGCGGCAGCTTTGAGGATCCCGTGATGCAGCAGGATATGTGCATTTTGTCGGGCAGCGTGCCTGCGGCGGCGCTGAAGGATTATCAAAGAGAGGTAAATGCATATACCAGAGGGACAGGAAGGCTGTCCTGTGTGCTGAAGGGCTATGAGCCCTGCCATAATGCGCAGGAGGTGGTGTCCGGAATGGGCTACGATCCTTTGCGGGATGCGGAAAACACAGGGGACTCCGTATTTTGCGCCCATGGAGCGGGATTTCTGGTAAGCTGGGACCGGGTGGCGGAGTTTGCCCATGTGGAGAGCGGCTGGAGGCCGGGTCCGGAAGCGGGGGCCGAGGAGGAAGCCGAACGGCCTGGGAATGTGAGGTCGGGGAACGACTCGGCAGGAAATACGCAGACCGGAAGCGGAAGAGACGATTATATTACCCAGGAAGAGATCGAGAGGATCTTTCAGCAGACCTACCGGAAGGGAAAGCAGGACTACGAGCCCTACCGGTATCATCAGCAGAATCTGGGACGGGGAGTGTACGGAGGAGCAGCCGGAGGGGATGAGGAAAAAGCGCAGCCTTCCGGAGATGGAGCCGGAAAGGACGGAGTCAGGCCCCGGAACAAAAAACAGGATGCAGCTGCTTCACGGACGGAATATTTTTTGGTGGATGGGTACAATATAATTTTTGCCTGGAAGGAGCTGCGGGAGCTGGCTGCTGTGAATATAGACAGTGCCAGGGACAAGCTTATGGATATCTGCTGTAATTTTCAGGGATATCGGGGCTGTACACTGATCCTGGTCTACGACGCCTATAAGGTGAAGGGGAATCCGGGATCCGTCCGGAAATACCACAATATCTATGTGGTGTACACCAGGGAGGCGGAGACGGCGGATCAGTATATCGAGAAGACGGTGCATGACCTTGGCAGGAAGCATCGGGTGACGGTGGCCACCTCCGATGCCCTGGAGCAGATGATTATCTGGGGCGACGGGGCGCTGCGCCTGTCGGCGGCGGGCTTTCTGGAAGCAGTGGAAGTTACTTTTCACGGGTAGGGGCCGCGAGGTGTTTTTGTGCGCTGTTTGCACAAA
>CAMWUL010000112.1 GCA_947177445.1 uncultured Lachnospiraceae bacterium | reverse complement strand
CCGCCGCCTTTTCCTTCTCCGTATAAATGTCATAAAAAACCTGTTCCCCCGATGCTGCCTGCTCTCTCAGATAATTTGCGATCTCCACCGTCCGGCCAGGGCTGACATAAGAGTACCATGGAAGGATATTCCCCACATTCTTCAATGTCAGGCTGTTGCTTATCCATCTGTCTGCAGGAAAAATCAGGCGGCCATACTCCCCAAAAGCCGGGGCGCCAATCACATCCCGTAGCTTTGTATCCTCTGTGTACACTGCCTCACCACCTTCTGCTGTTCCCGGGAGGTTCCGCTGCCTGCCCATCTCCCGGCGCTCCCCAGCGTTCCCCATCATCCGGCATTTCCGCGCTTTCGCCTGTCCCGCTGCCGGAATCCGGGAGGGCTTCCCCATCTTCGGCAAGCTCCACGGTGATGTCCTCTCCATATTCCGCAAAAATCCCCACGTCGGACGTGATCTTTCCTATGGGCACTACAGGCACCACTGTCTCCTGGCGGCTCGCTTTATAAATCAATGCAACGGACGGCCCGGCATCCCAATATGCCAGCGAGCCCAGTTCATACTCATATCCCGGCGTTCCCTTCTGCGCAATCCGTTCCGGCAGATCGAACGCCCTTGCAAACCCTGGGGCCGGATGCCACAGCTCCACCGTAAGCGGCAGCATTTCGGCGAACTCCCGCGCAGTGGGGTTATCATATAACACTCCCTCCAAAACCGTTTCCCCTGCCGTGATACGGACGGAACACATCACTGTCTGTTCCACGCTCAGCTTTGGTTCAAAACCCTGTGGGATGGAGGATGTGTCGGCATAATCGGGGGCAGAGCACCCGGCCATGCCGGCCGCCAACAAACCCAGCGTCAGGAACATCAGAATCCTTTTCACCATATATTCTCCTCATTTCCATAGCATGCCCTTGATCAGGCCACTGTCATTCCCTGTTTCCAGCCGACAACCTGGCATATTCCTCATCCGTGATACGCTCAAACCACTGAAGTCCTGTCAGTTCCGGATTTGTATTGACGGCAATATGCGCAAATTCGGTATCCGCGCTCCCTCCATGCCAGTGTTTCACACCAGGCGGACACAGAGCCACGTCTCCGGGGTACAGAACCTGCACCGGCTCCCCTTCAATCTGATGGTAACCAATCCCATCCGTTGCGATCAGAATCTGCCCGCCTTCATGGATATGCCAGTTATTGATCACACCAGGCTCAAAAACCACATAATGCAGTCCCGGCGCTCCGGCTGCATTACCGCTTTCCAAAATGGAAGATACATAAACCGGACCGCTGAATGTATCACTTTCTACAGGTTCCGTATTCCGGCGGAACATGAATTCACTGCCCTCTGTTGTAGTGCGGCCCTGGTATTCCTCCGTTTCAAGGTTCTCATAATACTCGTCTGTCACCGGTTCTTCTTCCAAAGCTTCCCCGCTTTCCGGAGTGTAGTCAGAATCCCAGATCACCATCTGTGAAAACCAGGAATCAGGCGCCGCGCCATGCCAATGGCGAACCCCAGGAGTGCATTCCACTACATCGCCAGTGCGGAGGATCTGCGCCGGCTGCCCCTCTTCCTGATAATATCCGATACCTCCCGTGACCAGAATGACCATGCCGCCATGGCTGTGCCATCTGCTCCTTGCCCCTGGCTCAAAGGTAACATGATTCGTAGATGGAAAATGATATACATCATCTTTGGCTATCATGGGTTCTATATAAACCGTCCCTGTAAAAGAACCGGCGCCGACCGGCTGCCCCAAAGGAAATGCAAGTGCGTCAATTTCCTGCGTCGGTCTGCCAGCCCCACAGGCCGACATGCCCAGACTCAGCGTCAGCATCATTGCAAGGATTCCTTTTTTTCCATGACCACCCATAACCTTCCTCCATTCATACATATAATCTGGTGCAAGCAGAGACGCGGCCCATACAGCGTTTCATGGGCTCCTGCTGTTTCAATTCAATCCTTTGCTTTCAAGCCATGCGGCAATATGGTCTGCAATCACATCATTATTCAGCTCCTGGAACATGAAATGGCTGTTTCCGGTGATTCCCTCATCCGGCAGGTAAACCACCGTGCAGTCGCCGCCTTCTGCATTATAGTTCTCTGCAAACTGGACAGCCCCATCGCGGACTGCCTTCCAGAACTCTGTGGACATAATGTCTTCCGGGCCGTTGTCAATATAATCCCCAAAGTAGATCGTAATCGGAATACCGGCTTCCAGCAGCTTCTGATACTGTTCTGAACCAGGCTGAGGCGTTCCGCCCGGCTCTATGGCTACGATTGCTGAAATGTTCTTCACAGGCACATCCCAGCCTACGGCGCCTGGTCACCCGGTTTATAATCCTTGGAATCCTCTGCCCATGTATCCAGGAACCCATCCGCCGTCATCGAAGCCGTTGCGCCTGCCTCACCGCGTCTGGGCTGATCTACCAGAAACGCCGCATAACCCTTTTTCAGGAACAGATCCGACCATCCTTCACGTCCGTCCGGAGTCGTCATCCATCCCATGCGGGACTGGCCATAACCATGCAGGTAAACAATCGGATTGCCGTTGTCATTAGCCGGGATCTGATAGAATACATTGGCATGGTCCACATGGGCCGTATTGCCCGCACGGGTTACATCCATCCAGTTAGTTGTCGGGTCATAGTCGCCCTCTACCGGTTCCGTAACCGTTCCTCCGGAAGAGAACATACCCTGTCTGGCAATCATCAGCACATCTGAAGAAGCTTCATCCGATGGTGCATCCTTCCGTTCATGAGGCAACGCTTTTTCCGGTTTCCACGGCCCACCTGGCGACTTCCTTTGCCCTCGCCAGATATTCCGGGGTATCATTGCAGGTAGAACCCGAAATGCACTTTGTAAAGACTTCTGTCCTATATTCTGTAATGGCGCGGCTCACGCTTGGCAGCGTCAGGATATTGCTGACATGCCGGTTCATTTCGTCCACATCCGATCCCGTGCAGGTCAGAAAGATTCCGACCTTCTTCTTCGGTCCGATCTGATAAGATTTGCAGGCAAATGTACAACAGAGCCGGTTCACCACCGTCAGCATCTGTGCCGCCATACAGTTATAGTAGATCGGAGCTTCCGCAATGATCGCGTCTGCCTCATGAGCCAGGTGCAGAATTTCCATAAAATCATCCTGCTGCACACATACTCCGGTATCAGAGCAGCCGTAGCAGGCCCTGCAGAAGTTGATCTTCCTTTCCCGTATGTCAATTCTTGCCGCTTCTGCTCCAAGCTTTTCCGCCTCTGCCATTGCCGCTTCAATCAATGCATCCCCGTTCCCTCCAATGGTCGGCGTGGATGTCAGGAACAATATCTTCTTCATGGTTTCCTCCGTTTTTCCTCGTTCATTTTGAGAACAGCCACCCCATGATTTCCTCGTCATAAGCAAAAAGCCCGCCGCCCTCATGTTCATTCGATACATCTCTGTCAGTGAAATAATCATGCCGTTTCCTATAGTATAAATAATAGGAGGCTCCCAAAGAAGTCTCCTTTTGTTTATGAGTTTATACCTTTCGGTTATATCTTTATCCGGCTATCCGCTGCCATCTGCTTTCACCGCATCTTCCGGCATCCCGTAGTGAGGGCTTTCCACGTCCGTACTGGAATGCCCCTGGCCGTCAAAATCAACCAGGGCTGTCCGTTTTTCCAGACATAACGGCAATACCAGAACGGTAAAAAAACAGGACTTAATCGGTAAACCCCTTAAATCAAAGGTTTTCTGATTAAGTCCTATTATATCTGCATCATCCGAAAATATATCCGCAAAATATCCATTCTGTAAAATGCAGTCAACCCACAAAGCAGCCCAAACCTTACACAGTCAATATCCCGCCGTGGAGCAGAACGCACTAAAGTGAAAGGAAACGCAGACTCACATAACTGAAATCCCATAATCCAAAATAACCCGGCCATGCTCATCCGGCGTGGTATACCTGGGGCAGTTGTACCGCTCGAAGCACCAGTCGTCCTCCTTCCGCTTCAAGCCCTGGGCCCTCAATTCCTCCAGGCACATATTATGGGTGTCCATGGAAAAGAATTCCCCGCTTTTCTCATCGCCGTACAAATAAAACACGGCATACTCCAGCGGCTCCATATCCACGTGCTCGAAGTCCTCCGGAACAACTGTATCCGCCGAGAAAAACATGCCGATCCAATGTTCCGGCATACCGTCCACAATGTGAACCGCGCCCATATAGCCATGGTCGTTTATGGGCAGAAGACCATTCACAGCCTCCAGCTTCTCAAACCAGCCATTTGACCACCACTCGCCCCAATTGGGGCCGTTTAAATACCTTTTGCCGATAAACCGTGCGGCGGGACAGCTTTCCCTTTTTACTTCCAGAATTTTAACCATATGCTTTCCTCCTCTGAAATATATAATCATTTTATTACTTTCCTTTTTATCAGCCTGCAAACCGTTTGCTTCTGCGGCAGGCCGCTGCGAAGAAAAGCAGCGCCGCCGCCAGATTCAGCAACAGGATCCCTGTCTGGCCCCAGGACAGATGCAGCTTCTCCACCTGCCCCATCAGCAGATGAATCTGTCCTGAATAAGTGATCCTGGCCAGCTTGGCAATGCTCTCATTAAACGCGGCCAGCATGGGAAGAAATGAAAGAATCAGCATCACGGGCATGGAAATGGACGTGGCCATCATCTGATTTCTGCTGAACACTCCCACAGCCGCCCCCACAATAATGGATACCAAAAAACCTGCCCCCATTATCAGCATAAAATTACCAAACCCGCTTCCCCGGTATCCTCCAGCCAGACCGATCACCGCTGCACCGGCCATACACAGGCACCACACATAGATCCCCACTCCTGCCAGATACTCTCCCGGTCTCACATTTGACATAAGAAGTACCCTGAGTGTATTTTTTTCCTTTTCCTCAGCCAAAATGGCACTGGTGCAGAGCAGCGGAGCCATTCCCAGATACATGGCGCCGAAAAGCATGGCAAAATAGTGCTCCGGCATCCCGGGGATTTCTATAGCATTTTCCATAATGATCGTTATAACGGGAAACATCACAAACTGGATCAATATCTCTTTATTCTGCAGTGTATCTTTTCCCTGTTTCCATAAAACGGATAAAATGTGTCTCAACATGCCTGCCCTCTTTCTGCTGAAGTCTCCTCTCAGCAATTCTAATTCTCCCGGCCAGTTCATCCTCTTCCCGGCATTCTTATTCTTCCGGTCAGTTCAGACCCCTTCCTGTCAGCTCCATAAAAACGGTTTCCAGATCCGGTTCCGAAGAATGGATCGTTTCAAGCTCTCCTCTTTCCAGATACTGCATCATCTCTTCCAGACCGGATCGGTCATGTCCCAGAATCAGGTCCCTTCCGTTATAAAGATGCAGCATAAGCGTTTTCTGATGATTGTATTTCCGGCAGATTTCATCCGGCTCTCCGCACTCCACCACCCGGCCTTCATTCAGCAGCGCCACATGATCGCAGAGCTTCCCGGCCTCGGCCATATTGTGTGTGGTGAGAAAAATAGCAGCTCCCCTCTCCCTCTCACCAAGAAGCAGTTCATGAATTTCCGCCGCCGTCCTGGGATCAAGACCGCTGGTGGGCTCATCCAGAAAGAGAAGCCTTGGCTCTCCCAAAAAGGCTCTGGCCAACAGCAGACGATTTCTCATTCCCTTAGACAATCTGGAGACAAGAGTTTTCCTGGCCGGCCAAAGCCCCACCTTTTCCAGAACATCCTTTCCCCGCTCCTTGGGAATTCCGCTCAGCATGGTGAAAAACTTCAGATTGTCAATACAGTTCATCCGCTCATACAATCCAAAGCTGTCCATCATGATCCCGATATCCCTGTGCTCCTGTCCGGTCAGTTTTCCGGAAGGTTTTCCAAACACCTCCGCTGTTCCGCTTTCCTGCTTTAACTGCCCTGTAAGGATTTTGATCAGTGTAGTCTTGCCTGCGCCGGAAGGCCCCAGCAATCCGAAAATCTCTCCCTGCTTAACCTGCAGACTGACATCCTCCAAAACTCTTTTTTGGCCGTAGCAGTGCTGCAGACCTGCTGTTTGAACTGCAAGTCCGTTCCTGTTTTCCATAATATTCCTCCCTGCCCGTCAGGGCCTGTATACCCTCTTACAATAATCCCTTAGGAAAATGCCGATAAAATCGCTCTCTCAAACTGCCTTAATCATAAACAGCTCCATAGGCTGCTCGTATCCCGGAACATCAATGATAAAACCGCCGCAATCCTTATATCCCATTTTTCTGTAAAAGTGCTGGGCCGCTTCATCCACCTGGGTGGAAGTCAAAACCATGCCGTAACCCTGGGAGCTCATATCCTTCTCCCAATATTCCATAAGTCTTCTGCCGTAACCTCTTCCCTGATACCTGCGGTCAATAAAAAGCATGGTACAAAACGGCGTGTTATCCCAGAATAAATGATATCTCAGCACACCGACACGCGTGCTGTTTTCCAATATCACATAACCCTGTTTATCGCGGACCTTTTTGGCAAATTCCTGCTCCGGCAAATGTCTGTCAAGACTGTACCAAAACTCCTGATCTGCCATTTGTGCATGTCGAATCTCTATGGACATCCTGCTGCCTCCGGTTCCTTCGCCTCTTCTGCTTCCTCTGTCTCTTCTGACGGCTCTGCTGCTTCCGGTTCCTTCACCTCTTCCGCTCCCTCTGCCTCTTCTGACGGCTCTGCTGCTTCCGGTTCCTTCGACTCTTCTGCCTC
>CAMWUL010000111.1 GCA_947177445.1 uncultured Lachnospiraceae bacterium | reverse complement strand
CAATGGTAGAACACTAGCCTTCCAAGCTAGATACGTGGGTTCGATTCCCATCACCTGCTTTTTTCATGCAAAGCCGCAGAACCGGGGGTTTTCCAGTAAACTCAAGGGGTCTGCGGCTTTTCTGTTGACGGCTTTGCCCCCGCTGAGTATAATTGAGGCAGAGCCAGATTTTTACAGTCGCGGCAATTTATGTTTTTACAGGATATTTTTGGATACACTAACAACGAAAAATGGAGGATTAGGAGATGACCAACGATTGTTATTACGATTCCTTTGACAAAAAGGAAAATCTGCATTTCGATTCCAAGGTGGTACATGGGGGACTGGGCTGCGACCCTATCACCGGCGCAGTGAGCTTTCCGATCTTTCAGACGGCTACCTTCCGCCATCGCACCTTTGATGTTTCCACCGGGTATAATTATTCCAGGCTGCAGAATCCCACCCGCCAGGAGCTGGAGCGCACCATGGCAATCCTGGAGGAAGGGACGGAGGCTTTTGCCTTTACCAGCGGCCAGGCGGCGAACATGTGTATTTTCGGCCTTTTGAAGAAGGGAGACCATGTGATTCTTTCGGACGACATATACGGCGGAACCTACCGTATCTGTTCGGACATTTTCAGCGCGCTGGACTGTGAGTTTACCTATCTGGATATGTCCGACCTGGATCAGCTGGAGGCGGCGATCCGGCCCTCCACAAAGATGCTGTTTGTAGAGACGCCTACCAATCCCATGATGAAGACTGCCGATATTTCAAAGCTTTCCCAGATTGCCAAAAAGCATGGTGTGCTTCTGGTGGTGGACAACACATTCCTTTCACCGTATTTTCAGAAGCCCATCACTCAGGGAGCGGATATCGTGGTTCACAGCGGCACCAAATATCTGTGCGGTCACAACGACGTGATCGCCGGCATTGTGGTGGTGACTACCCAGGGGCTGGCGGATCATTTCCGCCTGCAGATGAAATCCCGGGGCAACGGCCTGGCGCCCTTTGACTCCTGGCTGGTTCTGAGGGGGCTTAAGACGCTTTCTCTTCGTATGGAAAGACATGACAGGAACGGGAAAAAGGTGGTGGAATGGCTGAAAAAGCATCCCAGAGTTAAAAAATTGTATTATGCCGGCCTGGGAGGGATGATCTCCTTTGAGGTGGACAGCGTTGAGACGGTACACCGTCTGCTTTCGGATGTAAAAATGATTTTATTTGCAGAGAGCCTGGGAGGAGCCGAGACGCTGATTACCTACCCGCTTACGCAGACTCATGAATCCACCCCGCCGGATGTCCGGGAAAAGCTGGGCATCAACGAGCGTTTTGTCCGTATTTCCATTGGAATCGAGGATCCGGAGGATATTATTGCGGACCTGGAGCAGGCGATGAAGTAGGATTTGCCTGCGGGGCTGGTCCGGACAGAAAGCAAAGGGCCATGGAGGTTATGATGAATCTGAAATTTACAAAAATGCAGGCCTACGGCAATGATTATATTTATATTGATGCCATTCATCAGAGGGTGGAGGATCCCGGGCGGCTGGCAAAAATAATATCGGACCGCCATTTTGGGGTGGGATCCGACGGGCTCGTTCTGATCTGCCCTTCGGATACCTGTGACTTTCGTATGAGGATCTTTAATCCCGACGGGACAGAGGCGGAGATGTGCGGGAATGCGCTGCGCAGTACGGCAAAATTTGTGTATTTTCACAAGCTCACAAAAAAGGAATCTCTGACCATTGAGACACTGGGCGGGGTCCAGAGAGTGGAGCTGGAGATCCGGGAGGGAGAGGTCACCAATATTTCCGCCTGCATCGGGAAGCCGGAGCTTCGATCAGAAAGGATTCCTGTGATATCGGATCAGGATACCTTTATGGACCGCAGGGTGCAGGTGCTGGACCGGACTTTCCGGATGTCCTCCCTTTCCTGGGGAAATCCCCATACGGTGCTTCTGGTGGAGGACGTGGATGCGCTTGATGTGGAAAAATACGGAAGAGCCGTGGAGTATTTGGAATGCTTTCCCAGGCGTACCAACGTTACCTTTGCTCAGATGGCGGATGCCGGACATATCCGCATCAGAGAGTGGGAGCGGGGCACGGGGGAGACCCTGGGCTGCGGCACCGGCTGCTGTTCGGCGGTGGTAGTGGGAAATCTGCTGGGGCTGTGCGGCAGAAATGTGGTATGTCATCAGCCGGGCGGAGATTTGCAGGTAGAGTGGGATGAGCAGGATGAGGTTCATATGACAGGACCTTCCCATGTGGTATTTGAAGGAGAATATTCGTATGAAGCTGAGTGAGCTGTTAACGGCCATAGAGCCGGTGTCCTTTTCCGGGGACAGTGAGAGAGAGATTACCGCTGTGGCCTATGATTCCAGGAAAGTGATACCGGGTTCCCTGTTCGTGTGCATCAGAGGGGAAGAAACCGACGGCCATAAATATATTCCCAATGCCATTCAGGCGGGGGCGGCGGCCATTGTGGCGGAGGAAGCGCCTTCCTTTCCCATAGATGCTGCGCTGATCCTCGTGAGGGATGCCAGGTCATCCCTGGCGCGGATTTCTGCCGCCTGGTTCGGTTATCCTGCATCGAGGATGACCATGATCGGGCTTACCGGCACAAAGGGCAAGACCACCACTTCTCATATGATTAAAAAAATATTGGAGAAGGCAGGCCATAAGGTGGGAATGATCGGTACCATGGGAGCTTTCATCGGGGAGGAAAAGGTTCCGGTGAAAAACACTACGCCTGAATCCTTCGAGCTGCACTCGCTGTTTGCCAGGATGCTGGAAAAAGGCTGTGAGTTTGTGGTGATGGAGGTTTCCTCCCAGGGGCTGAAGCACAGAAGGACAGAGGGGATCCTTTTTGACTACGGAGCCTTTCTCAATATTTCCCCGGATCATATCGGCAAGGGCGAGCATGCGGATTTTGAGGAATATTTGTCCTGCAAGAAGCTGCTGTTTTCTCAGACGAAATGCACTGTGGCCAACATTGATGATCCCCGCTGGAAAGAGGTAACAAAAAAAGCGGATGCTCCCGTGACGGTGTCTACCCGGGAGGAAGCGGACTTTATGGGCAGGGATATCCAAAATATCTGGGAGCCGGGTCTTTTGGGTGTCACCTTCCGGCTTTGCGGAAGGGTAGAGGGAGAAATGGTTTTAAACATGCCCGGAAGGTTCAATGTGGAAAATGCCCTGATTGCCGCCGCCATTACCACCCTGGCAGGGGCGCAGCCGGAGCATATCCGGGCGGCCCTGCGGGAGACCGCCGTAAAGGGAAGGACTCAGGTTTTGCAGGAAACAGCGCACTTTTCCACCTTTCTCATCGACTATGCCCATAATGCGCTGAGCATGGAAAGCCTCCTGCAGATGCTGAAGTCCTATGAGCCGGACAGGCTGATCTGCTTGTTCGGAGGAGGCGGAAACCGGGCCAGGCAGCGCCGCTACGACATGGGAAGTATAGCGGGCAAGTACGCGGACCTTACCATCATTACCATGGACAATCCCAGATTTGAGGAAATGGATGAGATCAATGCCGAGATCATAAGAGGACTGGAGGCCTACGAAGGAAAGTACCAGATCATAAAGGACCGGGAACAGGCCATTCAGTATCTGCTGGATAACAGCGGCAGAAGGGACATCGTGGCCCTGATCGGAAAGGGGCATGAGGAGTACCAGGAAATCCGGGGAGTGAAATACCATTTTTCGGAGCAGGAAGTGGTGGCATCTTATTTAGGTGCAAAACAGGATGAAGCTTACGGTGAAACAAATCAGGCGTGACTGCTCCATAAGAGGAGCGTTAGACGAAGCAGGGGAACGACAGCAAGGGACAACAGCTGCCGTGGGAATCGGCGCAGAGCAGAGGAAACCGTATGAACCATGTATATCAGCCATCTGGCAAAATATCACTTTTATTTTGGCCGGCTGCTGCGGCAATGCTTGTGGTCACAGTGTCCGCCGCTCTGCTGTGCACATACGGCATTCAGGTATCTCATGCTACACTGCTGGATATGATGATTTTTTTCACAATTACCAAATATATTGCAAAATTGGGCGCATTGCTTTGCATCAAGTTTGGCAGAGTGCGCAAGCCCGCTTTTGCCAGGGGGGTCGGTATTGCCCTGGCCCTATGGTACTGGCTGTTCCTGCTTGCGTTTCATGCACCGGTGAAAGCGGCTCTGACTGCGGAGAATTCGGTATGGATATGGAAATGGAGCGGGGCGTGGAAAGAAGCTCTTGCGCAGTATGTGCGGGATGCTTTTGGCACCGCAGGTCAGCCATGGCGTTGGATGTTTTTGGAGCCTGTGCTTTCGCTGAAAGAAAACGGAGCAGTCATTACCGGTAAAAGCGGGAACACGCTGTTTACTGTTCCGGGGCTTGTGTGCGCTGTGCTGTTGGCAATTTTGCTTCTTGGCACTGTGTGGCAATTCGGTTTTGCGTTATGGGAGCAAGGAAGGGCTCCGTTTTTTGAGGCTTCCGGGAAATGGGCGAAGAAAACGGTGGTTAATCTGAAATGTCCAACAGAAGAAACTTTTCTTTCCCGGCTCCTGTTAGGAGATACGACAGTGCTGGCGGATTTGGAGCCGCTTGGCATCGAGGATGCAGACAGCTATTTTAAGGTATCCGTGTTTGCGATAGACGGGGGAGAACCCTTTTATGTGTCTGTCTCCAAAATGACCATATCAAAAAAACAGCGGTCATCACGTTTTGCAGTTCATTCCGATCATCAATCAAAAAGGCGTAAAAAACAGGTTTTTGAGGAAGAACAGGTGGCAGAATATCTTGTGATGGACAGGGGAACCGGGTTTTCGCTGCTGCGCAGGGCAGATGCAGGCTGTATATAGGAGAAATCAATATGACAGATTATTCACAATTTGAAGCGGGTACGAAATCCGGTATTCATGCGGATACGACCCGGATTCGGAAACATGATGAGCTGATTGGGAAAGCGCTGAAGCGGCGGAGCAGCTCCATTTGCTGCTTTGTCGTCAGTCTGGTGCTGGCCGTGGGCGTCAGCATTATCTTAAAAAGCTTTATTCCGGCGGTCGTCTTTGGGCTTGCGTCAGCCTTTTTTTTGTGGCGGTTTTGGGGGACGGGTGTGTCGGAGAATTATATGAAGGAGGTCTATGAGGAAGGACTGCTGGTGCCGGGGATGGTGGTAAATACACAGCCGCTGACCATAATGGCGATTGCAAACATGGTGGCATATAACGGCGTGCCGGTTGTAAACGCTTGCCGCAAGCTGGTTGTAAAGGAACTGGACGGGGCAAAGAAGGAGCTGTACGAAAAGATTCCATGTTCGTGCTTTTTCTGCTACGAAGGCGGCTCCTATCACTTGAATTTTGAACCGCACCCGCTTTTCTGGGGGACGGACAGTCAGCAGGAAATCAGCGAGGCTCTGCAGCGGGCAGAGACAGACAATAAGCAGAATCCGCAGGATGAATGGGAAGTGCTGAAGCGGATTGCCAGGCAGTATCCGACGCTTGCAGATGGGGAGATGATTTTACTGGATGAGAATTATGCCCCCTTTGGCAGGAAGAAGTATTATGAAAGCAGGTATAAGCCGCTGAATCTGGATACGGCGCAGGATGAATACCGGAATATACTGCAGAGGAGTCCGGAGATAACAGAAAGAGAGGATGAAGGAATTCCGTTTCTTGAGCAGGAGATTCCAGGCAAAGATGTATATAACAGGATGATTGCGCTGGCATGCCGTTTTGACGTATACAAATATATCAGCAGCCACTGCGAACTGGGACATTTTGTGAACAGCGAGCATCCCGGGCTGTTTACCTATATCGGAGACCCTGTGGACTTTTTGAAGGAGTTTCATGACAGCGGTATTGCGCTGGATGAGGGTGAGTATCCTCTGATTTATGAGAAATATCTGATTACCACAAAGGGATGCTATAACGAGGACAAGAAGCTCCAACCGTGGGACAAGGTGAACTTTTCCATTCGGTTTACCGTTCTGAACGGAATGCAGCTTTTTATGAATGAGACGAAAATTGCGGAATTTAAGGGACAATTTAAAGATACCGGTCGTATGGAATCCCTCTCTGATCCGGAGCAGGAGATGGAGCTTCACAAAGAGGCAGTGCGTATCATTGAATTCTTGCGGGAACTGAAGCTTGACTTCTCTGGCCGTATCCTGTAAGATATAAATGTATCAGGGGAAGACACCCATACAAAAAAACGCAGATACAGACATAATCAATCAGGGGAGGACACCCATGGAAAAAAACGGACAGACCGTTTCCGTTCTGGATGAGCGGAATACGGTGATTGGTTATACCTATCCAAAGAGAGCAAAAGGACTTGTCAAAAAGCGTCGGGCAGAGTTTGTATCCGACAGTACAATCCGTTTGCACAGACAATGCCCGACATATGAGAATATGGAGGACATAGAGATGGATCAAAGCAAATACATAACCGTTAACCCCAGAACATGGCACAAAAATCCCGACAGATTCGATCAGAATACCGGCCCATACAGTAATGTGAGCGACCCGGCTGTGTATGAGCGTTTCATGATTGATAACCCATTGGCAGGAGCTGTTACGACACTGCCGCGTCTGACGGAAGTACTGTCCCTGGGCTCCTGGAGCTGGGACTTTACCAGCTATATCGCCGGCAACATTCATGAGCTTGAGCCGAACAGCGAGTATCATTTTGTATTTTGGCTCAACGGGGGAGAGAATGACCGGAGCGACGAGGTATGCAGACTGCAGATCCTGTTTACGGACAATCCCGGCATAGCTTCCCGCAGTGAATTTGGCGCAGGACTGCATTTCTGCTTAAACCGCGGATACATCAAACCGTTGAAAAAGTATAATGGCTGGGAGTACTACGATATACCATTTACCTCTGAGCAGGCCAGATATGTACAGTTCCAGCTGGTGTCGCACCGGGCGCCCATGGCGCTGATGGATGCCGGCAGTCCTGATCTGTACAGGGATCTGCCGGATATGGCCGATCCCTATGAGAATCGGCGTCCCCAGCGGCACAACATCTTTTTCGCGGACGGCTGGCCGATTGATAAATGGTACTCCACAGCAAATCTGAAACGGGAAGAGCATAAGCAGCCTGCGGCGGGAAACTGTCCTCCTTTTCCTGATTTCGTGCATAATCCGCAGATACATCAAACGTTTGGATTTGGAAGCAGGGATTGGAAACAAGGTGTCGTTGATAACATTATGGAAGAAATAGACATAGACGACATACTGGAAGAGGTCAAGCAGGATATTCTGGACGGACTGGATATGGATGCCATAAAGAAATGTGTTATGGATTCGATTCACTAATCTGTCTAAATAAATGACGCTGAAGCGGCTCCATTCCCTTGCGGGAGTGGAGCCGCTGTGAATAGTAACGAGTAATTATCGATCCATAAACTTCAATTAGGCTTTTGGGAATAACTCCAAAAGCCTGCTATACTTTAGCCA
>CAMWUL010000110.1 GCA_947177445.1 uncultured Lachnospiraceae bacterium | reverse complement strand
GTGCGGACACCTTTTTTCCCGTAATTCATTGAAATTCGCCTTTCCTTCCTGAATCATACTTCATTTTATTATAGCAAAAAATGATATGTAAATAAAGGTTTTCTTTTTCATCTTAATAATTGTTTCACATTTTTAACAAAATATGCTACAATATAAGAATAAAAAGAGGAGAAAAACGGTTACTTTTCACGGGCAGGGGAGAAGGGATATGGAGCAAAATGGAGAAAAAGCCTTCCGTGTTCTGCTGCAGGGCGGTCAGGGAGAATATGTGGAGAAGAAATCCCGCTTTATCGCTACGTTGAGAAATTGCGAAAGCGAGGAGGAAGCGGCGGCATTTATAGAAGAAATAAAGAAGAAATACTGGGATGCCAGACATAACTGCTCCGCCTATGTGATCGGAAGCAGGGGGGAAATCACCCGCTGCAGCGACGACGGAGAACCCGGCGGCACCGCGGGACGGCCCATGCTGGAGGTGTTGACGGGGGAGAGAATCCGGAATGCGGCTGTGGTAGTCACGCGGTATTTCGGAGGAGTGCTCCTGGGGACGGGGGGACTTGTCCGGGCCTATACCCAGGCCGTGCAGGAGGGGCTGAAAAATTGCGTCATCGGCAGGATGCGTCCGGGATGGAAGCTGCGGGTGACTACGGATTACGGTGGAATCGGAAAGATTCTGCATCTGCTGGGCAATGAGGGAATTCAGCCGCTATCCAGCAATTACGGAGAAGAAATTGTACTGGAGCTGATGGCGCCTGCAAGGTCCGCCCAGGCTCTCCAAAACAAAATCGTGGATATCACGGGTGGGAGAGCGGAGGTTGAGAAATGCCAGGAGCTCTATTACGTTGACAAGGATGAAGCAGAAGATTAAAATAGGTAAAATGGAAACAAAATAGCATTTTGAAAGGTGGTGGTTTTTTATGAAAAGCAGAGCGGCAAGCGCAGATATCCCTCTTCCTGAACGAGGTCTCGGGCAGGATGGCTTTGCCATGATATTTTATAAAAAACCATATAAGGAGAAATGCTATGGAGACAAGGACCGAACTGGAGGAGCTGCGCGGGCTCCTGGAGACCAGGCAGTATACAAGGCTCCGTCAGTTTCTGGCGGAACGGAACGAGGCGGATATTGCCGGTCTGATGGAAGAGCTGAAGGAGGAAGAGATCCTGAAGGTATACCGGATCCTTCCCAAGGATCTGGCGGCAGATGTATTTTCTTATCTGGAATTTGAGATTCAGCAGACTATTATCAACTCCCTTTCCGACAAAGAGGCGGGAGGTGTCATCGATAACCTGATGGCCGACGACGCCGTGGACATGCTGGAGGAAATGCCCGCCAATGTGGTGGAGAGACTGCTGGCCAACGCGAATCCGGAGACCAGACAGGCCATCAACCAGCTTCTGCGTTATCCGGAGGATTCCGCGGGAAGCATTATGACGGTGGAATACGTGTCCCTGAAGGAAAGCCTCACTGTGGACGGGGCCATTGAACGCATCCGGAGCGTGGGACTGGACAGCGAGACCATTAATATCTGTTATGTGCTGGATTCCCGGCGCAGGCTGGTGGGAACGGTGGCACTGCGCTATCTGCTGCTGAGTCGGGGAGATGATGTGATCGGCGATATCATGAACGAGAATGTGATTTCCATCCACACGCATATGGATCAGGAGCAGGTGGCGGCCCAATTTAAAAAATATGATTTTACGGCCATGCCGGTGGTAGATAATGAAAACCGGCTGGTAGGCATTATCACCGTGGATGATATTGTTGATATCCTGGAGGAGGAGACCACGGAGGATATGGAAAAAATGGCGGCTATCGTTCCCAGCGATAAGCCTTACATGAAAAGCACCGTGTGGGAGACCTATAAAAAGAGGATTCCCTGGCTGCTGCTTCTGATGGTATCCGCAACCTTTACGGGGGCCATTATCAGCTCCTTTGAGGAGGCGCTCAGCGTGTATGCCGCGCTCATTGCCTTTATTCCCATGCTGATGGACACCGGAGGCAATGCCGGGGGCCAGGCCAGCGTTACGGTGATCAGGGGACTGTCCCTGGGGGAGATCGAATACAGGGATGTGCCAAGGGTGGTCTGGAAGGAGATCCGGGTCTCGGTGCTGTGCGGAACTACGCTGGCGGCGGCAAACTTTGCCAAGCTGATGGCTTTTGACAGAGTGGGCCTGTATGTATCTCTGACCGTGTGCCTGACTTTGGTGGCGGCGGTACTGATTGCCATGCTGGTGGGATGCCTGCTGCCTATCGGCGCCAAAAAGCTGGGCTTTGACCCTGCAGTAATGGCAAGTCCCTTTATCACCACGATTGTGGACGCCCTGTCCCTTTTGGTTTACTTCAGGGCGGCGGCAATGATACTGGGAATATGAATGAATCGGGCCGCTTCGGGGCGTCTTGAGAAGATCAGACCCGAAGCGGCCCTGAAAAAAGCAGTGTATCCGCATAAGAACTTCAGCTCAGAAAATCAAACTGTGATATATAGAGCTCATAATATGCTCCCTTTTTGGCCAGCAGCTCCTCGTGGGTGCCCCGCTCCAGAATGCCGCCCTTGTCTACATACATGATGCAGTCCGCATTTTTGATGGTGGAAAGCCGGTGGGCGATGATGAAGGAGGTACGGCCCTTTAACAGCTCGTTCAGGCCCTTTTGAAGCAGGATCTCCGTCTCCGTGTCGATGCTGGAGGTGGCTTCATCCAGGATCAGGATCCTTGGATCGGCCAGAAGGGCTCTGGCAAAGGAAATCAGCTGGCGCTGTCCGGCGGAAAGCCGGCTGCCCCGTTCGTTAACCTCCGTGTAATAACCGTTTTCCATCTGGCTGATAAAGTCATGGGCGCATACGGTTTTTGCGGCGGCGATGACCTGTTCGTCGGTGGCGTTTCTGTTTCCGTAGCGTATATTGTCTATGATGGTACCGGAAAAGATGAAGCTGTCCTGCATCATGATTCCCATCTGTGTGCGCAGGGAGCGGATGGTCACGGTGGAAATATCCACGCCGTCTATGAGCACCTGTCCGGAGTCTACATTGTAAAAACGGCTGATCAGATTGACGATGGTGGATTTTCCTGCTCCCGTGGGGCCCACGAAGGCATAGGTGTCTCCCTGCTTCGCTGTAAAGCTGATATGATCCAGGATCCGGTGTCCCTCTTCATAGCTGAAGCATACGTCCCGAAATTCTACATTTCCCTTTACCGGCGGCATCACGCCGGCATCTTCCGCATCCTTTACCAATACAGGCTCATCGATGGTTTCAAAAATCCGCTCCAGGTAGGAAATGGCGGTGAGCAGGGAATTATAAAAGCCTGCCAGGGTATTGATGGGGGCCCAGAATCTGCCGATGTAGGCGGTGAAGGCGATCAGCACACCTACGGTGAGCGTGGCATCGGGAGCCAGGATCCAGCGGATTCCCAGTACATAGATCAGTGCTGTGGTCACAGCGGAGATAATGTCCACACTGGGACCCATGGTAAAGTTGAACATTACGGCCCGCATCCAGGCCTTGCGGTAATTGCCGCTGAGACCGTTGAAGATATTGGTGTTTTCCTTTTCACGGACAAAGGACTGGGTTACCCGGATGCCGTTGATGCTCTCGGCTATGTAGGCATTTAAATTGCTCTGTTTATTGGATTGGATCTGCCAGGCCCTGCGCTGTCTCCGTTTGATAAATACGATGACGGCGGCCAGAAGAGGAAGGCCGCAGAGGCAGACCAGGGTCAGCCGCACATCGCAGAGAAGCATGAAAAGGATGATGAAAATCAGGTTGCACAGGTCGGTGACCGTGTTGACGATACCGTTGCTGAGCAGATCGCTTAAGCTGTTTACGTAGTTTACAACCCGGACCTGTATCTTTCCGTGGGGCCTGTCGTCATAGTAGGAGAAGGGAAGCTCCTGCAGGTGGTTGAAGATATCGGTGCGGATAGAGTGGATGATGCTCTGGCCCACCACGCTCATGGTTCCGATTTTGTAGCGAAGCGCCGCCGCGCTGCAGCATGCCGCCGCCAGGGTGAGAAATGCCATCAGAGCAATTTTTCCCATATCCTTTGCGGGGATATAAAGGTCCATGATCCTCTGGAAGAAGATGGGCACCATCATGGTCAGGGCAGAGGAGGTCAGCATCACTATGATGACGCAGACCATTTTCTTTTTATAGGGAGAGACATATCCCGCCAGCCGCCTGAGCTGGTTTATATCAAAGCTGTCCTCCAGTATTTCGTCCATGTCATATCTGTTTCGCGCCATGGTCAGTTACCTGCCTTTCCCATAGATTTCTTTTCCTGCAGCAGATCGTAGGGGATTTCCCCATATTGGTTGCGGAAGGTCTGTGCGTAATAGCCGCCCTTTGCCACCAGCTCTTCGTGGGTGCCATGTTCGATGATTCGTCCGTTGTCCATGACCAGGATCAGGTCAGCGTCCCTTACGGAGGAGATCCGGTAGGCGATGATAAATACGGTGCAGTCAGACTGGATTTTTTTCAGCTGGCCCTGTATATAGCTTTCCGTCTCCATGTCCACGGCGGAGGTGGTATCGTCCAGGATCAGAATAGAGGGATCCTTCAGCAGCGCCCTTGCCAGAGAAATGCGCTGTTTCTGGCCCCCGGAGAGACCCACACCCCGCTCGCCTACGATGGTATCATAGCCATCGGGCAGGGCGTTGATAAAATGATTGGCATCGGCCATAATGGCGGCGTGCTTTACCTGTTCAAAGCTGCAGTCCGGTCTGCCGTAGGCAATATTGCCTTCGATGGTATCGGAAAACAAAAATACA
This sequence comes from uncultured Lachnospiraceae bacterium, assembly GCA_947177445.1. Taxonomy (GTDB): domain Bacteria; phylum Bacillota; class Clostridia; order Lachnospirales; family Lachnospiraceae; genus Acetatifactor. Next base: position 2,657 of record CAMWUL010000110.1, on the reverse strand, counting down.
TCCTGCATGGCCATGCCAATGTTGTCCCGCAGATTGTACAGATCCAGCCGCCGCACATCCTGTCCGTCCACCAGGACCTGGCCGGAGGTGGTGTCGTAGAACCGGCATAACAGGTTCATGAGAGTGGACTTTCCGGCTCCTGTGGATCCGATGATCCCCACGGTCTGGCCGGCTTTTACCCGGAAGCTGATATCAGTGACAATGTCTTCATCGTCTGCCCGGTAGGATACGTTCTGAAATTCCACATCCCCTCTGAGCTTTTCGGCACTGGCGCCGGTATAGGGGGTCTTGACTCTGGGCTCCTCGCTGTAGGTGGCGTATATTTTTTCCACGGAGGTGGCAAAATTCTGAATGTCGTTCACCCACCAGCCGGCCATGCGCAGCGGATTGTTGAGCATCCACAGGTAGCCGTTTACCCGTACCAGATCTCCCAGGGTGATCGCCTCGCAGATTACCATATATCCGCCGTACAGCATCAGGACAAGGGTCAGGGCATAGGAAAGAATTTCAAAAACAGGCAGATATTTACGCCAGACCCGGGAAGCCTTTATCTGGGCGTCCTTGAATTTGTCATTTTCTTTCCGGAATTTTTCTTTTTCGAATTCCTCTCCGGCGAAGGCCTTTACCACTCGGTTGCCGCTGATATTTTCCTGGACGAAGGCGTTCAGGGAGGAGAAGCAGTTCCGGTTGCGCTGGAAGGCCGGCTTCACCTCTTTGGACTGTCTGTAGGTGCAATAGGCGGTAAAGGGCAGCACCACCAGCATACAGAGGGCCAGCCTTGTATTAACGGTAAAGATCATCAGCAGAGCGAAAATAAACAGCAGCACATTCTGGTATACCGCATAGATGACCAGCGCCACAAAATGCCGGATGGCCTCCATGTCGCCGGTCTGGCGGCTCATGAGGTCGCCTGTGCGCTTTCTGTTGTAGAAGGCAAAGTCTTCCTCCAGAAGCTTCCGGTAGACCCGGTTCCGCATGTCGTAGAGCACCCCCTGGGAAGCGGTCTCAAATACCACCTGGTAGAGAAAGCGGAGCACGCCGGTAAAAAGGGTGACCAATAGAAGGCATGCAACCAGGCCCGGCAGCAGATCGTAGTTTTCCGACAGGATCACGTCGTCCACGATGACCCCGGAAATATAGGGGTTCACGGTGGAGAGAACAGCGATGACGGTAGTCAGGAAAATGCCCAGAAGCATTTGTTTCCGGTATTTTTTCAGAAATGAAAAAAACCATTTGTAAGGTGTCATGATATGTCCTCCCTGCACGGCATTTGATAAGCTTATTTTTTGCCGTGTCTTTACATTGTACTTTTTTAAGTACAAAAAGAAATGGAGTATCTTGTGCCGATGATGGAAAATTTTGTTCAGAAAGGGAGGTGACATTTGGAACAAAAACGGGTACAATTAGGAACTGACCAGGATAAAATTTCAGGGGCCGTTACTGAGAAGCCAGGACTAAAACCGGATCATAAGGAAGCGGACATCCGAAAAAGAGACAGTCGTAAAACCGGATAACAAGAGACCAGAGGACGAGAGACGGAGGCAGCGTGGGAATGGAAGAGAAGAGAACCGGCATAACAGTGGAGGAACTGGACCCTGCATTCCTGTTTACATGGAAGGGAACCAGACATAAAGACAGAACAGAGGCCGTCTATACGAGCCATGATCATCTGGAGATTGCGTTTATCCTTTCCGGAGAGGGCAGGTACCGGTTTGAGGACGGGATATTTCCCGTGCGGGAAGGTGACCTGATCATTATCAATCCCGGCGTGATGCATCAGGCGCTGTGCTGTCCGGAGGCGGAGCAGCCGTCCACGGAGTTTTTTGTTGGAGCTTCGGATATCCAGATCCCGGGGCTGCCGCCGAACGCACTTCCGGTGCCCGAGGGCACCCATATGCTGCATACCACGGGAGAACTGCGACAGAAGCTGTTCCGGATCTGCTCGGCTATGGAGGCGGAAAATTCCGTGTGCAGACAGGGACGATATTTTATGCTGAAGGCCTATCTGATGCAGCTGCTCCTGCTGGTGATCCGGGAACAGTGCGAGCCCATCGAGAAAAGAGGAGAAGGGTATTCCTTTGAGTCTGCCAACAAAAAATATATCGTGGAGAAAATTGTAGGGTATTTTGAAGACCATTACAGCGAAAAAATATCCCTGGATCAGGTGGCCGAAAACATGTATTTGAGCCCCTTTTATATCTCCAAGATATTTAAGAGCGAGACAGGCGACACCCCTATCCGGTATCTGATCAACATTCGTCTGGAAAAGGCCATGGAGCTTCTGGAGGAAGGATACGGCGGAAGCATTCAGGAGGTGGCGGCGCTGGTGGGATATGACGACGCGTACCATTTCAGCAAGCTGTTTAAAAAGCGCTACGGAATATCCCCCTCTCAGGCCCGGAAGAAATAAGAATGCGGTTATATAATTTGGAGAAAATATATTTTCAAAAAACACAATTTTTGATATGATATCCATAGCGCAGAAAATCAAGCGGCTGCGAAGCAGACATTTGATTTTCAAGCTATGGATAACGAGAAAATCGGAAAGTGCGAAGCACGACAGGCGCAAAGCGCCTGGATTTTCGAGTGAAAAGCCCAGGGAGCAGAAAATCAAGCGGCTGCGAAGCAGACATTTGATTTTCAAGCTATGGATAACG
>CAMWUL010000109.1 GCA_947177445.1 uncultured Lachnospiraceae bacterium | reverse complement strand
TTGAAAAGCTGCTTTTTAAAAATATCGCACAGGAAGAGACTTGATTTTTATGGGATGACTTTGCGATTGCCCTACATTTTTGAAACATTTCAAAAAGAAGCATTTACATTTCTGGAGAGATATGTTATCATAACTCAGTAGATTTCAGCCGATGCCCGGCCTGCGGACACTCCGACCGAGGCTTAGCGTCAGGCGTTTTCAATTTAAAGGAGGAACGAAATGATTTCTAAGGAAAAGAAAACAGCAATTATGAACGAATATGCCAGGACTCCCGGGGATACCGGTTCGCCTGAGGTGCAGGTGGCAGTTTTGACCGCAAGGATTCAGGAGCTTACCGACCATTTGAAGGACAACCCCAAGGATCATCATTCCCGCCGTGGTATGCTCAAAATGGTGGGACAGAGGAGGGGACTTCTGGACTACCTGAAGAAAAAGGATATCGAAAGATATCGTTCTCTGATCGAGAGACTTGGCCTGAGAAAATAAACTGTCAAAAAAAGCGGAGACAGCCGTCCGGCGGCGCCTCCGCTTGTTGTGTGTCTGGCATGCCGGTAAATACGCCGGCATATTGATAGCAGTGCCGGCACCCTGGTGAGCAGACCGTCATGTAAGGCAGACGGGGACAGAAGAAGCTTCCGAGACCGCTGAAAAGAATATGTGGACAGGCCGCGTGTTTTTTTCAGTAGTTTCGGTATCTTCTGTTCCTTAAGCATAGAGAGATACCGCAGGAAGCGGTGGAATGGAGGAATTTATGTATAAGACTTATGAAATGGAACTGGCAGGCAGGAAGCTTTCGGTGGATATCGGACGCGTGGGAAAGCAGGCCAACGGATGCGCATTCATGCATTATGGAGATACGGTGGTGCTCTGTACGGCTACCGCCTCCGAAAAGCCCAGAGAGGGGATTGATTTCTTTCCGCTGAGCGTGGAGTATGAAGAAAAGCTGTATGCTGTGGGAAAGATCCCCGGCGGCTTTAACAAGAGAGAGGGTAAGGCCAGCGAAAATGCCGTTCTGACCAGCCGCGTTATCGACAGACCCATGCGGCCTCTTTTTCCCAAGGATTATCGGAACGATGTGACCTTGAACAATCTTGTGATGAGCGTGGATCCTCAGTGCCGTCCTGAGCTGGTGGCTATGATCGGCTCTGCAATCGCAACATGCATTTCGGATATTCCCTTTGACGGTCCCTGCGCCATGACGCAGATGGGTATGGTAGATGGCGAATTTGTGGTCAATCCTTCTCAGGAGCAGTGGAAAACAGGTGACCTGAACCTGACCGTAGCATCCACCAGAGAAAAGGTGATTATGATTGAGGCCGGAGCCAATGAGATTCCCGAGGACAGAATGATCGAGGCAATCTACAAGGCCCATGAGATCAACCAGACGATTATTGCGTTCATCGATAAAATTGTGGCTGAGACAGGCAGAAAAAAACATGAGTATACCAGCTGTGCCATCCCTCAGGAAATGTTTGACGAGATGAAGAGAATCGTTCCCTCCGAGGAGATGGAAACGGCTGTGTTCACGGACGACAAGCAGACCCGTGAAGAGAATATTCGGAATATAACAGCCAGGCTGGAGGAGGCCTTCGCCGAAAAAGAAGAGTGGCTTCCCATTCTGGGAGAGGCTGTTTACCAGTATGAAAAGAAGACAGTGAGAAAGATGATTCTGAAGGACCACAAGCGTCCTGACGGCCGCGAGATTACCCAGATCCGCCCTCTTTCCGCGGAGGTTGATATTATTCCCAGAGTTCACGGGTCAGCCATGTTCACCCGTGGGCAGACTCAGATCTGCAATGTATGTACACTGGCTCCGCTGTCTGAGCAGCAGAGGATCGACGGACTTGACGAGAATGAAGTAAGCAAGAGATATATGCACCATTACAATTTCCCGTCCTACTCCGTAGGCGAGACCAAGCCCTCCAGAGGCCCGGGAAGGCGTGAGATCGGTCATGGCGCTTTGGCGGAGAGGGCTTTGCTTCCGGTGCTTCCCAGCGAGGAGGAATTCCCTTATGCCATCCGCACCGTTTCGGAGACCTTTGAGTCCAACGGTTCTACTTCCATGGCCTCCACCTGTGCATCCTGCATGTCACTGATGGCGGCGGGTGTGCCCATTAAGAAGATGGTGGCAGGAATATCCTGCGGCCTGGTGACCGGAGAGGAAGACGATGATTTTGTCCTGCTGACAGATATTCAGGGGCTGGAAGACTTCTTTGGGGATATGGATTTTAAGGTTACGGGAACCACTGAAGGAATCACAGCTATTCAGATGGATATCAAGATCCATGGATTGACCAGACCCATTGTGGAGGGAGCTATCGCAAGATGCCGGGACGCCAGAATGTTTATCATGGATACCTGTATGAAGCCGGTGATTGCCGCTCCCAGACCGGAAGTTGGACCTTATGCCCCCAAGATTATTTCTCTTCAGATTGATCCGGAGAGAATCGGAGACGTGGTGGGCCAGAGAGGCAAGACCATCAACGAGATCATTGCCCGCACCGGTGTGAAGATTGATATCACGGATGACGGCATGGTTTCTGTCTGCGGTACGGATAAGGCAATGATGGATAAGGCAGTGGACATGGTGAAGATCATTGTCACTGACTTTGAGGAAGGCCAGATTTTCAAAGGAAAGGTGGTCAGCATCAAGGAGTTCGGCGCGTTCATAGAATTCGCGCCCGGTAAGGAGGGAATGGTCCATATTTCCAAGATCGCCAGAGAGAGAATCAACCGCGTGGAGGATGTGCTGACGCTGGGGGATGTGGTAACGGTGGTATGTCTGGGCAAGGATAAAATGGGCCGGATCAGCTTTTCCATGAAGGATGTGGCTCAGGTATAAGGTAAATTAAAAAAGGAGCAGGGAGACCAGCGCGGTCTCCTTGTTTTCATAGCAGTGATCAAAAAGGAGGTTTGTCATGCTGTCACAGGAATTGTTAAAGGAAGCTTTGGGAAAGGCTCTGTCTACAGGAGCCGATTATGCGGAGGTTTTTGCCGAACATACCCAGAGCAAAAATATCGGTATTGTGTCTGAGAAGGTGGACAAGGCTGCCAATGCAGTGATCTCCGGTGTGGGGATCCGTATTTTCAAAGGAACGAGGTGCGTGTCCGGATCTGCTTCCTCTCTTTCCAGAGAAGCCGTGCTGGATTGCGCCGCCAGGGTGGCCGATGCCATGTCCGGTTCTGCCGGCATTGCGGACATCAAATTACAGGAGCGTCTGTTTGGAGATATTCATCCTGTGAAAATTGTTCCCGGCAGTGTGGGTAATACATATAAAATCGACTATCTTCGTCAGGCCTGCACCGCGGCGAAGGAGTATGACGCTCAGATATCTCAGGTGATCGGAAAATATCTGGAGGTTGATCATAAAATACTGATCGCCACCAGCGAGGGACTGCTGGCTCAGGACAGACAGATCCGCACAAGATTGATGATTTCCTCCATAGCCAGTAAGGGCGGGGAGAATCAGACCGGCGGATATAATCCCGGAGCCAGAAAAGGCGTGGAGCTGTTTGAGGATTTTGATCCTGTGGAATTGGGAAGGAGAGCGTCCAGACAGGCGGTCACTATGCTGAACGCCGGATATATCGATGCCGGGACCATGCCGGTGGCTATTGAAAACGGATTTGGAGGCGTTATTTTCCATGAGGCCTGCGGACATTCGCTGGAGGCTTCCTGTGTGGCTCTGGGGCAGTCTCAGTTTGCGGGCAAGCTGGGACAGCAGATTGCCAATCCCAAAGTGACGGCCATCGATGACGGTACGATTCCCAACGGATGGGGCTCTATTAATATTGACGATGAAGGGACGCCTTCTCAAAAGAATGTGTTGATTGAAAATGGTATTTTGAAAACCTATATGATTGACAAGCTGAACGGACGCAGGATGGGCATGGCATCTACCGGAAGCTCCCGGCGTCAGAGCTATCAGTTTGAGCCTACTTCCCGTATGACCAACACTTACATAGCCGCGGGTGAGGACCGGGATGAAGATATCATCGGCTCCATCGAATATGGTTTGTATGCCAAGGAGATGGGCGGTGGTTCCGTGAACCCGGTGACAGGGCAGTTCAATTTTTCTGTCATGGAAGGTTATATTATAAGGAACGGAAAGGTCTGTGAGCCGGTCAGGGGCGCCAGTCTGATCGGAAAGGGATCCGACATTATCATGAACATTGATATGGTGGGTAAAAATGTAGCCCGGGGACAGGGAATGTGCGGCGCTTCATCAGGGAGTATTCCCACCGATGTGGGACAGCCGCTGATCAGAGTATCGTCTATCACTGTGGGAGGCAGGTAAGACGGAACGAAGCTTCACCGGCAATTCATGGATTGCTTCGGAAAGCAGGAGCGGCAAGTAAATATTGGTGCCTGCCACAGGGATGGCAGAGTGAGAGGTAAAGAATATGACATATCAGGAATTTAAGGAAGCAGTGGTAGATGCGGCTTCCAGGATGAAAATCAAGAATTATGAGTTATATTACACAGAGGGTGAGGGTATCAATGCGGAAACCTTTCAGGAGGAAATAAAATCCTATTCTGCCCAGTCGGATTTGGGCGCCTGCTTCCGGTGCATTGTTGAGGGGAAGGAGGGGTATGCCTCTACGGAGAATCTGACAGGGGATGAGGCCCGGCTGCTGGTAGAGCGGGCCATGGAGAATGCCCGTTCCATAGAGAGTGAGGAAAAGGCCTACATCCATGAAAAAGGGGATGCCTATGCGGTGCGTGAGCAGTCCGGCCAGGAGACGGTTCAGGGGGCGGAGCTTGTGGAAGCGGCTCTGGAGCTGCAGAGAGAAATCTATGAATGTGATCCCCGAGTGACGGACGGCACGCAGTCCTACATGAGCAGCGGCAGACAAAAATATGCGATCTGTAACTCAAACGGTCTGGAGCTGGAGGAGGAAATATCCTATACCGTCTGCTATGCCATGCCGCTGGTATCTGAGGGCGGAGAAATGTATGACGGTTTCAAGGTGAAGCAGGGGAGACTGAAGGATTTTGATTTGAAGGATATTGCCGCCAAGGCAGTCGAAAAGGCGGTTTCCACCATTGGCGCCGGCAGTGTTCCCAGCGGAAAATATACGGTGGTTCTGGGAAATGAGGCCATGGCCACATTACTGCAGACTTATTCCTCTGTTTTCTCCGGCGAAGCGGTTCAGAAGGGTATGTCCCTGCTTAAGGATAAGGAAGGGGAGAAGATTGCGGCTGATATCATAACCATCGTTGACGATCCCCTCTATAAGGACAGTGTGGCTCAGAGAACCTTTGACGGAGAGGGTGTGGCCACTTATCGGAAAAATGTTGTGGACCAGGGCATACTGACTACACTGCTCCATAATTTGAAAACTGCGGCTGCAGCCGGGGTAAAATCCACAGGAAACGGACAAAAGGATTCTTATAATTCTGCAGTGGGAGTCAGGCCCTTTACCTTTTATATTCAGCCTGTGGAAGGAACTACGGAGGCTATGCTTGCTCTGGCCGGAGATGGAATCTATATTACCGGACTGGAAGGACTGCATGCCGGAGCAAACCCCATCACGGGAGATTTCTCTTTGTCGGCTGTGGGCTTCCGGATTGAGGACGGAAGGAAGGCTGCGCCGGTAAAAAATATTACGGTATCAGGAAATTTCTTTACACTGTTGAAGGAAATCGAAAAAGCGGGGGCTGACCTGGAGTTTGTAGGCGGCGTGGTCCACAGGTGCGGATCGCCCTCCGTTCTGGTGAAGAATGTAGCCATAGCAGGAAAATGAACGACTCTGTTATAAGTGGCGGAAACATATTTTTGCCTGCGGTTTGATGATGTGTCCGGACAGTCCGGAGGTGTGGAGGTTGACAGGACTGAGAAAATACAGGAACAGGTACCAGGCAGTGTCGTTTTCGGCCTGCCTGGTTTGTCTGGTCTGTCTGATCTGCCTGGTGTGTGATGGAGCAGGGGAAGATCGGAGCAGACCGGAAAATCAACATGTCAAAATCACGAAGCTTAAGGGCGGAATGTCTGAAGGTACAGGAAGCGATGTTGTGGTTGTGCTTTCGGCAGGGGGACTGCAGGGTAGCGGTGTGATCTGGAACGAAGGAAAGGACGGACTTTTGATTCTGACGGCAGCTCATGTGCTGGAAGAGGCGGAAGGTGCAGTGAAGGTTACCTTCGCCGGCGGATGGGAGATTACTGCCACAGGCATTCAGTGTTTTGAGGGAATAGATCTGGCGGCTGTGTTGATTCCCCGGGAAATGATTCCCAAGAAGCAGACCGCCAGATTTTACGTGGTTCGTGTCCGCAAGGACAGCTTTGACGAACTGAAGCCGGGAGATTTTTGTGTGGCCGTAGGTATGTGCGGGGAGGAAGGAAAGGATAGTACAGGAAAAATTCTGGCTCCCTGGATATATATGGAGGATTACGGACAATATATGCTTTGGGCGGAAGCAGGGATCGAGCCGGGAATGTCGGGAGGCGGGCTGTTTGATATAGAGGGAAATTTTCTTGGTATTATTTCAGGGGGAGCGGAAGGAGAGCTGGCGGCTGTTCCGCTGAGTTTGATTCAGGGGGTCCTGGAACCGCAAGATTTATGAAAGTTTTATAGACGGATTATTGACAACCGGCAGAAAATGGTAGAATATGATAATGAATGCGGCAATTTTGGGTGCAGACATAAATGAGAAGCCGCGGACGTTTATATGAAAACGGTGGAAAGGAAGGAAAAAAGATGACCAAAATAGATGTATTTTCCGGTTTTTTGGGAGCAGGGAAAACCACTCTGATCAAAAAGCTTTTGAAGGAGACCCTGGATGGCAGCAGGACGGTTCTCATAGAAAATGAATTCGGCGAGATCGGCATAGACGGAGGCTTTCTGAAAGAGGCGGGAATCGAGATCAAGGAAATGAATTCCGGATGTATCTGTTGTTCTCTGGTTGGAGATTTCGGCGCATCGCTGAAGGAGGTTATCGCTGCCTATGCACCAGAAAGAATCCTGATTGAGCCCTCCGGCGTGGGAAAGCTTTCAGACGTTCTGCGGGCTGTGGAAAATGTTGCGGCTGATCTGGATGTGCAGGTAAACAGCGCTGTGGCCGTGGTGGATGCCTCCAAGGCAAAAATGTATATTAAAAATTTTGGAGAATTTTTTATCAATCAGATCGAATACGCAGGAACCATTCTTCTGAGCAGAACCGATAAGGTATCGGGTGAAAAGCTGGAGGAATGTGTGAACCTGATCCGGGAGCACAATGCGAAGGCAACGATTATTACAACGCCTTTGGATCAGCTGGAGGGAAGGGCTGTGCTGGAGACTATTGAAGGAGCCGACACCCTGGATGAAATGATGCGAAGCATGCTGGAGCATACCAGGGAAGAGCACGAGCATCACCATGAGCATGAGGAAGAGCATGGACATCATCATGAGCATGAGGAGGAGCACGAGCATCACCATGAGCATGAGGAGCATGGCCATCATCACCATGAGCATGAGGAGGAGCACGGCCACCATCACCATGAGCATGAGGAGGAGCATGGCCATCACCATGAGCATGAGGAGGCG
>CAMWUL010000108.1 GCA_947177445.1 uncultured Lachnospiraceae bacterium | reverse complement strand
AATTCAGATTTTCATAAAGATATGATTTCTGCTGTGGAAAGCAAAAATCCATTGATAAAATTGATTGTGGTGCAGTTAATATACCATAAGTTGATATTGAGTGCAAGCATTTTAAGTATGAAATTTTGTTCATTTTGTGTGCATCATGTTGCTTTGAACGGCGAAGCCGTGAAAAGTAACAAATTATTTGTTATTGCCCGCGGAGCAGTTCCGCGTCATGTATCTTTAAAATAAATCAGCGTATCGCGCAGCAATTAAAAAACAGCCTGCAGGCAACAGGGGCATCAAGGGAATGACTTGTTGCCGCAAAGCTGTCTATAAAGAGCAAGAAATATCAATGAAAGAGCAATTCCTTGTAATGCAATTCTGAAAAACAGGAGTTATACTTTTTAACAATAAGCTGACTCTCACAGACATGGAGCGCAAGGAAGAAGAGTGTTGGAAAGGACAGCGGCAATGAATAAATTGAAGGCAGAAAAAGCAAAGGAGCAGGCGGCATGAACGGAAAAGATTTTGGAGTAAGGGCATGGGTGGAACAAACGGTAATTCCTACCTATGAGATCGGAGAAGCGGAAAAAAATCCTGTTTTTCTGGAGAAGCGCGTTTATCAGGGGAGCTGCGGCAAGATATATCCCTATCCGGCTATTGAAAAGATAAGCGATGTGAAAACGGATAAGGAATATACGGCTGTGTGGCTGGAAAATGAATATTTAAAGGTGATGATTCTCCCGGCGCTTGGGGGCAGAATCCAGCGGGCGTTCGACAAGACCAATGATTACGATTTTGTTTATTATAATCATGTGATTAAGCCTGCGCTGGTGGGGCTTACAGGACCCTGGATTTCCGGTGGGATTGAGTTTAACTGGCCTCAGCATCACAGGCCTACTACATTTCTGCCGGTGGATTATGAACTGGTGGAAAATGAAGACGGAAGCCGGTCTGTATTGTGCCATGATGTGGATCAGATGTATGGTACAAAAGGAATTGCCAGGATAACTCTGTATCCGGGCAAGGCATATATTGAGATCACGGGGCAGCTGTACAACCGGACTTCTTTGCCGCAGACGTTTCTGTGGTGGGCAAATCCTGCGGTTCCGGTAAATGACGATACCCAGTCTGTTTTTCCGCCGGACGTGCATGCGGTGATGGATCATGGAAAAAGGGATGTATCCAGATTTCCCATAGCCACAGGTATATATTACAAAAAAGATTACAGCGAAGGAGTGGATATTTCGAGATATAAAAATATCCCCGTGCCGACTTCCTATATGGCGGAAAAATCAGAATATGATTTTGTGGGCGGCTATGATTACGGAAAAGGAGCGGGAATTCTTCACGTGGCTGATCATCATATTTCTCCGGGGAAAAAGCAGTGGACCTGGGGATGCGGAGATTTTGGAAGAGCCTGGGACCGCAATCTGACAGACGAGGATGGTCCATACGTAGAACTGATGACAGGTGTCTATACAGATAACCAGCCCGATTTTACCTGGCTGAAGCCCTTTGAGGAAAAAACCTTTACACAGTATTTCATGCCCTATAAGGCAGTGGGGCAGGTGAAAAATGCTGCAAAAGAGGCGGCGGTACGACTGTCTCTGAAGGGACAGACTGCGGAGGTGGCAGTGTATGCTTCCGGGGTATATGAGAATGCCCGTATTTTATTGACGGAAGGAGAAAGGACTCTTTTGGAAGAAAGGGTACGGCTTTCTCCCACCGATATTTATGAGGCGCAGGCTTTCACAGACGGCAAGAAAGAGGAGGAGCTTTATCTGGCCGTGTTTACGGAGGACGGAAGCTGTCTTGTGGAATATAGACCGGAGGCAGAGAAGCTGTCCAAAATGCCGGAGCCTGCCCGGGCGGCTGCGGATCCGGAGGAAATACGTACCTGTGAAGAGCTTTATCTTACCGGTCAGCATATCGAGCAATATCGGCATGCCACTTATCTGCCGGACCCTTATTACCTGGAGGGGCTGAAGCGGGATCCGGGGGATATCAGGCTCAATAATGCCTACGGCGCTTTGCTGATGAGGAGAGGAAGGTATGCGGAGGCAGAGGATTATTTTCGAAAAGCACTGGAGAGGCTGACAGAACGGAATCCCAATCCCTATAACAGTGAGAGCTTTTATTTGTTGGGGCTGACTCTCTGGTATCAGAGCCGGGAGCTGCCGCAAAAAGACTCTGCGCATCCGAAAGCCTTTCGGATGCGGCGAAATGATTCTAAAGGGCTTTTACGGCAGGCCTATGACGCGTTTTACAAGGCTTCATGGAGCAATGAACAGCAGGAGTCAGCCTTTTATTACCTGGCGGCTATTGATGCCGAGAATCGTAATTTCGGGCAGGCCCTTGCACATGTGGAGCGGGCGCTGGTAAAAAATGCCCACAACATTAAGGCCAGAGGGCTGAAGGCCTGGCTTTTGAGAAAGCTGGAAAGACTGCAGGAGGCGGAAGTCTGGGTGGAGGAAAATCTGGTGTTGGATCCCTTCGATTTTGTGTCCGGCTGTGAAAGGGTGATTCTGGCAGGCGGCGGAGGGCAGGAGCGTCGGAAGCTTAATGAAAAGATGCGGAATTTCCATGAAAATTTTTTGATGGCCGCCAGGGATTATGCAGAATTTGGAGCATATGAGGAAGCGGTGGGGGTGCTTCGGGAATGCACCTGTGAGCAGCCGATGCTTCGATACTATGAGGCCTATTACACCGCCAGATCCGGCGGCGCAGATGCCCGTGTGGAAGAGCTTCTGGAGGCGGCGGAGGGCTGCTGCCCGGATTATTGCTTCCCTAATAAACCGGAGGATATTGCAGTATTAAGCTTTGCCATAGCACGGGGATGCGTCAGGCGGGCGGCCTGTTATCTGGGGAACCTTTTCTACGATAAGCTGCAGTGGAAGGAGGCAGTGGAGCTGTGGGAGACATCGGCCTCTGCGGATCCGGACTTTGCAATGGTACACAGGAATCTGGCGCTGGCCTATTACAACAAGCAGCATGACGGGGAAAAGGCCAGGGAGGCCATGGAAAAAGCCTTTACCTTAAATCCGAAGGACGCAAGGGTTTTTCTGGAGCTGGATCAGCTTTACAGGAAGCTGGGCTGGTCCTTTGAGCGGAGGCTGGAGAACTATGAGGTCCACAGGAAATTAATTGAGGACAGAGACGATCTATATGTGGAATATGTCACACTGCTGAATATGACCGGAAGCCATGAAAAGGCATATGAATGCATTATGGGACGGCGTTTCCATCCCTGGGAAGGCGGCGAGGGAAAAATCACGGGCCAGTATACCCTGGCGCTTCTCCAGATGGCTAAGCAGGCGCTTTGCGAGCGGCAGTATGCCCATGCGGAGGAGCTGCTGCGAAGGGCGCTGGTCTATCCGGAAAACCTGGGAGAGGGAAAGCTGGAGGGTACCAGGGATAATCATCTTTACTATCATCTGGGGCTGGCCCTGGAGAGCCAGGGACGGACGAAGGAAGCCGGGGAGTGCTTTGAGCGGGCGGTGACCGGTACCGACGAGCCGGCGGGAGCCATGTATTATAATGACCAGCCCGCAGATATGATCCTGTATCAGGGGCTTGCCAATTTGAAGCTTAACAGGCGGGCCGCGGCCAATTCCCGGTTTTATCGTCTGATAGATTACGGAGAGCGGCATCTGGAGGATCGGACCCGAATTGAATATTTTGCCGTTTCCCTGCCGGACTTTTTAATCTTTGAAGAGGACTATGCCGCAAAAAACCGTGCGCATTGCTATTATTTGCTGGCTTTGGGGCATCTGGGGCTGGGACATGGGGAAAAGGCGGCAGGATATCTTAAGAAGGCCATGGAGGCGGAGCCCTCCCATATGATGTGCCGAATCTATGGACGGGAGTTGGGAATCTGTGAAGCGGGGAGGGTATGACAATGCTTTATTCACTGGAAGGAATCTGGCAGGCGGATATTGGTGACGGAAGGGTATATTCTGTCCGCCTGCCCGGAACATTGGATGAAAATCAGGTGGGTGGGAAAGACCGGGCCGCCGGACAGGTACATCCCGATGGTCAGCCGGGAAACGGGGCAGGGGTAATGAGGGACGAAGGCCCTATTGCCACCCGGTTTACCAGAAAATATACATTTGAGGGGAGAGCGGTCTTCACAAAGCGTATTTTCTGGGAGGCGCCCAGGGGAAAAAGAATTTTTCTGGAGGTGGAGAGAGCCCGATGCCTGGAGCTTTTAATAGACGGAAAAAAGGTGCCGCATTTCTGGCCGCCTTCCATCAGCACACCCCATGTATTTGAGGTGACAGAGGTGTGGAAGGGGGAGCATGAGGTCACGCTGTTGTCCGATAACAGCTATCCGGGCCTGCCCCGGGAGAACATCGTTTATTCTTCTGCGGCCACGGACGAAACCCAGACCAACTGGAACGGAGTGCTGGGGTATTTCCGCCTGAGAACGGAGAATATGGTATTTTTGGACAGAATCCGTGTCTATCCACAAAAAGGCAGTCTGACAGTAAAGGCTTCTCTGTGTGCAGGACGCTCCTGGAAGGGCAGGGTCATGGTTCGATCCGAGGCTTTGGAAGGTTCTGGAGAGGCAGAGATTGCCGTGGAGCAGGGGATTCGGCAGGTGATTCTTGAGGATCTGGCGCTGGCGCAGAGCGTGTGCCGCTGGGACGAATATGAGGGCAATTTATATGAACTGACCGCTGAGCTGGAAGAGAAGCATCCGGAAGGGCAGGCGGAGGAAGAATCAGCAGAGCAACAGGCTGCTTCCAAAACAGTGACCTTCGGAATTCGGGATTTCGGCTCTGACGAAGAAGGCAGGCTCACTCTGAACGGCAGACGGATTTTTCTCCGAAGCGAGGCGAACTGTGCCGTGTTTCCGGAAACCGGCTACTGTCCCATGAAGGTGGAGGAATGGATGGAGATCCTGGATATGTACCGCTCCTATGGGGTTAATTGTGTACGGTTTCATTCTCATTGTCCGCCGGAGGCCGCTTTTACGGCGGCGGACCGGATGGGGATGCTTTTTCAGCCGGAGCTGTCCCACTGGAATCCAAGAGACGCATTTGAATCCCGGGAAAGCGATTCCTGCTACAGGACGGAGCTGGAAGCCATTCTGACGGCGTTTGCAAACCATCCCTCCTTTGTAATGCTGACCTTCGGCAATGAGCTGCAGGCATCGGAGACGGGACATGAGCGGATGCGTGCGCTGCTGGCCAGGGCCAGGACACTGGATTCCACCAGGCTGTATGCGGATGGCTCCAACAATCATTACGGCGGGCGGGGGTGTGAAGCGGATAGTGATTTCTATACCTCATCCAACTTTTATGAGTATCCTCTGCGGGGAACCTTCGCCAATATGGAAGGCTATATCAACCACAGCTACCCGGGGGCTATGACGAGCTACGACGATACCATGGAGCGCCTGCGCAGGGAGTATGGAAAGCCGGTGTTTGGTTTTGAGGTGGGTCAGTTTCAGGTACTGCCGGATTTCGGAGAGCTGGAGGATTTCCGAGGCATATCTGATCCGGCAAACCTGCAAAGAATTCGGGACCGGGTGGAGGAAAGCGGGTTGGGAGACGTGTGGAAGAGGTATGTGGAGGCTTCTGGAGAGCTGGCGCGGATCTGCTATCGGGAGGAGATCGAGGCGGTTTTAAGAACCGGTCAAATGTCAGGAATTTCGCTGCTGGGCCTGCAGGATTTCCCCGGGCAGGGAACAGCACTGGTAGGCATGCTGAATTCCCATCTGCGTCCCAAGCCCTATGCTTTTGCCAGGCCGGAAGCCTTCCGGGAATTTTTTGCGCCCCAGAGGCCGCTGGTTCTGCTGGAGAAATATACTTATGAAAATACGGAGAAGCTGGAAGTCCGGGTACGGATGGTCAATTATGGCAGGGAGGAGATCCGGGGCAGGATGCGCTGCCGCCTGGAAGCGTCGGACCCGGGGAATACAGGGGCCGGCGGAGAGAAGGGGCCTGCAGCAGGCGGCTCGGAGGAAAGAGAGCTGACAGAAATCTCCTGTCCCGTGGGAACTGTCACTGACGTGGGACGGCTGGAATTTTCTCTGGAGGGCTTCCGGGAGCCTGCGAGGCTGAAGCTGACGGCGTCTCTGGGAGGGTTTAGGGCAGACTGTTTTCTATGGGTCTATCCCCCCGCCAGGCCCGTATGCCCAAAGCAGGTGTATGAGACGGAACATTTTGATGAAGAAGCCAGGGCGGCCTTGCGGGATGGCGGAATCGTTTATCTGACACCGCCCGCCACGAAGGAGGCGCTTCCCTCTTCCATTCAGGCGCAGTTCAGTACGGATTTCTGGTCTGTGGGAACCTTTGCCGGTCAGGAGGGCGGGATGGGGCAGCTGATTGCCATGGAGCATCCCATTTTCCGGGATTTTCCCACGGAATCACACACAAACTGGCAGTGGTGGCCCATGGCATCCGGCCGTGCGGTGATCCTGCCGAAACGGTATGAGGCGATTATCACGGAGATGGACAGCTACGCATATCTCCGCCCCATGGCACAGCTGCTGGAATGCCGCTGCGGCGGGGGAAGGCTGCTGCTTTCCACTATGGGTCTGCAGAACCTGCAGATGTACCCGGAGGCCAGGGCGCTTTTGTCCTCCATATACCGATATCTGGGATCGCAGGAATTTGCACCCGGCCAGGAGATCGAGGAGGAGGTATTGGAAAGACTGGTGCCATAAGCGAAGAAAAGGGATGCGTAAGGAAACAGCAGGGAAAGAACAAGGAAACAGCAGGCAAAGAGTAAGGAAACAGCAAAGAAACAGCAAGCAAATCGTTAAGAAGGGGCAGGCACACGGTGTAAAAGAGGTGAGAGAGGTTCGAAGATCGAACCTCTCTCATAGGGAAGCTCAGGAGTCTTCCCCGGGCAGCCGCAGCTTTTCCAGGAGCGAGAAGCCGTAGGCAAGAAATGCTCTGTCCTTTTCGGACAGGTGTTCCAGGAGGTGGAGGAGGCGTCCCACAGTGTAGCGCCCGCTGATCACATGAGAGGAAGCATCTGTGAAACGAGGGCTGTGGGTGCGGCCCAGCAGATAATCTGTGGACACTCCATAGAAATCGGCGATCCTGGACAAGGTGTCCAGATCCGGGCAGTGGGTGCCGGATTCATAATTGGACACAGTGCCTACGGTACAGTGGAGATAGAGTGCAAGTTCTTTCTGGCCGATGCCTTTTTTGTCCCGGAGCTGTTTTAATGCGATTGAAAGATTTTTCATAATGACTTCCTCCTTTGTGTTGATGATTACTTTTAAATCATATAATATCATGAAGAAGGATAAAAGATGTAAATGAAAAAAGCACCGAAATCTTCGGTGCTTTTTAAGTGGAGCATACGGGACTTGAACCCGTGGCCTCCACACTGCCAGTGTGGCGCGCTCCCAGCTGCGCTAATGCCCCATAAGTAAGGCCATTTTCTGCCTCGAATAAAGTCATTATACCATAATCTCCAAAAAAAGCAAGGGGTTTATTGACAAAAGGTTTTTCAGATGCTACATTAAAAACCCGTTTTAAACACTTGAATAGTTTAAAAAAGCCGATATCCCGCATAAACACTGGGATTGTCGGCTTTTCTAAAGGGCAGAAATGTTGTATGTGAACCCTATGTCAAAATTTTTTTGAGTTTTCCGTTCAGGTCTTTGGGTCTGTAGTGGAG
>CAMWUL010000107.1 GCA_947177445.1 uncultured Lachnospiraceae bacterium | reverse complement strand
CGCCACCAGCTGCTCCATCAGCTGATTCACATCCTGGTAATGGACGTAAAAGGTAGTACGATGGATCTGCGCCCTGCTGCAGATCTCGCTGACTGAGATCTGCCCCGGCTTCTTCTCTTTCATCAGCTCCAGAAACACATATTTGATCTTATTTTTTGTGGCCGTGGACCGCTGATTTCCCTTCACATTCATGAAGCCTTTCCTGCCCCCTTTCTATGCATCTTTGCCTTTTTGCCCTTTTCGTCAAAACTCCAGTGACTCCATTATGTTACTTTTCACGGCTTCGCCGTTCAAAGCAACATGATGCCCAGCGCGTACTGTCTCGGGTTTTTGCGCAAACAGCGCACAAAAACACCTCGCGGCCCCTACCCGTGAAAAGTAACTCCATTATTTCTACACTCGTATAAATATTGACGGTTGTTTTTTATCTGCATGCTCATTATAATAGAATTATATTAAATATACAAGTGTAGAAATTAAAACATCCAGACAAGGAGGTTAAAAAGAATGAATCGAAATCAGAAAATGCTGGAAAGCGCTTCTTATCCCAGACTGCTGCTCAATCTGTGTGTTCCCACCATCATTATCATGCTGGTGATGGTCCTGTACAATATGGCGGACACCTTCTTCATCGGCCAGACCGGCGATCCTTCCAAAATCGCCGCGGTCTCCCTGTGCGGACCGGTGTTCTCCATTCTGTCCGGTCTGGGAACCCTGCTTGGCAGCGGCGGCTGTACCGCCATCTCCATGGCCTTCGGTAAAAAAGAATCGGAAAAGATCCGTCAGTATTCCGCCTTCTGCTGTTACGGCGCATTAGCCATAGGATTTGTATTTCTGGCCCTGGTCCTCTTCACCGCCGGCCCCCTGGCGGCGGCTCTGGGAGCGGATGCGGATACCATGGACAGCACCTTAAGCTATCTGCGGATCCTGGCCCTGGGCTCCCCCGTGGTTCTCTTCGCCAATGTATTTGCCAATATTATCCGGGCTGACGGCGCAGCAAAAGAATCCATGGCCGCCAACGGTCTGGGCACCATTGCCAATATCCTGCTGGACGCCCTGTTCATTCTGGTCTTTTCCTGGGATGTGGCGGGAGCCGCCCTTGCCACGGTGCTGGGCAACGGCGTCAGCTGCGTATATCTGCTGTACTATATTTTGAAAAAACAGCCGGCTCTGTCCCTGTCCCCAAAGGATTTCTCTCTCCGCCGGGAAGTCGCCCTGGGAGTGCTTCCTCTGGGACTGCCCATGGCCTGCGGCACACTGCTCATGAGCTTTTCCCATATGATCTCCAACCGTATGGTGGTTGGCTATGACTCGGTGGCTCTGGCTGCCCAGGGGGTATCCGGAAAAATCGGCATGCTGATCTCCATGCTGGCCATGGGCATCTGCATGGGCATGCAGCCTGCCATCTCCTTCAACTATGGCTCCGGAAATCTGAAGCGAATGCGTAATATCATTAAAAACACCGGCATTTTCTCTGTAGTGGTGGGAACGGTCCTGACCGTCGTATGCTTCTTTGCCAGAAATGCCATCATCTCCGCCTTCATCGACAATGAGGAGGTCATCGCCTACGGGCAGATCATGGTTTACGCTTCCATCTGCATCGGTCCCTTTTACGGCCTGTACCAGCTCTGCCAGACCTTTCTGCAGTCTACGGGCAAGGCTTCCTATGCCACCTTAACAGCGCTTCTGGACAAAGGCCTGTTTTACCTGCCTGTCCTGTTTATCATGAAAAGCATCTTCGGCCTGTACGGCATTGTCTTCACGGGAGCCGTGACGCTGGTGTTTTCCCTGGCCGCAGGCAGCATTTTAAGCCTGATCTGGAGCCGAAGGATCCGGCAGACCCATACGGAAACCGCCGATATGCAGCAACCGGTTATGATGCCGGAGACCGCTGAAATACCGCAGGCATGACACGCATTCTCATGTCTTTCTCACGCTGTTCTGGTACTCTCTGGGTGTCATTCCGTAATACTTTTTGAACTGCTCCGTAAAATAAGAATAATTGCCAAAGCCCACACAGTCGGACACCATGGTAATGGTCAGCTTATTGTCCCGGAGCAGTTCCCCGGCCAGGGTCATGCGTCTCTGGAGAATATAGTCGCTGACCGTCATGGAAAACCGTTTCTTAAAGGAACGGGTCAGGTGATCCGGGCTCACATAAGCCATATTGGCAAGGGATCTGACGCTGAGCTCCTCGGACAAATGCTGATTGATATAGTCCACCACCGTATCCACCACATCGATGCTGTCCTTTTTCCGGGACTGGGCGATGGATTCCACATAAAGCTTGCCGTAGTCCTCCAGGGCAGACTGCCTGTGCTTTTTTTCCACGGTCTCCATGGCCTTCCCCAGCACCTCCGTGAGAAATTCATAGCGCACCGGCTTCAGAATGTAGTCCAGACATTTCAGGCGGACCGCCTGTCTGGCAAAATCAAACTCGTCGTGACAGCTTAAGATGATGCATTCCGTATCCGGATAATGTCCGTTCACCCATTCGATCAGCTCCAGACCGCTTTCATCCGGCATCTCAATGTCGCACAGCAGTATTTCCACCGGCTGCCTTTCCAGAAGC
This sequence comes from uncultured Lachnospiraceae bacterium, assembly GCA_947177445.1. GTDB lineage: Bacteria > Bacillota > Clostridia > Lachnospirales > Lachnospiraceae > Acetatifactor. The sequence goes on along the minus strand of CAMWUL010000107.1, from coordinate 5,575 downwards.
TCCACAGCCTGACCATAGCTTCCCGCCTGCAGGATCTCATCAAACTGCAGCACCTCCCAGTTGACACCGTCCATAATCCCCTGGATTGCAAAATATTCGTCATCCACGATCAAAAGCCGCATCTATCCCACCTCCGGATCCTGCCTCTGTCTGTTTACTCATAATCCTCAATCCGCCACTGATCCAGCCAGTCGATATAGACCATTCCCAGCGGATGCTCCTCATCCGGCTCCGCAAACCGCAGAGGAAGCCACACATAATCGGCAATGGAGGTATTCTCCGCCGAGTCCTGAGGATGGGAAGCCATCCTGCGCTTCAGCTCCTCCTTGTCTCCCTCCGGGTCAAACATCAGCTCAAAGGTTCTGGCGTACTCCTCATATTTCAGATCCATAAGCCCCGGCAGCCATCTGTCGCCGCAGGCAATATAAAGGTCCTTTTTGCCGGGTACCTTAAACACGGAAGAAATCTGAGAATGAAAGGAGGTGCAGGAGGCATCTGACGGATGGGGGTTGCCCAGCACCGTATAGGGACCATGCCAGGTGTCCGCAGCCGCGATCTGGGAAGGATTGGGAAGGTATCCCGTAGTTCCCGAGGTCAGCAGATAATGCTTGTTTTTCCGGACAAAATGGGCCGTGGCCTCCCGCACATAAGGCGGCCAGGGATGGGGAAAATGAGTGCTGTAAAATCCGGTCACATCCGTATAATCATCCGTCAGATCCGCACAGATGGTCTCCGAATGCACCCGCTCAAAATAATAGTAGGCCTTTCCGTCGGGAGCCACCGCCAGGTCAAAGTCCCCCGCGGACATGTTCAAAGGCCGCAGCCCCTCCCGGACCTTTGTATAGGGCCCCAGAAATCCATCCGCCGTCAGCACCGTCTCCGTCTGGGTGCCGTCCCGGTTCATGATCTTCAGCCAGGCCACATACTTTTTTGTCCGGGCGTTGTAAATAATATGGGGCCGGTCCATCATGGAGGACGGATGCAGAGAGGAATTTTCGTCCTCCGGCTCCGGCGGAATGATCAGTCCCTTATCCTCCCAGTTGTAAAGATCCCGGGATGCATAGGCCCGGACGCCCCAGTGCCAGATACCGTTTTTCCCGTCGGTTTTTTCCTTGTTTTCTCCGTAAAAATAATAGGTGCCGTCGATGTAAATCACGGAACCTCCGTGGGCCTGAATCCGCTCTCCCTTTGTGTCCAGCCATACCTGGCCGGGCCTGATGCAGTCGTAGCTCATCTATGTTCCTCCCTGCACTTTACATGTGCTCATTTCTTAATTTTCTGAAGCCTCGCCAGCCACTCCCTGGCCTCCTCCGGCGGCGTATTGGTGCGCTTTATCAGCTCCTTCAGGCTCATGGAACGCATGGTTTTCAGCCTCTGCTCCTCCGTCATATGAGAAGCCGCAGCCGCTCCCTGCTTCCGGGAATCATAGACTGCCATAAACTCCCGAAAGACCGCAAGCCCCTCCGGATTTTCCACAAGCTCTCCCACCCGGTCCTCCAGGCCAAAGCAGTCATCCTTTACCACAATATCCTCAAACCAGTTGGCTACCTCCCCCAGAACCGGCAGCATGTAAGAAGGATCCGGTGTCCTGGCTTTGTAAAAGATTGCGGTATCCTGTATGTCCTTTCCGCTTTTTACCATTATAGCATTTTCCTGTTCCATGTCCAGGGAAAATCGAAAGACCCGGCTTCCCCTCTGCCGCTCCTCCAGCTTTCCCGCCCGGTACAGCTCCACCTGCTCCTGGTTCGTATAAACGGTAATCACCGTGGTTTTTTCCGCCCGGTTCTGATACCGCTTCCCGGCAATATAGACGAAGGGCTCCTTTGACCAGCAGGCCTTGTATAAATAGAAGGCATCCTTCCTCTGCTTCCTGTCAAAAGTCACCAGCCCCTTGTTATTCCGGCCCTTTACGCCGCCCTCGTCCCGTCCGTCTGCGGCAAAATCAAACATATTCCATACATAGGTACACCACAGATAGGGCCGCTCCCTGATCATCTGAAGCATATGCTCGTGATACAGGGCCTGGTACTGCTCCGTATAATCCCCCCGCTCCGGCTTCCCCGTCTGCCACTTCAGCACCGCCTCGGCGCCGTACTCCGACAATCCCACTGCCATTCCCGGGTGCTTTTGCCGGAATTCGTCGAACCAGGCGTCATTATCCTCCAGCTCGCCGGAATACCACCCGAAATAGTGGTTGTAGGCCAATACATCCGTGATCCTCAGCATAGGACTGTTTTCGTCCAGCATAAAGGCACAGGCCATGGTGGTGAGCCTTCCCGGATCCATCTCCTTTGCCAGGGCGTGCAGGGCGCGGTTGTTTTCCAGCACACTCTCCGTGACCCCTCCCACCGTGACCTCGTTGGATATACCCCAAAAGCAGATGCCCGCATGGTGATGGTTCTGCAGAATCAGCTCCCGCAGCTGGAATAAGGTATTCTCTCTTCCGCCTTCCATGTGCATGGTGATATAAGGAATCTCCGCCCAGACCACCATACCGTACTCATCACACAGATCATAAAAATACGGATCATGCTGATAATGTGCCAGCCGGATACTGTTGGCTCCCACTTCCGCAATCAGCTCCATATCCTCCTTATGCATCTCCCGGGTCAGGGCACAGCCCACACCCTCCCTGTCCTGATGCCGGGATACTCCCCGCAGGGGATATGACTTCCCGTTCAGGAAAAAGCCTTTGTCCGGATCCACATGGAAGCTGCGGCAGCCAAAGCGCAGACTCACCTGGTCAATCACGGCTTCGTCCCCTGTTTTCCCGCCAATCTCCAACAGCCTGACCCGGGCTGTGTAAAGGTAAGGATCCTCCCTTCCCTGCCACAGATGAGGATTTTCAATGGCAAGCTCCAGAACCGCCTCCCTTGACACCCCTGTCAGCGACATCCTCTTTCTGCTTACAGCCTCATGATCTCCCCAAATGGTTACCTCCAATGCCTGCCCGTCTTTCGGATTATCCCGCCCCTCCAGCCAGACCTCTGTCAGAATGTCCGCATGTCCTTTCGTCAGACGAGGGGTGACCTTAACGCCGGGTCCTCCCCACAGATCCAGGGCAATGTGGGTTTCGGGCACAATGATCAGATTCACATCCCGGTAGATTCCGCCGTAAAATGTAAAATCCGCCTTCTGGGGATATACTCTGTCGTTGGCCGAATTATCCACCACCACCTCCAGTGTGTTTTTTTCCTGGTCCGGATGGACCTTCAGCACTCCTGTGATATTGTACCGAAAGGCAGAATATCCTCCCTCGTGCCTGCCCACAAAGTGGCCGTTTACCGACACCTCCGCCGTGGCGCTGACCCCCAGAAATTCCAGCCAGACCTGATCCCCTGCCTTCAGCACAGGACATTCCAGCTCTCTTTCGTAGTAACAGCAGCCTCTGTAATAATCGTCCCCTCCGTCCTGTCCGTCCAGGGCGTTCCAGGTGTGGGGCAGATTGACCCTTTCGGATACCCCCTCCTTGTAAAAGGTCCAGTCTCTGTTTAAAGAAATTACGCTTCTCATGCTTCTTTTCCCCCTTTCTGCCGGCATGCCAGCACAATCTCGATTGCTCCGAAAACTGCAAGTCCTGCAAAAGCGGCCCGCATTCCTCCATATACCCTTCCGCTTTCTGCGGCGGTATTATATATCGCCACAAATATCGCCGATCCAAAGGCTCCTGCCACGGTACGCAGGGAGGTGATCAGCGCCGTACCATGGGAGGTGTGTTCCGTTCTCAGTCCACTCATGCCCCAGGTCACAAAGGGCATCATCAGACAGCCGATTCCCGCACAGCGAACCACATTCAGCGCACCAATCCCGAAAAGAGATCCGCCCTCCAGAATCAGCGCCGTCCCCAGACTTCCGGCAGTCAGCATTATACCGCCTGCCAGAAACAGGGGCTTTATCCCGAAATTGTCATACAGCTTTCCGGAAACGGGACTGATCAGCGCGGTGGCCAGAGCTCCAGGCATGGTCACCAGCCCCGACAAGGTGGCGCTGAAGCCAAGCACACTCTGTATGTAAATGGGGATCAGAATGGAGGAAGCCATCACGGTGGCATACATTACCATACTGGCAATGACCGCTGTCCTGTACCGGGGCACCTTCAAAATGCGAAGCTCCATAAAAGGAGCTTCCATGCGAAGCTGTCTTGCAGCAAAAATCACAGTTCCAGCCAGGCCGCACGCCAAAGGCACCCATACTCTTACATTTGTCAGCGAATACTTTCCGACATTTCCGGCCCCAAGGAGCAGTCCGCATACTCCCACAGAGCATAAGGCAAGTGACAGAATATCCAGCCTGCTTTTTTCATGCTCCAGAATATCCCCAAAAAGAATACCCGTCATCACGGCGGACACAGCCACTACCACGGCCACTATATAGAAAATCATCCGCCATCCGAAGAAATCCACGACGATTCCTGCAAGAGCGGGCGCTATCACAGGAGAGGTGCCTATGGCCAGTCCGTAAATTCCCATGACGCTTCCTCTCTTTTCCAAAGGGAACATGGTCAGGATCAGCACCTGTCCCTGAGCCACCATAATGCCGTTTCCGGCGGCCTGCAGAACTCTGCCTGCCATCATCACCCCAAAGGACGTAGTGCAGCCGCTGAGCAAAAGTCCCAGCAGAAAAATCAACAGGGTGCACAGATACAGGCCCCTGGCAGAAAACCTGCGGATCAGAAAGGGGGTGGCCAGCGTCAATATTCCCATAACCAGAGAATAAATACTGGTCAGCCACTGTCCTGTAGAGCTGTCGATTTTAAAATCCACCAGAATTTGGGGCAGAGCCGTGTTCAGCGCCGTGGAAAGCATGGAGCAGGCGATACAGGACACCAGAATCGTGGCAAATACACCGTTTTTTCGTTTTACAGTCAATTCCATATTTACCCCCATTTATTATTTTGCAGAAAGGCTTTCGCATACAGGAAGCCGGCAGCCATCTCTCCCGATAACTGCCGGCTCCCCTGTCACTTTTCATGTACACTTCGTTTTATCCCGGCAAAGCAGCGCTCCGCAAAAGCCGCCGGACTATTCTGCCATGGAAATTACCAACTCCGTATCGATATCCCCGATGGGGCTGCCTGTCTGCACATACTGGATAGCCGCTCCGCTCTCCCCTACGGCAGAAGAAATCTCCCCTGCGTTGTCAAAGGTAAAGGTAACGGTAAAGCCGTCCTCACCCATAACCCAGGTTCCCGCATCCAGCTCCATCTCCTGCCCAAAGGCGGAGGCTGTCAGCTTCACGGTTCCGTCGTCATACATATCCCCGATCACATCCGCGTTGGCTTCCTCGGTAACCGGGATCTGTCCCTTCAGCTGCATGGTCACCACAGGCTCCGCCGCGGCAAAGGCAATCACCAGCTCCGTATCCACATCGCCCAGCATCTCGCTGGAAGCCGTATACTGAAGCACTGCTCCCGCTTCTCCCAGACCGGATACCAGCTCGCCTGCGTTGTCAAACTGGAAGGTGATGGTGTATCCGTTCTCTCCCATGGTCCAGGTTCCTGCATCCAGAGGAATCTCCGATCCAAAGGCGGAGGCTGTCAGCTTCACGGTTCCGTCGTCATACAGGTTTCCGATCA
>CAMWUL010000106.1 GCA_947177445.1 uncultured Lachnospiraceae bacterium | reverse complement strand
GCAGAGTAAATAAAGGAGGAGAAATTATGAAAGGAAAGAAATTTCTAGCCCTCGTGATGGCAGCGGCCATGACCATGTCGCTGGCAGCCTGCGGGGACAATTCCGATCCGGGTCAGAGCAGCTCGGGCTCCGACACACAGCAGAGCGAGAGCAAAAATGATGAAGGCAGCTCTGGCGAATCCGGCGACAACCAGACGGAAGGCACAGCGGAAAGCTATACTTTCCACGATTACATGGGTTCCATGCCTACTAACTGGAATCCGCACACATGGGAGACCAATGCGGACGATGCCATGAACGACTATCTGACATCCCCGTTCTGCACCATGTCCATTCTGGATTCCGAAGAGGGTGTGTACCAGTGGGTCTATGAAATGGCTACATCCATTGAGGATGTAACGGCAGAGCATCAGGATGATCTGAGCAAGTATGCGGTCAGGCTGGTGGAGGGTACGACTCCTGAGACCACCACAGACGGATATGTTTTTGAAATCAAGCTGAATCCCAATGCAAAATGGGAGGATGGAACCCCCATCAATGCAGATTCCTATATCTATTCCATGAAGCAGCTGCTGAATCCCGAGATGCAGAACTATCGTGCAAATCTGTACTATGCAGGCGAGTCTGCGGTGGCAGGCGGAAACGCGTACTACAATGCCGGCAGAACCGCATGGGTGCCCAACGTGGCAGGTGACAGCACCGCATATCCCATGGCAGATTGGGTAAAGGGCGACGATGGTACATACACCACCCCCGACGGCGCTGCCATGCGTATTGTTCTCAACGCTCCCCTGGATTGGCTGGGCGGCAATTCTCTGAAGGATTACGTGGATAATTACGGAGAAGCCTATTTTGGTGTGGACGCGTTTAATTCTCTGCTGGCAGTGGCTGATGATGACGGCTATGCGCCTTTGACAGAAGAAAACGCCAAGCTGCTGGAGGATGTGATCACCGCTGTGGCGGACTGGGGAGAGACCGCAGACGACGTAGTAAATTACGTGGCTTATGCAGTGGAATATCCCGAGGTTGATTATGATTCCACAGTTGGCTGCTACAAGGTAGACGACTATACCATCCGTTATGTCAATGAGTCCCATATTGATTTCAACTATTTCCTGACCTCCTGCACCACCACCTGGCTGGTATATGAGGATCTGTACGAAGCCGGCAAGGATACTTCCGGAAAATTGGTGACCACCGACTACGGCACCTCTCTTGACACTACTAAGTCCTATGGTCCTTACCGCATGGAGTCCATGCAGCAGGATAAGCAGGTGGTGTTTGTACAGAACGAAAACTGGTACGGCTGGGAGAAGGACGAAAACGGCGCACTGGTTTCCCACACCAACTTTGAAGTGGACGGCGAAACACGTCAGCAATATCAGACCACCAGAGTAGTTATCGACATTATGCAGCCGGATGCTGCCAAGCAGGCATTCCTGAAGGGCGAGCTGTCCAACTGGACACCGGAGTCTGACGACCTCCAGGCCTTTGCCACCAGTGACCGTCTTTATAAGGTGGATGAGACTTATACTATGTCCCTTTTCTTCAATACCAACCTGGATAATCTGAAGACTATGGACGAATCCAAGGGCAACACCAATTCCGTGGTTCTGTCCAACGAGAAGTTCCGTAAGGGAATGAGCCTTTCAATTGACCGTGCTGAATTCGTAACAGCTACCACAGGCTATAAGCCTATGTATGCGCTGCTGAATAACCTGTATTTCTATGATGTATACAATGATCCTACATCTTCTTACAGAAATTCCGATGAGGCCATGCAGGCAGTCTGCAATCTGTACGGAATCTCTTACGGCGAGGGAACGCCTTATGCTACGCTGAAGGATGCTTACGAATCTGTGAATGGCTATAACCTCACCGAGGCAAAATCTTTGATGGCGGAGGCCTGCAAGGAGCTCACAGATGCCGGTGTTTACAATGAAGGTGAAGATATTTATATCCGTATTGCTTATTCCAGCCGTGATGTCACTGCGGCTCATCAGCAGCAGGTAGGCATACTGCAGAAGTTCATCAATGAAGCCCTCGAGGGATCCGGATTTGGAAAGATCACACTGGAGCCTGTGGGTAACTTGACCGGAGACAACAGCCCTTACAAAGCGGTTCCTGCCGGCGAGTACGCAATCGGATACGGCGCGTGGGGCGGCGCAGCATTTTATCCGTTCCGTAATCTGCAGGTATACTGTGATCCTGATCAGTATGATATCAACGAGGCAGCCTGCTGGGATCCTAAAACCGAAACATTGACATTGACCATTGACGGCGAAGAAGTTACCCAGACATGGCAGGTATGGTCCCAGTGTATGGTAGGTTCCGGCGCCTATGCCAGCGCAGGATTTGACACCAAGCTTGCTATCCTTTCCCAGATGGAGGAGGAATATCTGAAGAAGTATTACAGAATACCTCTTGCAGGCAGTACTGCATGTTCCATGATGTCTTATCAGGTAGAATACTATACCGAGGATTACAATATCATGTACGGCTTCGGCGGACTCCGTTTGATGACCTATAATTATACAGATACGGAGTGGGCTGAATATATCAATAGCCAGAGCGGCGCTTTGAACTACGAATAATATTTTATTCTTCATGGCGGCGGGCGGAGCACCATCCCCTGCTGCCATGATATTTTGATATACGGCCATATTGTCAGACAGTCCAGTTATATGTGCCGGTCTGGACTTCCTGACAATGGGACCGGAAAGGAGAAAATGCACATGAGAATGGCAAAGTATGTCATCAAGAGAGTTATACTGATGTTTTTCACACTATTTGTTATCACTACCATCTGTTTTATGATGGTCCGCCTTCTTCCGAGAGAAATGCCCCAGGAGAAGAATCTGGCCGCAGTAATTGAGGCACGATGGGAGGCGCTGGGGTATAACGAGCCTCTTCTGACACAGTACTGGATTTATCTGAAAAACATCTTTACTGAGGGAGACTTCGGAACCTCTTGGTACATCACTTTCAGACAGCCTGCGCTTGAAGCGCTGACGAGCCGCCTGCTTCCTACTATCATAGTGAACCTTTATGCCCTTTTTTTCGGCATTCCCATTGGCATCGCTCTGGGGGTATTTGCAGCAATTAAGAAAAACAAATGGCAGGATTCGCTGATCAGCACGGCGGTCATGGTATGTGTCTCTGTGCCTTCATATGTGTATGCTTTCCTGCTGCAGTATTTCCTGTACTTTAAGCTGGGATGGCTGCCGCTTCAGATGTATTCTCTGGCAGATGCCGGCGGTTCCTATTTTACTCCCAAAATGTTTCACAGCATCATTGCACCGGTTTTGGCACTGACCTTCGGAGAAATCGCCGGCTTGTGCCGTTATACCAGAGCGGAGCTGACAGAGACACTGACATCTGATTATATGCTTCTGGCACGGACGAAGGGCCTTACCAGGGGGCAGGCGACTACCCGGCATGCGCTGAAAAATGCAATGGTTCCTATTTTACCCATGATTATAGGTAGCTTCATCAGCATAATGGGAGGTTCGCTTATCATAGAACAGATTTTTTCCATCCCAGGGGTGGGGCGTTTGTACATTACGTCCATCAATCTGCGTGACTATGATATTTTTATGATGGACAGCATTTTTTACACGGCCATAGGTCTGGTAGGCGGAATCGTGGTAGATCTCAGCTATGGTTTCCTTGATCCGCGAATCAGAATGGGGGAGAGATGACATGTCAGAGAAAATCTTGGAATATGGGATGCTTCCCAAGGAGAAATTTGAGTTTGCACATAGCGGCGAAAAGCTTACGGACCAGAAATTTGAGGATAAGCCCATAGGCTATTTCAAGGATGCCTGGATACGTTTTCGTAAGAGTAAGGCTTCCGTGGTGGCGGCCTGCATCATCATTCTTATCGTGATTTATGCTTTTTTGATTCCTATCGTGTTTTCTGACAAGGCGGGCCTCATGGTAGTCTCTTATGCGAAAAAAGCTCCTCGAGTGGTGTCCCTGAGAAGGCCCGGTTTCATGGATGGCGGGTCTGACCGCGATTTTACGGAAAAGGGTCTGATCAAAGTCCTTGCCATGGGAATCGGAGCAGAGGACTATGACGGCAGAGGGGTAAGCCTGGAGGAAGGTATGGCCAGCTATTACCAGCCCATGGTGAAGGTGGGGGAAGGCCGAATCACTACCACCGCCGGCAAGAAGGAAACGGTTATCTATTCTGGAAGAATCGACACTTATCTGGAGGTAGGCTTTATTTACCGCAATATCGAACAGCAGGAATATAACAACATCCGCGCATGGGAGGAAGAAACGGGGCTTCACATACTTTATCCCCTCGTGGCGGATAACGAATGGAACGTGGATGCCACAGATGCCAACAACTGGTATAAGACGAAGAAAAGCAATCCTGTCACTATAGATGAAAATGGAAAGGCAAAAACCATTGCCTATGAACCCGGCATGATGCTGGAAGACAATTATATGCGGGACGCGGAAGGGAATCCGGTCTATTATGTTTATGCCGGCGGCGGCACAATGGATACGGCTCTTTATAAGGTTCGCATACTTTATTACAACTATTATCGCTATCTGTATGGTAGTGAACCTGATTTCCTTTTGGGTACGGACAGTCAGGGGTATGACCTGGCTTTCCGCATGGCTGACGGCATCAAGCTCAGTCTCCTTGTGGCGGTATGTGTGTCCGTTATTAATCTGGTGATCGGAGCGGTATATGGCGCCATAGAGGGCTATTATGGCGGAACCACTGACATTGTAATGGAACGCGTGTCGGACATTCTGTCAGGTGTCCCCTTCGTTGTAGTGGCCACTCTGTTCCAGCTCCATTTGGCCAATCGGGTAGGGGCCGTTCCAAGCCTTTTATTTGCTTTCGTTCTCACCGGATGGCTGGGCACTGCTTCAAGAGTGCGAACCCAGTTTTACCGCTTTAAAAATCAGGAATATGTCATGGCAGCCCGCACGCTGGGAGCCAGAGACCGGAGAATTATCTGGAAACATATCTTTCCGAATTCGCTGGGAACCATTATCACCTCCTGTGCACTGGTGATTCCGGGGGTGATCGGTCAGGAAAGCATGCTGAGTTATCTGGGCATCGTAAAGCTTGGAACCGCCGAAACCACCTCTCTTGGTACGCTGCTGGCGGATGCCAGCTCCATTTGGACAAATTATCCTCACTTGATGATATTTCCGGCGCTTTTTTTGGCTCTTTTGATGATCAGCTTCAATTTATTCGGAAATGGGCTGCGGGATGCCTTTAATCCTGCATTGCGAGGTGTGGAGGAGTAAGCTTCCGGAAACTATTGATTGGCAGCCCGCTAAAACGGGCAGGGGGTATCTATATGGATAAGATTTTAGAGGTAAAAGAACTGAAGATCTCCTTCCGTACCTCCAGCGGTACGGTGAAGGCGGTTCGGGATATTTCCTTTGATTTGGAGCGTGGAAAAACATTGGCCATCGTGGGTGAATCAGGTTCGGGAAAGTCCGTGACTTCCAAGGCCGTTCTCGGCATTCTGGCAGGAAATTCCATTATCGAGGGCGGAGAAATTCTCTATGACGGCAAGGATTTGTTGAAAATCAGCGAAGAGGAAATGTATAAGCTGCGGGGCGATAAGCTTTCCATGATATTTCAGGACCCATTGTCCTCATTGAATCCAATCGTTAAGATCGGCAAACAAATCACGGAGGCTATGCTGCTGAAAAACAAGGCAAATCGGCGGGAAGCGAGAAAAGAGTTCAATGGCCTGCTGGAGGAGCTGCGTAAAAACATGACTGCCGCTATTGGCGAAGGCAACGCTGCCAGAGTTAAGCAGATGACAGAAACTTTTGACAAATTCTGCATTCAGGCCAATCGTCTGGAAAATCGTTATAATCAGGACGAATCGAGGGCAGAGGCGTTGATTGATGCCATTGAAGATTTTCTCTTTAAAGCAGAGAAAGGACAGAAGCTTGACACCAAGGTCTTTTTGAAGGATTTTGAAAAAAGAGGCAGGCAGCTGAAAGACGTATTTTTCACCAGACGTTATGCCCAAAGGTTGAGCACCTGTCTGGAAAAGCTGCGGAAGGTGACTGCGGAGCATCAGCAGACAAAGGATGGAAAAACCGTCATTTCAAAGAGTGTTGAGGCTGCGCTGGAAGAATTGAAGGCGTTGCTGGATGAGATGACAAAGCAGGAAAAGCCGAACTTTTTCAGGATTGGCTATTACCAGCTGCGCAAACCCGATGAGGATCTGGGACGTTATTCTATAGAAGAACTGAATCAAAAGGCGCTTGAACTTTTAAACAGTGATTTTATGAATGAGTTTCTGGAGACGGAGGAAAAGGGAGTCCGGCACTCCTATGAGATTGCTCTGGAAAAAAAGAAAAAGGTGCTTACGAGTCTTGTTCAGGCAAAGGAATATTATCTGAAGGACTTTGACAAGGCAGAGGGAATGAAGCTGTGTAAAGAACTTTCCAATCAGGTTGAAGACAGTATAGACCGCCTCGAGTTCATCAAGGACAGTGCCGCTTATACTTTTCGGAGCAGTATGCAGGACGCTATTTCCAAGTATTTTTATTACAAGACTCAAAATCCCAGGGAGGAGGCCCGGTATGCCAGACAGTCCAAAAGGCGGGAGGCTTTGATCTCCAGAGGAAAAACTGTGGACTGGAAGGTGGTTCCGAAGGTTGTTTACGACCTGGAAGATTTAAGAAAGAATATCATTAAAATCATTGACCGGCTGGAGAGAACCTACCGAGCCTATATTGATGCCTCGGAGAAGATGGACTTCAGGAAAAGAAGTATAGGCATTGTGGATTATCTCAAGGGAAAGGCTTCCGACGTGGTGTACCGCATCACCAAAAGTATGGCCAGAGAGAGAGCCATTAAGCTGATGGACGAAGTGGGAATCAGTGAACCTCGTATGCGCTACAACCAGTATCCGTTCGAGTTTTCCGGCGGCATGCGGCAGCGCATCGTCATTGCCATCGCTTTGGCGGCAGATCCGGAGATCTTGATCTGTGATGAGCCCACCACAGCGCTGGATGTTACCATTCAGGCACAGATTCTGGAACTGATTAATCGTTTGAAGGAGGAAAGAAATCTGTCCGTTATTTTCATCACCCACGACTTGGGCGTAGTGGCAAATATGGCAGATGACATTGCGGTTATGTATGCCGGCAAGATCGTGGAATACGGTTCCGCCGAAGATATTTTCTATGATCCCAGACATCCCTATACATGGGCGCTTTTGTCCTCCATGCCTGATTTGGACACCAACGAAAAGCTGGACGCCATTCCGGGCACGCCGCCCAATATGATCTACCCGCCTCAGGGGGATGCTTTTGCGGCGCGCAACAAATATGCGCTGAAGATCGATTTTGAACTGCAGCCTCCCATGTTTGAGGTTTCACCGGGCCATAAAGCGGCTACCTGGCTGCTGCATCCCGACGCACCCAAGGTTGAGGTTCCCAAGATCATTACGGATCGGATTGAGAGAATGAAGAAGGCCGGAGGTGAGCGGAATGGGCAGTGAAAAAAAACAAGAGGTTCTTCTGAGGGTAGATCATTTAAGCCAGCATTTTGGCAAGGTCAAGGCAGTCGATGATGTAAGCTTTGAGATTAAAAAGGGCGAGGTGTTCGGCCTGGTGGGGGAATCCGGATGCGGCAAAACCACCACAGGCCGTTCCATCATCAAAATATATGATATTACCGCAGGGAGCATTTATTTTAAGGGGCAGCGGATTTGCGCAGGCATCGGTTCTTACAAGGCGGCCATCCGGCAGGCCCGGGCTGAAAACAAAAAGGCGATTCAGGAGCTTAAGAAGGAATCCGCCGGGCAGCCTCAGATGAAGGAAAGAAATGAAGCCCGCATCAAGGAGCTGAACGAAAAGCTGAAGCACACGATAGAGGAAAATCGGAAACAGATCAAAGCTGCCCGGTTCGATCACAAACATTCCGACAGCGAATACGCTCAGCGTCTTGAACAGGAAATAAAAGAACGGTATAGGTCTCTGTTAGAAAAGGCTTCTCCTGCAGAGCAAAAGGCGCTCCAGAAAAAGTATCGGGATGAATTGCGAATTGCAGGGAAAACCAAGCTGATCACGAAAATCCAGATGATCTTTCAGGATCCGATCGCATCCCTGGATCCCCGAATGACGGTACGGGAAATCATCGCCGAAGGCCTGGTTATTAACGGGATCAAGGATAAAAAGTATATTGATGAAAAGGTGTATGAGATTCTGGAGCTGGTAGGACTGGTACGGGAGCATGCGGGACGTTATCCCCATGA
>CAMWUL010000105.1 GCA_947177445.1 uncultured Lachnospiraceae bacterium | reverse complement strand
GAGATTATGTGCCGGAATAATTTTCCGATCGATCCGAATGAATATAATGCGCCATCACAGCTTGTAAGACGTGAAATGGAATTGCAGGGGATTGATTTTGATAAAATGAGGGAAGCTTTTCCTAAAAGATTATACCTTCTTGCAGATAGTTTGTACGACGCAATGCTTGCGAAAAATGTCGGAACACTCACTTATCATGTGGGTGGAGAGGTATATGTTATGAATCATGACAATTGCGTCGGATTTGTAAAAGGTGAAATGTGTTCACCCGGAATTGCGACCCAGGCTGAGGATCTGATAGCCGCAGGAGCTCAGGAGCTTATCCATGTTGGGTTTGCAGGGGGGCGCGTCGGAACACGGATAGGCGATGTGGTTATCACTAACGGAGCATTTAATGATACAGCAGTTGCAGGACTGTACGGATATAATGGCGAAATCGTTGAAACATCAAAAGCGCTTACAGATTTCCTCTGCAAAGAAATGGAAACAAAAGGGATCAAATATCACAGAGGTTATCACTGGACTACCGATGCAGGTTATGTTGAAACAAATTGGCGTATAAAATATTTTGAGAACAAAGGCGCTCTTTGCGTTGAAATGGAGGGGGCAGGTCTGTTTTCGGCAGCAGGGTTTCGTTCCTGCCACGCAGCAGGAATATATATAATATCAGATTCGGGCGCAGGTGATGATTGGGATCTTGGCTGGGGTGAGAACATTTTAGAAACAAGCATCGATAAAGTGATCAATGCAATTGCAATGATTGAATAGTATTCCGAATGGTTGGGGCGGGATGGGATCTTATCGGAGGGCTGTGTATGATTAGGAAGGGCACAATGGACGAAATCATGGAATTTGCCAACAGAGAAGAATTCAGGAAATGGTTATATGATCACTGCCTGTCAAATGATGGCGTGTGGCTTTTATTTGGCAAAACGGGTGGGCCAAAAACAATAAAGGCAGGAGAAGCACTGGAAGAGGCTCTCTGTTTTGGTTGGATTGACGGACAGATGCAAAGCATTGACGATAAAACATATAAGAAATATTTTTCCATGCGCAGGGAGAACAGCAAGTGGTCAGAGAAAAATAAGACATTAGTGAAAAAACTTGAAGAACAGGGACTTATGACCGATTTCGGCAGAAAGAAAATAGAGGAAGCCCAAAAGAACGGCCAATGGGATGCTCCCAAACCCATGGCGGTTACAGAAGAGCAAATTGAGCATCTTTCTGCATTGTTGGAAGGATATGAGCCTGCTTTCACAAATTTTCAGGCCATGTCCTTATCAGTAAAGAAAACCTATACGCGGGCTTATTTTGACGCAAAGACAGATGCCGGGCGGGAAAGACGGATTGCCTGGATGGTGGACAGACTTGATAAAAATCTGAAACCTATGTAGTTACTTTTCACGGGTAGGGGCCGCGAGGTGTTTTTGTGCGCTGTTTGCACAAAAACCCGAGACAGCACGCGCCAAAATGAGCGCTTTTTGCTCATTTTGTGTGCATCATGTTGCTTTGAACGGCGAAGCCGTGAAAAGTAACGACATGCTTGAATTCACCTGCATTTCATAGTATAATCGTAGAGCAAGGCTGATACGACTAATAATGGAATGTTTCCTGGAATGTCTTCCGGAGGGAGAAGGGCACTCCAATGGAATATATTTCATAAAAATCTAAGGAGGTCGGAGGAAAAATGATAACTTGGAACAATTTGGATACCATTCCTGCATACCAGGAGCTGTTGAAGACGGCGTCTGTAAATCTGGCGGAGGCAATGGCGGGAGAGAAGGGCGCAGAGCGCGTCAGAAAGTACAGCGTTCCCATGGCGGCAGGACTTACTTATAATTATGCCGCGAAGCAGGTAGACGACCAGGTGCTGAAAGCTCTAGAAAAATTGGCAGAGGAGACACAGCTTGCCGGGAAATTCGAAGCTCTTTACAATGGCGAGGTGATCAATACCGGAGAGAAGCGCAGAGTGCTTCATCATATGACCCGGGGCCAGCTGGGGGAAGCTGTCGAGGCCGATGGTGTGGACAAGCGCAGCTTTTATGTTGAGCAGCAGGAGAAAATTGCAGAACTGGCAAATAAGGTTCACAATGGCGAAATTACAAACGCGGCAGGAGAGAAATTTACCACTGTTGTGCAGATTGGTATCGGCGGAAGCGATCTGGGGCCCCGTGCCATGTATCTGGCTTTGGAGAACTGGGCTAAGGTAAATCACACATTCAAAATGGAAGCAAAATTCATCAGCAATGTAGATCCCGACGATGCCGCTGCGGTATTGAATACCATTGACGTAGAGCATTCCCTTTTTGTGTTGGTCTCCAAATCCGGTACGACGCTGGAGACCCTGACCAATGAGTCATTTGTAAAGGATGCGTTGAAAAATGCCGGCCTGGATGCTTCCCGGCATATGATTGCCGTCACCAGCGAGACTTCACCGCTGGCAAAGAGTGATGATTATCTGGCAGCATTTTTTATGGATGATTATATCGGCGGCAGATTTTCCTCCACCTCCGGTGTGGGCGGTGCGGTATTATCACTGGCATTCGGTCCGGAGGTATTTGCACGATTCCTTGAGGGTGCGGCAGAGGAAGACAGGCTTGCAAGGAACAAGGATATATTTGCAAATCCTGCCATGCTGGATGCTTTGATCGGGGTTTATGAGCGCAATGTTCTGGGGTATCAGAATACGGCTGTATTGCCTTATTCCCAGGCTTTGAGCCGTTTCCCTGCACATCTGCAGCAGCTTGACATGGAATCCAACGGTAAGTCGGTAAATCGTTTCGGCGAGCCGGTGAATTATCCCACGGGTCCTGTGATTTTCGGAGAGCCTGGCACCAACGGTCAGCATTCTTTTTACCAGCTGCTGCATCAGGGAACGGATATCATACCTCTGCAGTTTGTAGGCTTTCGGAACAATCAGATGGGCAGGGACGTTGTGATTCAGGACAGCACAAGCCAACAGAAGCTCTGCGCTAACGTTGCGGCGCAGATCGTGGCGTTTGCCTGCGGGAAAGAGGATGAAAACCGCAACAAAAACTTCCAGGGCGGACGTCCTTCCAGCATCATTATCGGTGAACAGTTAACGCCCGAGACGCTGGGCGCTTTGCTGTCCCACTTTGAGAACAAGGTGATGTACCAGGGCTTTGTTTGGAACATAAACAGCTTTGACCAGGAAGGGGTACAGCTGGGAAAGGTTCTGGCAAAGAAGGTTCTTGCCCATGATACGGACGGTGCGCTGAAGGCATACAGTGATTTGCTGAATATTTAATACATTTAATAAAGGCTGTCGCCTTAGCGGATAGATATTCGTTAGGCGGCGGCTTTCCTTTTATCGCAGGAAATTCAGGATCCAAACAGAAAAAAGAAAAAGGAGCTTGATTCTCATGAAAACGTTATATGTTACCGATTTGGACGGCACTCTGTTAAACAAGGAGGATCGTATCAGTCAGGAGAGTATTCGTATTATTAACAGGCTCATTGACCAGGGCATGCTCTTTACCTATGCCACGGCCAGATCGCTGGTATCGGCCTCAGTGGTGACAGATGGCCTGGCTGTATCGATGCCGGTGATTGTATATAACGGAGCGTTTATTATGTATCCAGGTACAGGCGAGATTTTGTCCTCACATATTTTTACGGAGGAAGAAGCCGATTTTATCAAAAAAACCATAGAGGATACGCAAATCAGTCCGTTGGTGTATTCTTTTGTGAAAAATGAGGAAAAGGTTTCCTGGAATATAAGATGTGAAAATGAGGGAATAAAGAGGTATCTTTCAAGGCGCACAGTGGATAGAAGACTCCGCCCGCTGGATGGGTCAGAGGGATTGTATGACGGAAACATTTTCTATTTTACATGTATAGGGGAGAAAGAGGAACTGATGCCGTTATACAACATCCTTTCAGAAGACAGCCGATTTCGGTGTACGATTCAGCAGGAATTATACAGACCTGAATATTGGTGTGAAATTATGTCCTGCCGGGCAACGAAGGCGGAAGCTGTAAAGACGCTTAAAAGGATGTGGAATTGTGACAGGATCATTTCCTTTGGTGATGCAATTAATGATATTCCGATGTTTAAGCTGTCTGACGAATGCTACGCGGTGGAGAATGGGGTGCAAGAGCTGAAAGAAGCCGCCACGGGAATTATCCCCGGCAATGAAAGAGACGGTGTGGCAAAATGGCTTCTGGAGAATGTGAAGCCGTGGGATCTGCGAAGAGTGCAATGCCGGGGGGATGGTAAGTAAATACTATAAAACAGGCCAAAAGAATAACTGTCAGGGCACTCAGCAAAAGGGTACAGGGCTTCAGTCTGCAGGACAATGTCAGCTTGTAGGAAAGCCAGAAAGCGATTATGATGCTCAAAATGAATATGCCGATGTCCACAACAAAAACATCGCTGCCAAGAATGGAGGTATAGACGTAGTAGAGAACGGGAATGAGCAATGAACCGGCCAAAATTCCAAAACAGAATGACGAGGTAATGCAGGGGTACATTCCCCGGAATTTAAAAATCATAATTAACGAGTATAGCAGCATGGGAAAAAAGAGCAATTTCATGTGTTCCCATATCGATTCATTGACCGGTGTGAAAAGGCCGATTACAGGATTTTTTCCGGACCAGTCATACAGGAAATGCGCAAGGGTGCCTGTGATTAAGACAAAAACGACTCCGATCATAGTAAAATGTTTTAACTGCTTCATGAATGTTCTCCTTGCGTTTTATATCATGATCAGTATATGTATTGGAGAGGGTATTATGCATCTGCATGCAATTTTCATTATCAGCTTTCCGACGGGGAGAGCAGTCAGAAAAAATCCCCCTGCAATCTGTGCAGAGGGATTTTCCTGATGTCTGGCTTATACATATTATATTATGACCAGAGGAATTGTGTATTCATTTATGGGAGGTTTGTCTCCCGAGCATGCATCCAGGCCATAATAGAGCTGGCTGGCCATGAGATCCTGCTTCAGCATGGAATAGGCGTCCGGGGTTAAATTTTTTTCCGCATCGGCCAGCTTTGTCACCAGAGGAATGGCGGAGCGGTCCTTAATGTCTCCCAGCAGCTGGGAGGACTTTTTGCGGAAGCCCAGAACCCGGGCATAAGGCACATAGTCCATGCTGCGATACAGGGACATATCCTCCTTGGTGATGTTCAGGAGAATGTGAAGCAGACAGCGGCTGATTCTGGTATAGGTCAATTCTTTTGTTTTCAAAAGATCACAGAAGCTGTCAAAGCTCTGAAATTCATTCAGCTTGTTGCAGATCCGCGCCGACAGATCCGTTGAAACATCCAGATATTTGTCAAACCCGGATTCCTTTTCTGAAACCAGCTTATAATAGAGGCTGGAGGAAACATCGTTTCTCCGCTTCACCGGCGTATGGGACAGATGCTCTGTCAGCAGGTCGGCAGCGTCAGCAGGCATATGCGCATGCAGAAAGCTGGAATCACAGCCTGCGTAAAGAGCATGTCGTATGGTCAAAGCAGAGCACCGGGCCTCGCCGGGAAGCCGGTCATGGTAACCGTCGCCCATGCGGCGTACCGTTACAGGAGTCAATGAACTGGACAGTCTGTCAATGGCCTTGATATATTCGATCCCCAGTATGTTGTTGGGGGAGGAAAGTACGTTCCTGGAGCTGCTCAGGGAGGGATCATATTGCAAAAGCGCCTGAGTCCGTGCAATGGGATAGGAGAATCCCTGACGCAGATTGCTGCGCAGAGCATCGGCAAATTCTTCCGGCTCTGACAGCAGGATTCGTGCAATGTTTTTCAGGATATCAATTTCTCCGCACTCGCTCCCAAAGCAAAGATGGGTGACAACGCCCAGTCTGTGCAAAAGAGAAACGCCGCCGGTGGCAAAGCCCTCGGCGCTGGAAACCGCATAGACCGTGGGGATTTCCAGGACCAGATCGGCTCCGCACTTCAGCGCCATTTCGGCCCGGGCATGTTTGTCCAGCAGAGCAGGCGCTCCACGCTGGACGAAATTGCCGCTCATGGCTACTATGGTCATATCGGCTTCTGTTTGACGGAGAGCTTCCTCCAGCAAATACTTATGCCCGTTGTGGAATGGGTTAAATTCAGCGATAATTCCGTTTACTTTCATAAATATACCTCTCTGCCCGAAGTGGGTATCGTAATTACGTTTATGAGAGAGAAACGAAAATGTGAAAAAAATAACATGCCCGTAAGCGTTTACACTCACAAAATTATTGCAAATATTGTGAATTTATAAACAAAGTATGTACGGGAAAATATACAATTTAACGCATATTTTTCCTTGTTTCTCACTCTTCTATCTAGTATAATACAAAATAAGCAGTTTGTTAAGTGGTTTTACTGGAAAGAATGTATAAAAAGTTGCCGTGGTGCTATTTTTCACGGGTAGGGGCCGCGAGGTACTGTAATAAAATATGCGGGCTGGTAATTGCCGGAACGGAAAGGAGATAGGGTATGTCATACATTGATCTGATCAAGGAGAGGGCACGGCTGGACAAAAAGACCATCGTGCTTCCGGAATCCAATGACAAAAGGACTCTGCTGGCAGCCGCCAGGATTGTGGAGGAGGGAATCGCCGACATAATTATGGTGGGAAATGAGGAAAAGATCATGGACGGCGCGGGCTGGCTGGAAGTGGATCTGACAGGGATAACCGTGATTAATCCTGCCGAAACACCCAAGCTGGAGGAATATGTCAGTGTTTTGTATGAGACAAGAAAGGCGAAGGGAATGACGGAGGAGAAGGCCAGGGAAATACTGCTTGGGGATTATCTGACCTTCGGCATAGTCATGGTTAAGGCAGGCGATGCCGATGGAATGGTGGCGGGGGCCTGCCACTCCACAGCGGATACCTTAAGACCCGCGCTTCAGATATTGAAGACGGCTCCGGGTGTGAAGCTTGTGTCGGCATTCTTTATTATGGATACGCAGTTTAAGGAGCAGGGCGAGAACGGAGCATTTCTTTTTGCCGACTGCGGCCTGAATCAGGATCCTACTGCGGAGGAGCTTGCCGCTATCGCCGAATCCTCCGCCAGAAGCTTTAAATCCCTGATCGGCCCCAAGCCTGTGATCGCCATGCTGAGCCATTCCACAAGAGGAAGTGCGAAGCATGCCATGGTGGACAAGGTGGTGGAGGCTACGAAGCTTGCCCGTGAGCAGTATCCTTACCTGACCCTGGACGGGGAGCTCCAGCTGGATGCGGCGCTGGTTCCCGGGGTAGCCAAGTCCAAGGCGCCGGGCAGCTCGGTAGGCGGAAGGGCAAACGTATTAATATTTCCCAATCTGGATGCGGGAAATATCGGCTATAAGCTGGTGCAGAGGCTGGGAGGGGCGGAGGCCTACGGCCCGATGCTTCAGGGAATCGCAAAGCCCGTGAACGATCTTTCCAGAGGGTGCTCCTGGCAGGATATTGTGGGTGTTGTGGCGCTTACAGCGGTACAGGCCCAGCTGGCTTAGAGGGATGTGAAAATTTGCAGGATGTATATAAATTGAAAGGACGGATTTCATCTATGAAGGTATTGGTTATAAACTGCGGCAGCTCTTCTCTGAAATTTCAGCTGATCGATTCTCAGTCTGAAAAGTGCCTGGCAAAGGGGCTTTGCGAGCGGATCGGAATAGACGGCAGCATGATCACTTATGCGCCGGAGGGCGGCGACAAAGAAAAAACGGTCACCCCCATGTCGGATCATACGGAGGCTATTCGGCTTGTGCTGGAGGCTTTGACAAATCCCGCTACGGGAGTGGTAAAGAATCTGGATGAGATCGGTGCAGTAGGGCACCGTGTGGTCCATGGCGGAGAGAAGTTCGCTGAATCGGTAATCATCGATGAGGAGGTTCTGGCGGCTATCCGGGAATGCAGCGATCTGGCGCCGCTTCATAATCCGGCCAATCTCATTGGTATCAACGCCTGCCGGAAGCTGATGCCGTCCACTCCCATGACGGCGGTGTTCGATACGGCCTTTCATCAGACTATGCCTGAGGAGGCATACATGTATGGGCTTCCATATGAATATTATCAGAAATATAAAATCAGAAGATACGGGTTTCATGGGACAAGCCACTCCTATGTTTCAAGAAAGGCGGCAGAGGTATTGGGGAAAACGTATGAAGATTTAAAGATCATTGTCTGCCATCTGGGCAACGGTGCCAGTGTGTCCGCCGTGAAGAACGGCAGATGTGTGGATACCTCCATGGGGCTGACGCCTTTGGAAGGGCTGATCATGGGAACCAGGTCCGGCGATATCGATCCGGCCATCATTGAATTCCTGGCTCATAAGGAGGGGAAGGATATCGATCAGATCATGAATGTGCTGAACAAGAAATCCGGTGTGCTGGGGCTTTCGGATAACCTGTCTTCAGATTTCAGGGATTTGGAGGATGGCTATCACGCAGGAAATGTCCATGCTGTCAGAGCATTGAAAACCTTCTGCTATCGTGTCGCTAAATATGTGGGAGCCTATACGGCGGCCATGAACGGAGTAGACGTGATCTGCTTCACCGCAGGCGTGGGAGAAAATGCAGGAATAGTGCGCACCTTTGTCTGCGAGTACCTGGGATATCTGGGAGTGGAGCTGGACCAGGAGGCAAATGGCAGAAGGGGAGAGGACATAGTGATTTCTACGCCGGACAGCAGGACTACTGTTATGGTCATTCCGACCAATGAAGAGCTGGCCATTGCCAGAGAAACGGTGAGGCTTTTATAAGGGAAACAGGGAGGTGGCCTGGCCGTTCAGCCCACGCCGTTGGCTTGGCCTGGCCGTTCAGCCCACGCC
>CAMWUL010000104.1 GCA_947177445.1 uncultured Lachnospiraceae bacterium | reverse complement strand
CGTTTACGCCCCCCTGCCCACCTCGGTGTCCCTGGCCGCCGGCGCTTCCTCCGTTCAGCCCACTCAGACTTCCGCCGCCCTCAGAGCTTTCGTCACCCTGGCCGTTTCCGTCATTGTTTCCGCTGCCGCTTCCGTCACCGCCGTCTTGGCCTTCGCCGCCTCCATTCTGGTTTCCCGGCGTTTTTGAGGATGCCGTCTGGACTCCCTTTTCGTTGGCAATGGCCTTTGCCAGAGCCTGCGCATCCGCAATTCCTGCCGCCCCGGGATCTCCCAGCTGGCCTGCAAGATCCTCAAGGCCCCGGGCAGTCTGCCCATATTTATAGTTCAGTTTCTCCCGGGCAGACGCCAGGCTTTCCCAGGAAGCCGCCTTTGCCAGCTCTTCCCGGGAAAGCTGCAGAGCCTCCAAAAGCTCCGAAAGCCGCTCCTGCTGTTCCCTCGTCATGCTCTCCGGCTCCACCCCCTGCAGCGCCTCTATCAGTTCCTCCAGCCTGGTTTCCTCATTCCGGGCTTCCTTTTTTACCTGATGACGGACCTCGGCCTCTTCACGGGCCGAAGAAGGAAGAAGGCCCAATCCCATAACCAGGAATGCCGCCAGAAGGAATGCCTGAATATGCCGTTTGTGAGGACGAAGGGGAATCCTGATCCGCTCCTTTTGCCGCTCATAATAAAGAAAAGCGTCCTGTCTCTGCATCCGTGCAAATTCATCCTCCTGCCCCAGCAATTCGCAGGCCGTTACCATGCGCTCCTGAAGCCCGAAGGAGTCCAGTTTTCTGGCTGCCTGTTTCAGATCCGCCCTGTGCAGCAGCGCATGGGCCGCACCTGCCAGAAACCCGGCCAAAAAACAAAGCCCCGCCGCAAGATGAGCATAGTAAAAGGGCCAAAACAGGGATATCAGCTCACAGAATACGCCAATCAAGCCTCCTGCCGCAGCATACCTCATTCCCCGGTCAAGGATTTTGGCCAGATTCATCCGCCGTCTGCATTTTTGAAATTGTTCCAGTAAATAAACCTTCGTATCCATTTTCATGCTTTCGATTTCATTGACTGTCTTCTTCTATGTTGTCTGACCGGGTCAATCCTTCTGGCGGCAAGCCATAAAAATAAAAAGATAACTGCCAGAAAAACGACTGTGGATATGATCAGCCACCGGCCTTCGGAAGCTGCCAGGCGGACAAGTCCCCCTGGCTGAGTCGAGGACATCGTACCCAGCATGGACGCTGCCACTGACTCACCTATCATAACCTCAGCAAAAAATTCCAGCAGATAGACCGCCGGATTCAGCAGAAGAAGCAGAAGCAGATTATCCCCGCTTCCCGACTGCACATAGCCATAAGAATTATTGGCCGCTATCACAAGCTGATATATCAGATAAGGAAGCCCTGTGCCCAGAAAAAAGATCAGATAGATGCCATAGGACATAATAACCGCGCTGATGCTTTTCCGGCAGATGGATGAGCACAGGATTCCTATACTTGCCGAAAATACCGACACCAGAAGAGCCACCCCCAGAAACCAGAACAGACTGCTCCAGGACATGCCTCCTATAATAAACGGCAGTGCCATAATAGGCATGCCTGCCACCACATAAAACATACTCTGCACTATGGCGGTCATGACCTTGCCCAGAATAACCGAGAAAGGTGTCATACTCGTAGTCATCATAATGTCAAAGGTCTGGCGTTCCTTTTCTCCCGATATGGAAGCGGCGGTTCTTACCGGCACCACAATCCCCAGGATCACAAGCTGGGTCACTGCCAGAATCGGGTAGAGCCACACCATGGCGTTGTAGATATTCTGTCCGCCGGAATAAATACTGTTTTGCTGAATGACAAGCATTGCCAGAAAGAACACAAGCGCCAGGATCAATTCATAGGCAAATATTCCCCAGCAGATCTTCATACTGCGGGATTGGACCTTTACGTCTTTTTTAACGATGGGGTTCAGATGCATCTTCCTTCTCTCCTTTCCGGGCATCGCCGTCCCCGGTAACGCTCATAAACAGCGTTTCCAGGCTGCCCTCCTGCTTATGGAAGCCGGTGACCACCACATCCTTGGCAATCATTTCTCCGATCAGCTTAGAGACCTCCTGCTTTGTCATGGTATGAGACAGGCGGATTTCCTGCTCTCCCACCGATTCCAATTTGACCCGGGGATTTTCTTTTGCAATGCGCACCGCCGTCTCGCGTCCTTCCTCCAGTGTGATCACCAGTCCATTGCTGCCGAACACCCCTTCCATGATGTCCTCGATGCGGCCTGCAGCCACAAGCCTGCCGCGGTCCATGATCCCGATGCTGGTACACATTTCGGACAATTCCGAGAGAATGTGTGAGCTGATTACAATGGTTTTTCCCATGCTTTGGAGATTCAGCAGCAGCTCCTTCATCTCCACTCTTGCCCTGGGATCCAGTCCCGAGTTGGGTTCGTCCAGGATCAAAAGGGCCGGATTGTGGATCAGGGCTCTGGCCACACAGAGCCGCTGTTTCATCCCCCGGGACAAAGTATCCACAAAAACCTCTTTTTTGTCGGAAAGATTCACCAGCTCCAAAAGATCATCCGCAATTTTTTCGATCTCCTTGGATCCCATACGGTACATGGAGCCGTAAAAATCCATATATTCCTTTACCTTCAGGTTGTCATATACTCCAAAAAAATCCGGCACATAGCCGATCTGCCGCTTGATATCCTTCCTGTGAGCCAGCGCGTCCATACCGTTGATGCTGATAGCTCCGGCACTGGGCTTCATCAGACCGCATACCATGCGGATGGTGGTGGTCTTGCCCGCTCCGTTGGGACCCACAAATCCAAAGAGATCCCCCTGAGGGATATGGAGGCTTAAATCGCTGACTGCCTGAAATTTCCCGTAATTTTTATACAAATGATCGATCCGAAGCATTTTACAGGCCCTCCGTTTCCCCATAGGAATAAATGCAGCCATAAGAGATCTCATTACATTCTTCCGCCACAGCCTTTTCGTAATCTCTGATCAGCCCCAAAATAATGACAGGCTCCTGATCCGCCGGTTTTGCTTCCACTGCCGCTCCCACGCCTATGAGAAGCGCCGCCATGTCATCCTGATTATAGGGAAAACGTGAGGAAGAACCGTACAGCCCCACCATATCGTACATCAGATTTTCATAATAAGTTACCGAGCGGTTCTGATATATGCATCTTGACTCATGAACAGCCTGATTCAGATCGAGGGTCTCCCCAGCCTTCACATCTGAAAATACCAGAATGCTGTTGTCAAAATACACCGCCAGGTAATCCAGATCCCGGGAGGTTTGGTTCGTTATGGTGCCGGCATAGGCGGCGGTGATACCGTCTCCTCCAATCCCCGTGCCCAGAATGGTTCCCTTCTTTTCCGTTTTCCCTCCCGCATACAGGTACGCGTTCTCAAAATTCTCTCCGGGAACGATCCCCACAGAAAGCCCGCCGCTGTCGTTCCTTACGGTATAACGGTAATTGGTGGAATTGGAATTATACCCTCTGTAGTAGCCGTCCCAGCCCGGACCGGCTGCCTCATACCCCTCCTGCAGAAGTATATCCCAGGGCTTTACACCGGGACGGTACGCCAGAAAATAGGTGTCCATCCGATCACTGTCGTCCTTCTGCAGGGTGACGGAATATACCTTTGTATCATTTACCCGGGCCCCTCGTCCAAAGAAAAATACCCCTGCCATAAACAGAAGCCCCAGCGCCGGCACGCAGATCCAGTACCATTCACGCTTTTTACATTTGCGCAGAATCAAATATAAAACCGGCCCTGCCAGCACTACATAAACCCCTATCAGAACCTGAAGCCATGTAAAATCAATACTGGTGTTTTTACCGTCGATAAAGGTCAGCATCCGCTTGCCGAAATAATCCATATTAGAAGTGCCAGAGGCGTAGCTTTGGTAGCTGCTGGAATTCCTCATCACCTCTTCATACATGCTCTGGATCACATAGTCCTCCAGCTTCTGAAGCTCCTTCTCCCCCAGCGAGATATTCAAAATGGACAGAGCGCCGTTTTCCAGAGCTCCTATGATGGCAGGAAATTCCGCGCTTTCATACAAATAATATCCGCCGCTGTAATTATAATCCAGCTCCGCAAAGGACATTTTTGTAAAGTCAACCCCGGAGTCTGTAAAGCCATAGTAATATCCATATTGGGAAACGTTGACTGTCCCGGGATTCTGTTCCCCCGGCTCATGGACCTGCCGGATCCTCACATCGAAAAAATCCTTGGAAAACCCGGAAAGCGTCTCCTGGGCATATGCTCCGGTTCCCAAAATCAGCCAGCCTCCGTCCTTTGTCCAATCCTCAATGGCCTGTATCTGTTCTTCATCTAAGGATGAAACATTAAACTGGTCGATAACCAGAAAATACAGACCGCTCAGCTGCTCTGTCAGCCTGTCCGGAATCACTTCCTCCAGCTCCAAAGGACATTCCACCCCCCGGATCATAAAGCTTCTGCCGCCGGCATCCATAAAGGTAAGACCCGAGAAATTATCCGACAGTATTCCCACAGGAATACTGGATATGGTATTGCCAAATACATTGTTCAGAGAAATGGCCTGAAGCACTCTTCCCTTTTCATCCAGGAAATTTACCGTGCAGGATCCCCGGGCGGTATCCACCGCCCGGCTGACAGCAGTGATGGTAAACTGCTTCTTCCCCTGAGCCGGAAGCGTAATTTCTGTATTATAGGCACAGTTTCCCTGGGCTGAAACCGAAAAAATCACCTGTACCGTACCGGAAAAATCCTCTCCTTTATTTGCCACCGTCACCTGTATGATGTAACTGTCATTCTCCTGCCTGAGAAGCTCTACGTCGGCAGAAAATGCTTTTACGGGCAATTCATCCGCCAGAACAGTTATGGGGCTGACGCCCGCCATCAAAATAAACAGGCAAAGCATGAGCGCTGTCACTTTTCTCATGAACAATATACCTCCTGGATCCCTTTACCGTAGTTTACCATGTCCGGTACGGCAAAAACCCGTGATTTTTGTGAAATAAACATTAAGATTTTATAAATCTGTACATCCGGGATAAATGCTCTTCCCCGTCTCCCTGAACCATGCAAAATAGTTCCCAGCCGTATCTCTCATAAAAGTGCGTATGATCTGTCAGCAGATAGAGGGTGCTCACGCCTCTGTTTTCCATATCCTCGCAGACAAAGCGGAGCATTTTCCCTGCAATGCCCTGATTCCGGCAGTCTTCCTCCACGTATACGGCGCATACGTTGGGGGACAGATCCTTACGATCATGAAAGTCATTTTCGATCACACCGCACCCGGCTATCATCCTTTCGCCATCCATGACCGCATACCACTGGGGAACTGCCATTTTTTTCTCCAGACACATATTTATACTCTCCAGATATGCTTCTTTGGGAATCTGCCACTTGGAATGGAACCATTCGGCAGCCTGCTCCGTCAGCTCTCCATGATCCTGTATTTTTAAAATACAATAGCTT
Source organism: uncultured Lachnospiraceae bacterium (assembly GCA_947177445.1). GTDB lineage: Bacteria > Bacillota > Clostridia > Lachnospirales > Lachnospiraceae > Acetatifactor. The sequence goes on along the minus strand of CAMWUL010000104.1, from coordinate 3,500 downwards.
GTCATCCTCTTCCCAATTCTGCCTCCATGCGTCCGATTTCTCCTTCAAGCTCTCTGATCTGGGCCTCATCCTGTGAGATCCAATCCATAATCTGATTCTGCTTGTCGTAATTACTCGTGGTATTCAGACGGTCTCTCAGGTTGTCAATATTTCGCCGAATATTCCGAATACGCTCCTGCCGCCGCCAAATGGCATCCCGGGTCTTTTCGATCCATTGCCGGTGCCTTTCTTCTCCCGATGCCTTTTTCCCATTCCAGTATGTATCCTGGGCCATGCGAAAAGCAGACCAAAGCTGTTCGTCATAATCCTTTCCGCAAAAACCAATCTCCTTCCATTCGGCGCTCATGCCCTTCATTCGTTCCGCCGCAGCAGCGCTGTAATCGCGGGCGCCGGCATAGCCCTGCGCCTGGGCAACAAGCGCAGCTTTCGCCTGCCGCCTGACCACAAACTCTTCTTCCCTCTTCTTCTCCGCCGCCTTCCTTCTTGCATAAAAATCGTTTCTGATGCCTTGAAATTCTGCCCAGAGTCTGTTGTCCTCTGCCTTTCCGGCTGAACCTGCCTGTTTCCAGCGGGAGAGCATATCCTCCAGCCGCTCATGGGTGCCCTTCCAGTCCTCGGAGTACTGGGCCACGGACCCGGCCTCCTTTATGATCTCCTGCTTCCGGCTCCTGCTCTGTGCCCGAAGCTCCTCCAGCCGGGCATAATGCCTGCGTTGGCGGTCAAAAAATACCTGGCGTGCGCCCTGAAATTCCTCCCAAAGCGATTTGTCCCCAGAACCGGCATTTCCGATGGCCTTCCATTGCTCCATGAGCTCCTTCATTCTGGCAGAGGTATTTTTCCAGTCCTCGGAGCCTTGAAGCGCCTTAGCCTGCTCTATCAGCCTGCGCTTCTGCTCTGTATTCTGTTCCCGCTCCCGGATCCGTCTTTGATTCCTTTCCGCCAGTTCGCAGTACTGGCATTTTAAATCTTTTTCCTTAGGCGTATTCATGTCGAATATCCCGGAGAATTTTTCCAGCAGCCCGCCTACAGCTTCAGCATCATAGTCCCAGGTTTTCATTAGCTGCTCGGCTTTATTAAGCAGACGTTTTTTTTCGCGAATAGCCTCCTCCAGATCCCATAACGGATGGTGCTTCCTGTCTGCGCCGTTATCGTAGATGTCTTTCATCTGACTTTTTTCTATATAATCTCCATATTCCTGATAACCGCCCTCGGAATCAGGATGCCTCCACATGATCGTCTGATAGCTTCCGTCGATCTCCAGAGCCAAATAGTGTCCGTGTCCGTCGTTATCTTTTTCTTCCGGACACTTGGGAGTTCCATCCGGATTTTTTGCGCCGTAAAGCACCTCAATGATATTTGCACCGGATTGTGGATGAAACCTTTCGCGTATTTTTGCATAAGGGTCGTCTAAATTTGGAATCTTGTCATAGTCCATAATGTAATCCCTCTTTGTTTCCTTTCTCGCTTTCGTAATTAAAAATCAGAAAGAGCCATTAATAGCTTTCAGCTTTATATTATACCGTTTTCCTCTCCGCCTTACAACCATTCTTCCGTACTTCTCCTGAAAATCAGTGGACTTACGCCAGCCATGTATTTATTCCCGCGAGCAATGAGGAAAATAGCCATGCTTGCATGGCTATTTGACGAATGCCGCGAGGGTCAATACCCCGCCCCTTGGGGCGTTTCAATTTCCATGCCCCGCTGCTTGCGGCGGGGTGATTGACTATTTTTTGTTGCAGTGATCCCACAGCCAGGCTTTCACATAACTACAATATTCTTCATCAGATCCACTGGAGTTTAAAAAATATACATAGCATTGCGCCATATAATATTGTATGTTTTTCCAATCATATTTTCCATGCTTTGTATATCCTTTAAAAAACTGCTTCTGTTCCTCCCAGGTTTTCAGAAATTTCTGCCCTGGCCGGAGCAGAATCGCCCAGGCGATGTCAAAATCTCTGTCCCCATATCCGGCCAGCTCAAAATCCAGTATTCCGCTGATATGATGATCCTTCCAAAGAAGATTTGCATAATGAAAATCACCATGGCAGAAAACCGTTTTACCAGCAGGCGGAGCATTTTCAAAGTATTCATTCAGGTAAGCCAGATCCAGCTTTTCCAGCATCTCCCGGCTCGGCACATGAAAAAACCTTCTGTCCGCAACAGGATTTGCATGAATAGTCAAACGGTGAATCCTGCCTAACATTTCACCGTATTCTTCCATATATTCCAGCGACAGCAGGTCTTTATTTTCACCGACAATCACAGACAACCGCATGCCGGGAATCTCTCTCGACACAATAAAAGGCTGATCCCCGAAATCAGCGTCTAATATTCGGGGAACCTCCAAGTCATTGATCTGTCTTATGATGGCCGCTTCATTTTCTACCGCAGCGCCTGTTTGCCGTTCTGCCTTAATATATGCGGTAATTTCCTCTCCCTTAAAAATGCCTTTCACATGAAATACATCATTGCCTGCATGGGGATAACCTAATATCTCCTTTACCTGAAACAAATGATAATTCAATGTATACGGGTCAATGGTATCTCTCCATTTTGCCGGATGAGAAAAATACTTTCCGTCAAGCTCTGTTATGCACATATGTCCCCCTAATACCGTTTTCTCAATAGAATTTACGGCCGATAACGTGACAGGACTCTTCGCACTACCTGTCGTTCTCCTCTGCCCATTCCCGGCATCCATGTCAGGTCTGTATTCCACGGCACTGAATACGGTCCGTCCGGATTAGATTTTAATGCTTCAAATATATTTTTGCGTCTTGCGGTGTACTGGGCCGCGTTCTGTTCTCCGCACCTCTCAAGCCATGCATTATAGCCTTCCAAATAGCTATCGGCCATTTCATCCCAGGAGTGAAACAATTGCTGGAGAATTTTTCCGGTTCTGCTAAATTCCTGGTCCAGTTCCTCCCGGTCTATCATTTTTACCAGATACATGATTCCCAGCAGCTGTACCGCCCGGCACAAATCCCAGGCCGCATATGCGGTATCAAAGCGCCCAGCATGTTTTTCCGTCAATTCATGAACTGTGGCAATTCCGTCCTGCCGATTATGAATTCCCCATTGTTCTCTCAAGACCACATTTTGAAAGCTGTTTCGCACCTCCCTGCTTCCATGAGCGCCTGTGATCAACGGCCAGCCTTCCAGCATGGTAAAGGAATGGGCCCAGATAGCAAAGGCGGAGGCGCACCAGCACTCCAGATCATTCCGGGGAAGCAGCGGATCTCTTTTCCAGAAGAAAGCCGGCGCAAAACGCCATCGCCGCACTCCGATAATCCGGTAAAGCAGAAGGCCGATAATATAAACCCACACAGAAGCCGCTTTGCCAAAGCTCCGAGTGTAATCCGATTCTGTCAGTACGGGCACATAATCCCCGTACATGTCCACATAATAATCGGCAGTGGCCAGATAATCTTCAAATATCATGATTTCCTCAGGCGGTGTCCATGCCCGCCACTCTCCAATGGGCATACGACTGTCTA
>CAMWUL010000103.1 GCA_947177445.1 uncultured Lachnospiraceae bacterium | reverse complement strand
GCGGCAACTCTGATAGAATATCATATGTCTCTCGCTTTGTCAACAGCTTTTTTTACATTTTTTTACTTCTTTTTTTGTTGCAGGTATTTCTTTGTTTCGCAACGAAAATGAGTATATCACTGCATAATTCATCTGTCAACAGAAAAATAACATTTTTTTACAATTTTTTTTACGAAAATCGGCGGCTTTGATCTGCAATTTCAAAACCGCCGAAAGCTATGAGTCTTTACCGGACCTGAACAGAGCAAGCCTTGTCACCGCATTTTACGCTCAGTTCAATGGTTTCCAGCGCGTCCGCAACGCCCTGGTCCACCTCGATCACCAATACTGCGTTATACGCGCCGTCTGCAGGGATATCACACTTCAAGGTTGCCAAATCATCCAACAGCATGGTGTTTAGAGCCCTGCGCCTGTACTCTCCGTTTACAGTAATCTGATAAATCAGATCCTCCTTCGCTGCATCCCAGGAGAGCAGATCCACCGTCTGATCCTGTCCGGAGTTGTTCGCCAGGAAAAATTTCAGCACCAAAAGCTGTTTTCCATCCGTGGCAGTGATTGCAAAAAAGTCCTCTGCGTCCTCGTTGGGATAGACGCCGCAGATCTCCTCGCCTGCATATCCTACCTTAATGCCCTCCGGAAGTCCCATGACTTCTTCCAGGGTATATTCCGGCACCGTCTGACTGGGAGCATCTATCACCGGCGTATCATCAACCGGTCCCATTCCCGCAGGTTCTTCTGGTTCCGTACCCGCAGGCTCCTCCGCAGAGGAAGACTCCTGCGTCCGCTCAGTCAGCTCCACCAGCCGGCTTCCGCCGTTGCTGCTATATTTCATCAATACAAAGGCAACGTATTGACCGATCTCTCTCACCTGGGCGTCGGTCAATTCCGGCATCTGATTCTCTCCGCAGCCTGTCATTCCCAGACAAAGCGCCGCCGCAGTCAATATTCCCAAAAGCTTTTTCTTTCTCATTTTACACTCCTGTGTCTGCCGGCTTGTATTCCGCTTCGCTGCCGGCCCCGGCATCTATTCTGCATAAATTAAATGTTCCAGCTCAAATTGTCTTTTAAGCTTTGTGTCTTTTCATATCATACACCACATTTTTCTCACAGGCAAGTGCAAAGTGATTATCATAAACAGTAATCAGCATACTTCTGGGCATCACCTTCAGAACAGCTCACTCTCAGCCATATTCCGTCTTCCCTGTATTCCTGCTCTAAAACCGTAGTGTTTTCCATAAAGTAGGACATTGCCGATCCTTTATCATACGGGAATAAAAACGTTTTTTCCCGCCGATTGGCATATACGCTTTCCTTGATCATCCCGGCCAGCTCCTCTATTCCCAGCCCCTGAGAGGCCGACAGGTAAATCTGCCCCTCCTTTCTGCGGGGAATTTCCTGCATTCCGCACAGGTCTGCCTTGTTATAAACAATAATGCGGGGAATATCGCCCGCTTCCAGCTCCCGCAGGGTTTCATTGGTCACTTCCATCTGCTGCCGATAATTTTCGTCGGAAAAATCCACAACCTGAATCAGCAGATCCGCATATCGGACTTCCTCCAGCGTGGATTGGAATGCCTTTATCAATCCATGGGGAAGCTTATGGATAAACCCTACTGTATCCGCCAGCAGAAACGGCCTGTTGTCTCCCGTGTGAATGTATCTTACGCTGGTGTCCAGCGTAGCAAAAAGCATATCTTTCACCAGCACAGTCTTCTCTTCGCCTTCCCCGTACCGCTCCACCATCTGATTCATCAGCGTGGATTTCCCGGCGTTTGTGTATCCCACCAGCGCCGCCTGGGGCAGTCCGGAACGGTTTCTTCTCTTCCTCATCGTCTCCCGTTCCCGGGAAACTCCCTCCAGCTCACTGCGAAGCTCGCTGATCCTGTGCTCGATCCTCCGCCGATCCAGCTCCAGCTTGGTCTCACCGGCTCCCTTATTGCTCATGCTGCCGCCGGTGCCTCCCTGACGGCTGAGGTTTTCCCTCAGTCCCACGAGTCTGGGCAGCATATATTGGAGTCTGGCAGTCTCCACCTGCAGCTTCGCCTCTCTGGTTCTGGCCCTGATGGCAAATATATCCAAAATCAGATTCGTTCTGTCCATGACGGGCAGATCCAGCTCCTGACCCAGATTACGAATCTGAGAGGGAGAAAGTGTATCATTAAAAATTACCTCCTCTACGCCGCACCTCTCCGCGTATTCTCTGATCTCCGATGCCTTTCCCGCACCTACATACAGAGAATTATTCACTGCCTCCAACCGCTGGATAACTCGTCCTGCCGCTTCCTTGCCGGCTGCCTGCGCCAGATCCTCCAATTCATCCATGGAATGTTCAAAATCCGGGTCCTGTCCGGTATCAACTCCCACCAGAAGCACCCTTGTAACTTCCTCTTCTCTTCTCTCTTCCATGCCTCTCCCTTAAACAGCTGCCGATCCCCGGAATTCAAAAACATTCAAGAGCCTTTTTCCTCCCGGACAATCTCCAGTTCAAACCAAAACAACACTCCGTTACTATAATTTTCCATACCATATCGTTGATTCATGGATTCCATAATAGCCTTCACGATAGACAGTCCCACACCGCTTCCCCCATACTCTCTGGTGCGCGCCTTGTCCACCTTGTAAAACTTCTCCCACAGATGCTCCACCGCCCACTCCGGCACGGGTTCTCCTGTATTGAACACTCCTATCCGCACCCTGTCTTCTCTTTGTTCCAGAGAAATAATGATTTTCTTCTCACCGCCGCAATGGTTCACCGCATTGGTAAAATAATTGGTGAAGACTTCTTCCGTCTTGAACTCATCAGCCCACACGTACACGGGAGGATAATCCTCCATACGAACTGTGATTCCGTTTGGCTTGGTCAGGATCTCCGCCGACTGGATATAATTTCCAATCAGCGCCGTCACGTCAAACCTTTCCATGGTTACCACATCGTTACCGAATTCCAGCTGATTTAACGCCAGAAGCTTTTGTACCATATTATTCATTTTAGAGGCTTCATCCATTATAACCTCGCAATAAAAGCTTCTGCTCTCCGCATCGTCATTGACCGCTTCGGAAAGCCCTTCCGCATAACCCTGGATCAGAGCAATAGGCGTCTTTAATTCATGGGATACGTTTGCGAGAAATTCCTTTCGCATCTCATCGATCTGTTCCCTCTTTTCAATATCCTTTTTCAGCTCATTGTTGGCAGTCTTCAGTTCCGACACGGATCTTTCCAAAGAGGCGGACAGCTTGTTGATGTTCTCCCCCAGCAGGTCAATCTCATTCCGGGCGTGTCCTGCATATTTGGCCTCAAAATCCAGGTGCACCATCTGTTGTGAGATCCGGTTCAGCTCCAGAATAGGCCTTGTGATTCTCCGGGATACCAGCCAGATAATAATTCCTCCTGCTATGGTTCCCACGACTCCCACGTAGGCGAAAAAACGGTTGGCGATCTTGGCGCTTTCCCGAATGCTGTCCACAGGGGTGCGCATGATGAAGGATATTCCCGTGTTCAGCCTGCCGTACATTTCCAGATATTCGTCGTCTCCCTCCTGGATCCGCTGCATCACATAGCCATCGCCGGCCTCTATGATCTTGATAATGTTGGAATAAAGGCCCAGAATATAGCCTACAAGCTGATTTTCCAGCTCCCGGCCTCCGTTAATGGAGCTGTACCGCAGCTGAGAATTGGCGTCGATGACACATACCGTGATATTGTACATACTGCAGATATTTTCCAGTTCTTCCCTGAATTCATCCGAGCTGTAGGTATCGCTTCCCGTAACGCCGCTGATCGTGTGAAAGGTATCATACAGAACCTTTGTCTTGCTTCTGATGTAATACTCTTCCAGAAAAATATTGTTGATCACCCAGCACATCAGTATAATGCCTGCCATCAGCCCGATAAAGATCAGTGCAAACTGCCGTCTGATCGATTTCTTCACTTGCTTTCCGCCTCCAGTTTGTAACCCATGCCCCATATGGTCTTGATCAGTTCTCCTTTATCGCCCATCTTGCTGCGGAGCTTTTTCACATGGGTGTCTATCGTGCGCGCATCTCCGAAATAATCATAATTCCACACATGATTCAATATCTTTTCTCGGGACAGAGCAATTCCCTGATTTTCCACAAAATATGCAAGAAGCTCAAACTCCTTGTAGCTGAGCTCCACAGGCCTGCCGTCGATAAACACCTGATGAGCCGCTTTATCGATCTGAATGCCGCCGCAGGTGAGAATCTCATTCTCATCCTGTCGGTTAGTGCGCCGCAGAATAGCCTCGATCCGGGCTACCAGTATCTTGGGGCTGAAGGGCTTTGATATATATTCGTCCACCCCCATCTGAAAGCCCTGCAGCTCATCCTGTTCATCCCCCCGGGCGGTCAGCATAATGATGGGCACTTTGGAAAATGCACGTATTTCACGGCAAACCTGCCATCCGTCCATCTTAGGCATCATCACATCCAGCACCACCAGCGCAATATCCTTCTGTTGAAAAAAGAACTCCAGCGCCTGTTCTCCGTCACAGGCCTCCACCACCTCATAGCTGCTTTTTACCAGAAAGTCTTTCACCAGCTTACGCATTCTGCTTTCATCGTCCACAACCAGTATCTTCCGCCTATCCATCAGCAGCACCTCCTGTCATGCCCTTCATTGGCTTATCCTGAGTTCCCTCTCCTTTTCCCGGATCGTCTGCTCTCTCTGCGTCAGCTCCTGCTCCCAGGAAGCATATTTGTCTCTGACAGCCCTTTCATAATTAAGTATGTTCGGATTTTCGCTGTTCAAAGCGATGGTAAACATGGCGCAGACAGCCAGCACCAATAATATGTTCAGCACCACGGATACAAAAAAACCTGATTTCTGCTTCTCCCCGCCGGCAGCTTTCCCCCGGAGCCGGTTTCGGGCCGGATTTGGTTTGTCCCGCAATTCACCGTCGAAGGAGGCGTAAAGTGGAATCGGCATCACGCTGTCAGGATCCACTCCTTCCTGCGCCAGCAGAAAATCCTGCTGCTGCTTCAGGTATTGTAGTCCCACAGGCGTTTTGAATATTCTCTCCTGGATCGACTTTTCATATACCCGCAATATGGTTTCCGGTTTGGAATAATCGATCCGCATCTCCAGATATTCAATTTTCTTCCTCTCTGCTTCCGCCAGCCGCGCATCCTTCTCCGTGGTGAAAAGATAACCCGCCACCGTTTTTTCTTGTTGGTTTTCCATCTGGTACACACCTTCCTGTCCGCCTGTGCAGACAATTACACATTATAAAATTACATATTATATTTAAGAAAGGAATGCCGAAAACATCATGTTTTCAGGCATTCCTTCAAGTGGAGCAGACGGGAGTCTGAACCCAACGGGTTCGACTTCCCATTACCGTAAAGTGGAGTAGACGGGAGTCGAACCCGTGTCCAAAAGCCCATTCCCTGTCCTTCTACTATCATAGTCCGTTTTTGCGGCTGATCTTACTTCAGCCTGTTCCCTCCCGAACGAGATAACGAACCATCTGATCCGGTCAGTAGCTTCATCATACGCCCGCGCAGGCAAAGCTTACTGCGCGTCGTTTCTCACAGAGTCGATGCCCGGATTCCGAAGTGTGAGTGCCCCGGAGCGGACAAGCCGCCTCAGGCGGCGTCATTCACAGCGAACTGGACGAGTCCAGATTACGCTGCCAATGCGTACTGAGTATTATTATCAGCGTTTAGTTTAATGGTGCGATTAACGTGTCGCAACGGATAGCTTCTCCAGCTGCAAGACCCCTGTCGAAACCTTTACTACCCCAAATGTGAACATGAACTTAGTTCTAATATCAGTATATTTATTTCTGCCTGTATTGTCAATTGATTTTGCCCTGAAATTATGTTTTCACAAAATATTCAAATATTTTTTATCTTAAACTCTCTCTCTGTCTCCCTTCTCATATCCTTTTTGGCAATGTCCTGCCGTTTATCATAAAGCTTTTTCCCTCTGGCCAGGCCTACCTCCACCTTTACCTTTCCCTCTTTAAAATACACCTGCAGAGGCACCAGGGTATACCCCTTTTCTGCAATTTTTCCTGCCAGTCTGCTGATCTCATGCTTATGCATAAGAAGCTTTTTTACCCGCAGAGGATCCTTATTGAAGATGTTGCCCTTTTCATAGGGACTCACATGCATGCCGTACACAAACATCTCCCCGTTTTCAATCCGGATAAAGGATTCCTTGATACTGCACTTTCCCATGCGCAGTGATTTGACCTCCGTACCGTGGAGCGCCACCCCCGCCTCGTAGGCCTCGTCAATAAAATAATCGTGATAGGCCTTTTTATTGTTTGCCACCAGCTTCTGCGGCTCTCTTTTCTGAACCATTCTCTCACTTCCTTTCCGATTTTCCGATTCTGTTTTACACCCCGGGCACTTCTCTCCGCCCTTCTTATCCGTTACTCGTCTTCCTCCGGTTCACAGACAGAGAAATCTATGGTCCTGTTAAAACGGTCACAGCCTTCCACCTGCACCTTTACCGGCATCCCCAGCTTAAAGGTACGCCCTGTAGCAATACCTGTCATCTCACAGGCCTTTTCATCATAATAGTAGCTGTCGCCGGGAAGCCGGGACACATGCACCAGACCCTCCACGGTATTGGGCAGTTCCACATAAATGCCCCAGCCCGTAACGCCGGATACCACTCCCTCAAAGCGCTGGCCCAGATAATTTTCCATATATTCTACTTTTTTCAGCTTATCGGTCTCCCGCTCCGCCTCGTCGGCGCGCCGCTCCATCTTTGAGGAATGCTGCGCTATCTGGGGCAGGCGCTCCTGATAATAGCCGACCTTCTCCTCCCCCATTCGTCCCCGGAGATGGTCTTTGATAATCCGGTGAATCTGCAGATCGGGATATCGGCGGATAGGCGATGTAAAGTGACAATAATATGGGCAGGCCAGCCCGAAATGCCCGGTGCACTCCGGGCTGTATTTCGCCTGCTTCATGCTTCGCAGAGCCATTCTGCTGATCATTGCCTCTTCCGGCGTGCCGGCGATTCTGGCCAAAAGCTTTTGAATTTCCTTGGGATGTACCTCGTCCTTCTTTTTTGCCCCGGCTCTTCCTACTGCTTTCATATAATAGCCGAAATTGTAAATAAAGGCGGAAAGCTTTCGGATCTTATCCTTGTCCGGAATATCGTGTACACGATATATAAAAGGGATCTCCATCCAGTAAAAATGCTGGGCTATGGTTTCGTTTGCCGCAAGCATAAAATCCTCAATAATGTCGGTGGCTGTGTTTCGCCGATATGGGCTGATGTCCACAGGATGTCCTTCTCTGTCCAGCAGAATTTTGCATTCCGGAAAGTCAAAGTCCACGGATCCCCTTTTGCGTCGTCTCTCTCGAAGCAGGGCTGCCAGCTTTTCCATATGACGCAGCATTAACAGCAGCTCCCCGCAGGAATTATCCTCCGGCGGAACACCTTCTTCTAAAAGCCCTGCCACCCCGGTGTAAGTCATACGCTTATTGACCCGGATCACCGACTCACAGATCTCATGATCGATGATCTCCCCCTGGGGGTTCACCGTCATCAGGCAGCTCAGGGCCAGTCTGTCCTCCCCCTCATTGAGGGAACAGATACCGTTGGACAGAATATGAGGCAGCATGGGAATCACCCTGTCCACCAGATAAACACTGGTCCCCCGCTTCAAGGCCTCCCGGTCCAGCGCAGAGTTCTCCTGGACATAATTTGCCACATCCGCTATATGAACGCCCAAATGATAATTTTCCCCGTCAAAATCCACACTGACCGCATCGTCCAGGTCCTTGGCATCCTCTCCGTCAATGGTCACCATATCCATTTCTCTTAAATCTCTGCGGCCCAGCCGGTCAGCCTCGGACACCTCTCTGGAAGCTCTCTGTGCCTGCTCCAGCACTTTTTCCGGGAACTCCACAGGAAGCTCATGTCCCTTCACGATGGACATAATATCCACCCCGGGATCATTGACATGCCCCAGAATCTCCGTCACCTTTCCTTCGGGGCTCCTGCGGTCCGTACCATAATCGGTAATCTCCACCACTACCTTATGTCCTGTGACGGCTCCTTTAGAACACTCCTTCGGCACAAAAATATCCTGGGGAAACCTTGCGTTATCGGGAGTCACAAAGCCAAAATGCTCCCTGGTGCGCTCAAAGGTTCCCACCACCCGGCTTATCCCCCTGGAAATGATTCTGATGACCTGAGCCTCCTGTCGTTTTCCGGCCCGCCCCGGAATCGGCGCTGCCTGGACGATATCGCCATGAAAGGCTCCGCCTGTCTTGTCCTCGGGAATAAAGAGGTCCTCCTCTCTTCCCTCCACCTCCACAAATCCAAATCCCCTGGCATTGCCCACAAAGGTTCCTGTCAGCACACTGCCGTCCGCCTTTCGGTATTTCTCCCGGGCCGTCAGGGAAAGCCTGCCCTGCTCCAGAAGCTCCCGGAGCAGGGTCCGAAATTCTTCCCTGTCCTCCTTTGCCACCTGGAGAAGTACTGCCAGCTCCTTTTCCTTCATGGGAACATAAGCCGGGTCGTTCATCAGGTCGCAGATCATCTTTTTTCTCTTTTCTCTGATATCCATAGTTATTCCTTATACAAAAAACACCCTTGTGCCAGCCACAAGAGTGTTCCCTGAGTTATTAAAATACATTCAGATTCAGTATTACCGCAACTACCATAAACAATACTGCAAGGATTTTGGTAGTTCTCACGAGAAAGCCTTCCATGGAGCGTCCTTTATTTTTGCCCCAATATGTTTCGGCAGCTCCGCTGATGGAACCAAGTCCCGCCGACTTTCCCTCCTGCATTAATACCAACACAACAAGTGCTATACAGATCAATATGAAAACGATAGTGAGTATAATCCTCAATGCTCCCATTTCACACCTCCTAATGCCAAGCATCTGCTATTTTACCATACTGTCTGCATAATTTCAACATATTTTTAGCGGGAATGCAATTTTAAGTGTAACAGTTCAGCCATGCAGCAATTCACAGATCGCGCATGGGTGCCTGCACACAAAGCGCGATAAGTGAATTACTGCATGAGCGGAGCGCCCTCACATGAACTGAACCACTACCGGCTAAAGCCGGTAGGTTCGGTAAGCTGCTGAAGCAGCC
>CAMWUL010000102.1 GCA_947177445.1 uncultured Lachnospiraceae bacterium | reverse complement strand
AGAAGTTCCTTGATAAACCCCGTTTTATCCACATAGTAAAACCCTTCTGTCCGAAGCTTTTCAAAATTTTCGATTCCAATAGGAAGCTTGACCCTGTTTACCATGTATTTTCCTCCATCTGCGAAAAGCCGGCATGGGAAACTGTAAACATCCAACACCATCTTCAGGTGCTTTCCGAACGATAGTTATAGGTATCAACCATCTGCTTGATATGCTCCCGGATGTCATCCGGCTCCTGAACCACATAATCCCTCAATTCCTCAAGCTGCTTCATAAACCTTTCTTCGTCGAATTGGATCGGTTTGCCGATACTGATCATTTTGTTGGCAGTCTCCTGCATTCCCTCCTCCGCCATCAGGCGTTCCTCATACATTTTTTCTCCGGGCCTGAGTCCTGTAAATTGAATGTCAATATCTTCGCCCACCTTATATCCCGAAAGCTTGATCAGGTTCATAGCCAGATCCACAATTTTTACCGGCTGTCCCATATCCAGCACAAAAATTTCTCCGCCTTTGGCATAGGCGCCTGCCTGCAGCACCAGAGAAACAGCCTCGGGAATGGTCATAAAGTAACGGATGATCTCCGGATCCGTCACCGTCACCGGTCCCCCTTCCGCGATCTGTCTCCGGAACAGCGGTATCACACTTCCGTTGCTGCCCAGCACATTGCCAAAACGCACGGCTACAAACTCGGTCTGAGAATGGTTGTTATAGGTCTGAATGATCATTTCGCAGACGCGCTTTGTGGCTCCCATAATATTGGTGGGATTCACCGCTTTGTCTGTGGAAATCATCACAAAGCGTTTCACCTTCCATTGGTCCGCCGCCTGGACGATTTTCCAGGTTCCCAGAACATTATTTTTTACCGCTTCATTGGGACTGGTTTCCATCAAAGGCACATGCTTGTGGGCCGCCGCGTGATACACAATGTCCGGGCGGTACCGCTCGAAAATTTGATTGATACGGTTGGTGTTTCTCACGGATGCGATCAGCACCACCATGTCCATCTTGGGGTATTTTCTGGCCAGCTCCTGCTGAATATCGTAGGCATTGTTCTCATAAATGTCCAGGATAAGAAGCTGTCTGGGATTGTGGGCGGCGATCTGTCTGCACAGCTCACTTCCGATGGAACCTCCTCCTCCAGTGACCATTACCACCTTGCCGCTGACATAGCTCATAACCTCACCTGTATTGATCTGGATCGGTTCTCTGCCCAGCAGATCCTCAATATCCACTTCTTTCAATTTGGCCACGGACACATCCCCGTTGATCAGCTGATACATGCCGGGAAGCGTTCTCAGTTTACAGCCGGTTTCCTTACAGATATCCAGAATTTCCTTTCTGGTCTGCATGCTGGCAGAGGGAATGGCAAGAATGATCTCATCTATGCCATACTGCGTCACCGCATCGGCGATCCTGTCCCGTCCTCCTGCAATGGGAACCCCCCGCAATAATTTCCCATGACATCCGGGCTGATCGTCAATAATGCACTTCGCCTGCAGGCTCAGGTACTGACTGCTCTCGATCTCTTTCAGGATCATATTGCCGGCAGCTCCGGCCCCGATCACCATCACGTTGATGCGTGTCTTTTTTTCTCCAAAGCTTGTCCTCTTATTGTTGAGAATCCGCAGGATCCGGTATCCGAAGCGAATGCCGCAGGTTAATACTGTCAGCAAAAACCAGTATAAAACATAATAGCTGCGAGGCATATGATTATCGGTGGAAATACAAAGAATCAGCTGAGCCAGAGATGCACAGCTGGTAGCAAACACAATATTGATCAGCTCATTGGCGCTGGCGTAGCGCCATACGCTTTTATACAGCTTCCACAGCGCATAAAAAAGCAAGGTCAAAAAGATATTGGGCAGAATAATATATCCCAGCTTATCAAGATACCCCCTGTCTATATTGCTGAAGCTGAACTCAAATCGAATATACAGCGCTGCAAAGGCCGCAACAATAATGGACATAATATCCATCAGGATCAAAGCCAGAATCCTGCTGAAGGGTATACTAATCAAGCGTTTATTCTTCTTCATATCCAAAATCCTCTTTATTGTATATTTAAAAACCGTATGCGCTCAGGGCCAAGACCATTCGGCCCTCTTCCTGCTCTGAACAAAGACATTCTACCATATTTTCCCCTGCATGTCAGCCTTTTTTATTTCCCTATACCCATATACACCGCAGATATCATATATAATCGTCTCCCGGGCTTCCGGATCCGCCTTCATCTTTTCCCAGTCGTCGATCAGGCAGTAGTGCACCATGCCGTAATATTGCCTGTCTTCCTCCAGAACCTTATGCTCCTTCCCCTTTTCACCGGGGCCGGGATAATAGCCCACATATCCATAGGTGTAGCAGAAGCCGCACCAGCGGCAGTGCTCCTGGGCGGCCAGGGCTTCCAGCAAAGGGTATTCTTCAAATAATTCCATCAGCCGCCGGACATCCTTCCCCTCTGTCAGGATTTTCTCCCGGGGAGGCAGCGCGGGAATCAGGGACATCAAGGCGGACATATAGGGCAGGCTTCGAACCTGGGCTCTGTTGGATTCTTTTTTCTCAAAATTCAGCTTTTCCCATAATTCCTCACTGCCGGGCGTTTCCCCGCCGGCAGTCCGGCCCTGCAGTGCGGCATATGCCGCATTAAACCGCCTCGCTTCGGTTTCCAAATGAAAGCGGGTAACATTTTGATGGGTCAGAATGCGCTTTTCCGTACCGAAATCCCGCAATATACAGCCCGTTCCTCCTCCGCTTCCCTCCTGAACGGTGAGATAGCGGATGATGGAGCCGTTGACTTTCATGCGCACTGCCACCGGCACCTCTCCGGCAAAGCAGTATTCCTCCCTGCGAAGCTCCCGGCTGATCCTGAAATACCGGCAGAGCTTCTCCAGTGCCCGAATGCTCAGTGCCTGGTCGGAAAAGCAGACAGCCGCATAGGTCACCGGCGGAAGGCGGTCCAGTTCCTGTTCCACCACAGGGTCCCCGATATCACAGGAGATATAATGGATTTGGCAAAGCCTGTCAATGCGTGGATAACGGCTTTCTATTATATTTCTGCAGTGCTGCGACCTGCTGTCGATCACTGTGATGCGCAGCCTCTCGTAGCCGACCACCCTGGAACGGCAGCTGATACGCCCCATGAGCAGGGCTTCCTCCATCACTGCCTGTCCGTAGCGGCCAAAGCCGGCAATTAACAGATGGGGATTGGGAATCTGTTCCAGTATTTTATCGGCTGACGCCAATCCTTTTGTGAGCCGGTCTGCAGCCCGGTCAAGGCAATTTCGGTACAGCGGTTCGTCCTTAAAAAGATCCGCCGCGGCGATCTGAGGCATGGAAAACAGATTCAGGTCAAAAAGTTTTCCTCCGGCGTACTCATCGTAATAATCCGTAATGATACGCTTCATCACCTTGTCCTCGCAGCGCAGGGAGCAGACCTTTGCCTTCTCATCCTTTCCCCGCCGGGCTGTCAGTTCCATCAGCCTTCTCAGCAAAACAAAGTTCATGGTGGCATCTTCATAAAATAAAATGATTTCGCCGCATCTGCCCAGCCACCTTCTGGCCCATCGGTTTTCGGCCGGCGGACTCCCTTCATCCAGCAGATTCTTGTGCCATACCAAAATGTGCTCCTTCTCCAGTGCCAGGCGGCGCTCCTGTTCCAGAGGCTGCTCCGTCACCAGCATAAGGCGGTGCTTATTTGTGTTGTCTTCCTCCAGCAGATTGTGCAGAAAAGCCTCGCTTTCCCTGTTATATCCAAAGACCAATATCTGTTTTTTCCGTCGGAAGGTCCTCCCCAGAATCTCACAGCGATGACGCAGCAATGCCTCCAGTACCCGAAATAACCAATAAGCCGTACAGACAGGCGCCGCCCATTTGGCAATTTCATAAAATAAAGGAGTCTCCACGCCCACATCCACCGTAGGGGAAAATGCGTACAGCTTGGCCGCACTGAACAATATAGCAGACCAGAGTCTGTCAACAGGTATATTCTCCACATACTGCGTATAATACTGATAGCTTCCCGCCACCGCCAGAACCGTTACCACCGCCGTAAAGCCCAGGCCGATGGGATTTTTGTATTTTTCCATATTCTTCATATACGGTTTTCCCCTCTAAACTATATTCTCCGACATTTCCAGCACCATAACCCTGGCTGCCCGGGCCGGAATCAAAAGCTCCTTCTGCTCCAGGTACCCGCTTCCATCCTCTGCCGCCCGCAGCACTACCACGCTATAATCTTCATTTTCTCCCAATTCCGCCTTAATACTGCTGTATTCCTCATAGTTATGGCAGGGAATTTTGTTTACGGAAATAATCACATCACCTATCTCATATTGTTCATTCCGGGGACAATCCGGTTCATAGCCCGCCACCAGCAATCCATAATCGATGCCCGTAGCACTGATGCTTCGAATCAGGCGGACGGCGGCGGCACAATATTCCTCCGCATATTCATCCGTCCCGCGCACCTTTTCCCGGTAAGCGTCGATGCACAAAACAGCATCGTCATACATCCTTATAGACATAAAACGAAGCATCTTTGCCCATAATATTTCCGGCTCATCCTCCGCAGCAGGAGCAAACTTCCTCCGTGCCTCCTCCTTCTTTTCCTCCAGCTGGCGCTGCAGGTCCTGAAGCTCCGCCTGTTTTTCTCCCAGCAGCTGACTCTTTCCTTCTATTTCGGCTACCCGCCTTTCGGCCTCCTGAGGAGACACCCCTTCCGCCACCAGCTGTCGTACCATTTCGGATCTGGCCTGAAGCAATTCCATATTTTCGTTGCCTACCTGGCCCGTGATCCGGCTCATAGCCTTCTCAATGGCATTCCAGCTTTTCTCCGAACGGCTCTCAAGATCTTCCGCATCCCAGAGCCAGTCCGCGGACTGCAGCGGAAAATAGTACAGGCTCGGCAAGTAATCATGGTGAAACTCCTTAAGCGCATCCTTCTTCGTCACCGGCAGCAAAAGCAGATTCGTTGCATAAGCCATCACCTTTAATTCTTCGCTCAGGATCTCACGATAATTTTCCAGCATATTTTCCCTTGTCTTCATATCAAAATAAGAGTCCGGATCCGTGAGAAATTCCATAAAATAAATACTGTCCACAGCGCTGTCAATAAACAGCTTCAGATAATCGTGCATGGCGGAAGCATCCGCCTGCCGGAACGGGGAGTTCCCAAGCTTCGCCTGCAGTTCCTCCGTCATAAGGCTGTCCGACAGATCAATCTGATATAAAAGCCTCCGGTTTGTCTGAAAAATCGTCAGCAGAGAAGCTCTGTCCGCCGTTTCAAAATGAACCAGATACTGGGAACAGGCTCGGTATACCGTATCCAGGTATTCTGCCGCCAGTTCCATCTGTGTCATATTTTTCTCCACATAATAGATCAATTCACTGGTTACATTCTTCTCCCGGGCCGTCCTGGGATAGCTGTTAAGCTGCCTCCACAGCACAGCCCCCAGAACTGTCACAAGCATCAGCGCCAGAATACATGCCAGGATCAGCCGCTTTCCATTCCGCAGATGGTGCAGGGTCCGCCTTCCCGCATTGGATTTTGTTTTTAAAAAACCCATAAGCTTTTCCAAAAATGCATGGTAAAATTGAAAATTAGTTTCCACACCGTTCAGATGACGCAGCCTCTCTATGGACTCCGGCATTTTTTCCGGAAAGGTAAAGCCCCGGAGAAAAACAGGTATTATATTCTTATCCTTTTCCAGGGCATGCTCTATCTCCAGCCGGACCCAGTCTTCCTCCTCCCCGCATCGATTCAGCGCGCCGGGCGACAGAATCACCAGGAAATCTCTGCATTCATCGATCACCGAGAAAAGCTTTGTGTCAAAGCTGCCTGACGAAAGCGATTCTACGTCCAAAAATACCCGATATCCCTTTTCTGTCAGTTCATCCCGCAATATCCTGGCCGTGGATTCTCCTCCGTCTCTGCGGTAGGATATGAAAATATCATATTTTTTCTCCATGCCCCTTCCCCCTGCTCTCTGAGCCGTCCTCCGAACTTCCTTATGGAAATACCGATTATATGCGATTTTTCTTAAAATTATATCACAATAATCATCCCGAAACAATCAAAACAGGATCCCGCCCCCAGGTCTTTTTCCATCACCAGAGCAGACTCTCCAAGACGCAAAACGGGCCCGGGCATCAATCATAAGCATCAATGCCCGGGCCCTCCGTCGTCTTTTACTCAAGATCCGGCGACCACTCAATATCCGTATCCCCGCCCGGTGCAGGCGTAGGAGCCGGTGTGGGTGTCGGTGTGGGTGCAGGGGTAGGAACCGGTGTCGGCGTCGGTGTGGGTGCAGGGGTAGGAACCGGCGTCGGCGCTGGTGTAGGTGCAGGGGTAGGAGCCGGCGTCGGAACTGGTGTGGGCGCAGGAGTCGGTTCCGGCGTGGGCTCCGGGGTGGGTGTCGGCGTAGCCGCAGGCTTCCGGGTGGCTGTTGGCTTTGGCGTCTGTGTCGGTTCCGGCGTAGGCTCTGGCGTAGGTTCCGGGGTCGGTTCCGGCGTAGGCTCCGGAGTCGATGTAATCACCGGATTTCCCGCCTGGTCATAGGTAGTCACAGTCTTTTCGTATTCCATACTCTCCCGCATATTCCACAGATTGTAGAATTCTTCCTCCCCGTCTCCCTCCTTGACAGCCATAATATGCTCTCCTACGGGAACTCCCTGGGTATATAGTCCTTTTTCCTGACTGACCCGGCCTGTAGCCGCATCCATTTCCCAGATTTCCACGGCGCCATTGTACATTCCCTCCAGCACTCCCGCCGTTGTCACCCGCAGGACGCTGCCGGAGCGCTGTAAGAGGATCATTTCCCCAGGGCCCTTCTGATAATATACAATAGAACAGGGCTCCCCGGAAATATCAATCATTATCTGCACGGACAGAAGCGTTTCCTCCCCCTTCTTCAACGCATAGATTCTTCCTCCCTCCGCCATTCTTTTGACTAAGGTCTCATACCATATCTGGCTTTCAACTACGTGTATGGCTTCTCCCAGATACTCCGGCAGCTCCAGATTCTGATGAAGGGTGGCAAGCATCTCCAAAACAGCAGTCTGCTCTGCCTCCGTAAGGCTGCTTCCCGGACTATAAAGAAGCTCTGTCTGCGCATCCTGTCCCGGATCGTTCTCTAAAAGTTCTCCGGTTCCGGAAACTGCCTGGGA
The DNA here is from genome assembly GCA_947177445.1 of uncultured Lachnospiraceae bacterium. Lineage (GTDB taxonomy): Bacteria > Bacillota > Clostridia > Lachnospirales > Lachnospiraceae > Acetatifactor. Next base: position 2,802 of record CAMWUL010000102.1, on the reverse strand, counting down.
TCCTCCCTGATTTCCCGATGAAAGCCAGTCATCCCCGCTTCCGTCGCCGCATCCGGTTAAAATCATTCCCGACAATATAACTGCCGCCGTTATTCCATATATTTTACTCTTTTTCATAAAATACCATACCTTTCACAGCCCGCAAAAGCCGCCGGCCGAAATCTATTTTCAATTACCTGATGCATCTGCATCGGATATCAGTTTTGTCAAAAATTCATATGCGGTGGATCCCGGCGTGTAGGTACCGTTTTCCAGCAGCTGCTTCGCCAGATTGTAAATACTTCTGGCCACAGGCGGACCATACAGGGTCATGGTCTCTCCGCCCTTTTCCAATATAATATATCCCCGGAAGGCATATTCCGTTTTATACTGCGCCGCAGGCAGCCCCACCAGCACAGAGGTAAAACGGTATCTTTCGTCAACCGTCTCGTAGACCACATCCGTCTTATTCCCATTACCGTCCACACCGTAGGACAGGCCGTCCGCCACCTTTTCTCCTCCCTTGATCATGGGATACTGCTGTCTGTTGGCATTGTTCATGACCAAAGTACCATATTCCTTCAGCAGGTATCCTCCCGCCCCCGTCGTGGTAAGCTTTTCCCGCAGCTCCGTGGAAATCCCCGTTTTAAAACGAATTCCCGACTTACCTGTGATGCGGATGGAAAAGCCGTGATAGGTCAGCAGATCCTGCAGCTCCGGTTCCGGTGTCGGAGTATAGACCCCATTGGCAAACCGAAGGCTCCATACATACATTCCCCGGGGCACACCCTTTTCGTCATACTGATACATGACTGCCGTTTGGGCTTTGGTGTCCTCGGCCTTTACAATCAGATTCTTTCCCTTCTTGGTGCCTGCATACGCCTTCCCGTCGATCCACAGGGTAGTATCGGTGTATCCTTCCGGCAGGGTGACTACCACCTCAGTGCTTTCTGCCGGAGCGCCGCAGGGCTGTTCCGGCATGTTGTCAAACACCGGAATTTTGAACACAAAAGCGCTGTCCATGGCGTTTGCTCCCGCATACAGCTTTTTCATGCTCTTCGCCTCGCTGGAAGGGGCCGAAATATTCTGCATATATTGGTGGGTATTGAGCGGATAGCTGCTGTCGGGATTTACATTATACTTCTGCAGATACAGGGTATCCTGTCCCTTTTTAATGTAGTTGGCCGCAATCACATCAGCGCCTCCTGCGATGGATTTTTCAGCATCGGTCCAGTTCTTGCTTTTTGCATAGCTCAGACCGCTTTCATACACCTCCTGATTCGAGGCGCCAGATGCACCCACATTAAAATAATTATAAAATCCCACATATCCCGGATAGGTACCGGAAATCAAAGGCGAAGTACCCTGTCCCTGCTCCTGATACACCCGGACTGCCAGATGAAAGGGGCTGACCTCCCGTCCCTTATCGGTTCCCACCTTCCAGAATATCTCCGTATAGGTGGAAGAGGTTCCCGGAGCTTTCTTTCCGTCCCGATCGTTCATAAAGGTCCCGTCCAGAAAATTATGCACCGCCTCCTGGGTATGGAACTCCTCATTATAAGTCAGCAGTTCAAACTGAAATATGGTATCCTCCTCCAGAAAATTCCGGGGATCCATATACATCTTCACCGCTGCTTCCGAAGCAAAGTACCAGGTACCCTCATCCTGAAGTCCGTTTTTGGCCCATGCAGGAAGAGTCTTATACACCAGGCTGGTGCTTCCCTTCATCTGACTGGCAATCACACTGTTCCAGTCCAGCGCCGTGTTCAGCTTTACAAAGGTCCAGTCAGGATGCTTTTCCTTCAAAGCCACAAGCGCCTGCCGATAGCTTTCGGGAAACTGATCGATATCTGAGTAAGATGCCTTACCTTCTCCGTCTACAGAATAGACCCCCTGCTCCGGGTTCATCCCATAGGTCTCCTCCCACTGCAGAAAGCGGGTATCCGACACAGCTATAAAGGTACGTGGAACATATCCGAAATACTCCTGGCCTCTATATTCCAGACGCACATATTCCCAAACCTCTGCCCCTTCCTCCCGGATATCCACATATATGTCCAGAATGTTTACCTGCTGACCGCTGTATACAGTCACCACATTTCCGCTGTCGTAGGAGGGCTGCTGTCTGACCGGATAGGTATCGCTCAGATAAATCAGCGCCATAATGTCACGTTCCGACGCTATGGCCTTCAAAGCCTGTCTGGCGGTCTCTATCCAGGCAGCCGTCTCCTGATCCATATCAGGCGCCTCCTGCACATCCGGGGACGCCGCTTCATCTGCCTCCACCCCGGACTCTGCGCTCATTCCGGCATCCGCATCCGTTCCTCCCTCCGGCAGAGTTCCGGCGCCCGATGGAGTGCCGGCATCCGCATTTATTTCCCCATCCGGCGAGCTCCCTTCATCTGTGCCGGCCCCCGGCTTCGAGATAACTCCGGCGTCCGTGTCCGCCAAATCCCCGGTGTCGGGACCCGCATCCTGATTCATGCTTTCTCCCGTTTCCACGCCCACACCCAAGTCAGGCTCCGCCTGCACCGCCACAGCAGGTGCACCCAAGGTTACCAGTAATGCTGCCGACAGGAAAAATACCATATATATATTCACTGAGCTTTTAAATCTCATAAAGTACCTCACAAAACTTTTTTCAACATAATAAATGTTTTTTCCACACCGGTCAAGCAAAATACCGCACTTTCCAATACCAATTTCTGGCCCCCAGATCAGCCAGCCCATATACAGGGTGGAAAATCGTGCTTGCACGAATTTTACACCCTGTATATGGGCTGAGGGAGCGCCGCTCTATGAGCAAAGGTAGTTGCGCAGCAA
>CAMWUL010000101.1 GCA_947177445.1 uncultured Lachnospiraceae bacterium | reverse complement strand
AATCACCGGATTTGCGGCCTTCTTCTTTCACTGCGGAAGATGGGACTTGAACCCACACGGCATTGCTGCCACAAGATCCTTAGTCTTGCTCGTCTGCCAGTTCCGACACTTCCGCATGTGTATCACACAAAAAGAATAATATCACTTTTCTCTCTAAAAGTCAATTACATTTTCACTTTTTGCAGAAATCCCGGTTTTTTCTTCTTTTTTACATGGATTTTTAGTAACTATAAATATTATTATTTTATGGACAATGTGGTAACATTGCATTGAATTATACTGTAAAATACTTCGGAACTTACAGTATAATGGCCGTCAGGCCATGACAGGCCCTGGATAAGGACATATATTATACAGGAATTATGGAGGTTAAAATGAAAAAAATTGCAGTTATTCTAATGACAACAGTGTTGGCAGCGGCTTTGATTGGATGCGGTCCGTCCGGTTCATCCGACGGAACATCTTCTCTTCCGGATTTCGACGCTTTCTCAGACAGCGGGACCTCTTCCTCGGATTCCGGCTCTTCGATAGACGATTCCTCTCAGACACCCGATTCTTCTGCTGACAACGCTTCTTCTCCCCAGGATTCCAACAACGTCTATCCCAATCAGGGAATAGCAGAAGGAAATCTGAAAGATATTATGAACACAAGGTTATTTACCTTTTCTATCAACAGCGCTTATGTATGCGGCGAATACGCCTCCTATATTCCGGAGGACGGCTGCAAACTTCTGGTAGTGAACCTGGCTATTAAAAGCACCACCAGCGGAAACCTTACCCTGGCCGACACAGACTTTCTTCTTCAGTGGAGCAACGGTGAAGAAGATGATTACGCCTTCCCAATGGAAGATGCACACCTGGTTCTCGACGAAAAGATTTTGCCGTCTGAATACGCTCTGGCCCAGAATGCAGAAACCTCAGGGCTTCTGATCTATGAGGTTCCTGCGGATATCCGGGATTTCTATATTTCCTACCTGGAATTTTTCGGGGACGGCAGTACGGGCGATACCTTTAATGTACATTTCACCCCTGAAGAATAGTCAACAAGCCCTCGCGGGAAAAACACAGCCAGATTTTAAGATGTATAAAAACCCCTGATACAGTTTAATCGTACCAGGGGTTTTTCATATGTCCTGCCGACAGTCTTACACTCGTCCAGGCTCAGCAAATACTCCTTATCAGCGCTGCACTCTTCCTGAAGCGTCTCCGCCTGCCAGGGTTTCCACTTCCTTCCGGGAAACCAGGTTAAAGTCTCCGGGAATGGTGTGCTTCAGAGCGGAAGCCGCCACTCCAAACTCCAATGCCGCCTTGAAGTCTTTTCCGTCCAGCATCCCGCAGATCACGCCGCCCGCAAAAGAATCACCTCCGCCCACACGGTCCACGATAGGGTGGATCCTGTATTCCCTGGAATGATAGAATTCCTTCGTATCCCTGGAATAAATGCAGGCCGACCAGCCGTTATCAGAGGCTGAATGGCTCACCCGAAGAGATGAAATACAATATTCAAAATTATAATCCGCCACCATCTGTTCAAATATAGACTTGTACCCTGCCAGCTCCAGGTCACCGCTGGTCACATTCGTATTGCCGGGCTTGTATCCAAGCACCAGCTCCGCATCCTCCTCATTGCCGATGCATACATCCACATATTGCATCAGATTCTTCATTATCCTCTGAGCCTTTTCCGAGGACCACAGCTTCTTGCGGAAATTTAAATCAACGGAAACCTTTACCCCATGCTTTTTAGCCGCCTTCAGGGCTTCCTCTGTCAAAGCTGCCGCGGCATCGGAAACCGCAGGGGTAATGCCTGTAAAATGAAACCAGTCGGCCCCCTTAAAAATCGCGTCAAAGTCAAAATCTGCTGATGTTGCAGTGGAAATGGAGGAATGGGCTCTGTCATACACCACCTTGGAAGGTCTCATGGCAGATCCGCTCTCCAGGAAATAGATACCCAGTCTCTCGCCGCATCTGGCAATGTGGGATGTGCCTACATTATATTTCCTCAGGGCCGCCACAGCGCACTCTCCGATCTCATTGTCGGGAACAGCAGTCACAAATTGAGCGTCATGACCATAGTTGGCCAGGGATACCGCCACATTTGCCTCTCCGCCGCCATAATTGATATCAAACTCGTCCGCCTGAATAAATTTTTCAGAATTTGGGGTGGACAATCTCAGCATGATCTCACCCATTGTAATCACTTTTGCCATATTCCTCTGATCCTTTCATCTATATAATATACTCACGGCCAATGAAATTTACCGTTTCGCGCCAGCCACAGCCGCGAAACGGCAATTTGTTACTTTTCACGGCTTCGCCGTTCAAAGCAACCTGATGAACACAAAATGAGCCAAATTCGCTCATTTTGGCGCAGGCAGTCTCGGGTTTTTGTGCAAACAGCGCACAAAAACACCTCGCGGCCCCTACCCGTGAAAAGTAAACGGCAATTTTCCTCACGAGGCCGCGGCATCCCGATACACTGATGTACATTTTCCCGTCTATCAGTATATCATCGCTGAAGCAGATGCACGGCAAAGCCGCCCACCTCTTCCTTCAGATAGATGGCCTTATATCTGCCCTTCTCGTCTTTCTTTGGCTCTTCAAACTCTACTCCCAGAACTGTGCTCATATAGTTCACGGCCCTCTCAATATAGTTTGTCCTGATGGCAATATGCCCGCATCTTCCCTTAAAGGGCGCTTTCATCACTTCCACCGCCGTCCCTGCAAAGACGGATCCGCTCCCCGCCTTCGCCGGCATGCCGAACAGAAATGCAAAGCGTTCTGCAGTCTGCTGTGCTTCCTTTTCGTCCGCTCCATTGATACCCACATGAGCCAGCTCGAAGCCCAGCATAGTCTGAACGGCCTCCCTCGTCAGCTGTTCGATCTTGTCCCAGGCGCCTTCATTGATCAGATCCCCGGGCACCATCCAGGAACCGCCGCAGGCAAGGATCTTGTCAAAATCAAGGTAGGAGGTCAGGTTTTTGGCATTGATCCCACCTGTAGGCATAAACCTCATATTCACATAGGGAGCCGCCATCGCCTTGATTTTCGCCAGCCCGCCGGACTGCTCCGCCGGGAAAAATTTCACTACCTCCAGCCCCAGCTCAATAGCCTGCTCAATATCGGAGGGACTGGAAGTACCGGGTGTCACAGGAATATTTTTTTCGATACAATACTTTACCGTTTTCGGATTGAAGCCGGGACTTACTATAAATTTAGCTCCGGCATCCACCGCCGCATCCACCTGCGCCGCGTTCAGCACAGTGCCCGCGCCCACGCACATCTGGGGGAATCCTGCGGTCATAAGCCGGATGGCCTCCGCCGCCGCATCCGTGCGGAAGGTTACCTCCGCACAGGGAAGCCCCCCTGCGCAGAGCGCCCTGGCCAAAGGAACAGCATCCTCTGCCCTGTCTATCTTCACCACCGGCACGATTCCGATTTTGCCGATCTGTTCTAATACTGCATTCATATTTATACCTCCTGGCCCGTTTTATTCAAGAACCTTCCTCACTGCTTCGGCGATTCTATCGCATTTACAGTTTTCAAAAAAGTACTCGCGGAACTTGGCCCCGGACAACGCACCCTTCACCAGCTCTCTGTCCAGCTTCTCCAATATGGTCACCATATCAGTATGGGTCACTTCCTTCACTTTATCCAGAATTTTTTTATTTCTCTGCTCCGGCTCCACTCTTTCCGGCGGATAGCCTCCGCCGCCGGGAGCGCAGAAAAGCTTTTCAAAGGTATACTGGAGATTCAGCTCTCCTCCCCAGCCAAAATTCTGGGCAAAAGGAAGTGCCGCGCAGTTTCCGTCGTTCACCTGAGAAAACAGGTACGCATCCAGAGGGGACGCAATATGCCCGCAGAGCACTTTGGGAAAGGAATTGCAGGCCAGCATGGCACCTTCACCGGTTCCGCAGCCGGTAATGCAGAAATCAGCCGCCCCGGAATTCAGAAGTACCGCCGCCAGAATTCCGTTCTGTACATAGGTCAGCGGATTGGGGTCCTCCGCTCCGCACATACCATAATTAAAAACCTCATGGCCCATAGGTTCAACTACTCTTTTCAGCACAGAGCAGATCATCTCGTTTTTTGCCGCCTGGCTGTTTTCATTGATCAATGCAATCTTCATGAATATTACCTCCTTAGTCCGGCTGTTTTCCGATATAAGCCAGGATGCCGCCGTCCACATAGAGAATATGACCGTTCACCGCGTTGGAGGCCTCGGAAGCCAGGAACACGGCAGGCCCTGTCAGTTCCTCAGGCTTCAGCCACCGGTTGGCAGGTGTCTTGGCACAGATAAACTGATCGAAAGGATGTCTGCTCCCGTCCGGCTGGCGCTCCCGCAGAGGCGCGGTCTGAGGAGTCTCAATATATCCGGGCCCAAGGCCATTGCATTGAATATTATATTGGCCATACTCGGAACAGATATTTCTGGTCAGCATTTTCAGTCCTCCCTTGGCGGAAGCATATGCCGAAACAGTCTCCCTGCCCAGCTCAGACATCATGGAACAGATGTTAATGATTTTACCGTGTCCCTTCTTGATCATAGAGGGAATGACTGCCTTGGACACAATAAAAGGTGCGTTCAGATCCACATCAATTACCTGCCTGAACTGCTCCGCCGTCATATCCACCATGGGAATCCTTTTGATGATTCCTGCATTGTTTACCAGAATATCAATGACGCCCACTTCTCTCTCAATCTGCTCCACCAGAGCATTTACCGCTTTCTCGTCGGTTACGTCGCACACATATCCATGGGCCTTGATGCCCTTTTCCGTATAAGCCGCCAGCCCCTTGTCCACCAGCTCCTGATTGATATCATTAAAGCAGATAACGGCGCCGGCCTCCGCATAGGCGGAGGCAATGGCAAATCCAATGCCGTAGGAGGCGCCGGTTACAAGGGCAATCTTGCCCTCCAGTGAAAAATTCGTAAACTGTGACATTTTTCTTCTCCTTTACTATTTGATAATTTTATATATTTTTTGTAGATTCTCTTTTCAGCCGGTCTCCCTATCTGAGATCCTTCATGGCAACACCGTCCATATCGTCGAAATCCTGGTTCTCACCTACCATACCCCAGATAAACGTATAGGCCCTGGAGCCGCAGCCTGAGTGTATGGACCAGCTGGGAGAGATTACAGCCTCTTCGTTCCTCATAACAATATGCCGGGTCTCGTCAGGTTCACCCATATAATGCATAACGAACGCATCCTCCGGCATCTCGAAATAGAGATACACCTCCATACGCCTGTCGTGAGTGTGACAGGGCATGGTGTTCCAGACACTGCCGGGCTCCAGCTTTGTCATGCCCATTTCCAGCTGACAGCTCTCCACCTGCCCGGGCAGAATATATTTGCAGATCACCCGATGGTTTGCATCCTCCAGGGAGCCCAGCTCCACCTTGTTTTCCGGCTTGACAATAACGACTCCCTCTCCGGGCGTCCCCTCCGGCTTAATCAGTACGGTGGGACAGGTTCTGTGGGCAGGAGCAGAATTCAGATAAAATTTCGCGGGAGCCGCCTCATCTTCACTGGCAAAAACAATCTCCTTCGAACCCATACCGATGTACATGGCCTCTTTGAAACCCACACGGTATGCTCTTCCATCCACAGTGATGGTTCCTGCACCTCCGATATTGATGACGCCCAGCTCACGTCTCTCACAGAAATACTCTGCCCGAAGCTCTTCTCCCGCAGTCAGAGTAATGGGCTGCACCGGTACTGCCGCACCCGTGATGATCCTGTCGATGTGGCTGTATACCAGCTTGATCTGACCCGGCACAAAAAGGTCCTGAATCAAAAATTCTTCTCTCAGACGTTCCGTGGTATAATGCTTCACGTCCCTGGGGGATACTGCTGTTCTAAGTTCCACCTCTGCACCTCTCTTTCCTCAATGCACGGCCGCGCTCTTTACGGCGGGCCGACAATGAACGATCTTTATTTTCCATTTTCAGTATAATAAAAAAAATACTCCATGTCTATTCAAATATTTCTCTAAATCTTGCATATCCTGAACTTTTTGATTATACTGTAAATAACGGCTTTATATTCAGACTTTTTATCTGGAGGATACGAAAGAGATATGGAAGAAGTGACCTCTTGCAGGATAGCCATCGAAAACTGTGCCAGAACCAGAACCTTTTCCATCGCACACTTGTATAAAGAAGAAAAAGCCATGGATATGCATATCCATGACTGTTATGAGCTGTACTACTCCATTTCCGGAGGTAAGCAATTCTTAATCGATAATCGTTTTTATTCCATCGCTCCTGGGGATCTGTTCATCATCAATCAATACGAAAGCCACAAGCTGACTCAGATCGATAACAGTGTCCACGAACGCATTGTGCTGTCCATCCATCCCGAATATGTAAAAAAGCTCTCCACAGCCTGCACGGATCTGGATTACTGCTTTTCCGCCCGCGGCGACCATTTTCAGCACAAAATATCCCTGAATGCCGGCCAGCAGAAGCGCTTTCGTTTCTTCATAAATAAAATCACTTCTGCCAAGGGCTACGCCCAGGATATTCTGGAGCAGGCGGCATTCATGGAGCTGATGGTTATGATCAACCTGCTGTCAAATGCAAACGCGGCAGACACCCCCTCCGATACCTTTAAGTACGATCACCAGGCAGAGGATATTCTGCTTTATATCAACCAGAATATCGGACAGTCCATTACTGTGGAGCAGCTTTCACAGCATTTTTACCTGAGCGGCTCCTACATATGCCGGATCTTCAAGCAGGCCACAGGCACTACCATCAATAAGTACATAACCGCCCGCCGCATCAGCATCGCCAAGGCTCACCTGAGCATGGGCGCCTCTGTGGGCGAAGCCTTTGAAAAAAGCGGCTTCGGAGATTACAGCAGCTTTTTCAAGGCTTTTACCAAAACCGTGGGCATGTCCCCCAAAAAATATGCAGGTCTCAGCGTCAGCTGACCCCTGTCAACACTGCCGCGATCTTTCCCTTTACCAGCTCCGCAATCTCCCGGGTGGACATATCGGCATATTCCTCAAACAGGATGGGCTGCAGAAAATGAACCTGTGTCTTTACCCGTGCCAGAGAATTGATTCCAAAGGGCTTATAGGAATCAATGATGGCCACAGGCACAATAGGCGCCTTCGCTTTGACGGCACATTTAAAGGCGCCCGGATGAAACTCCTGCAGTGTATTTTTATTATGCTCATATCCGCCCTCGGGAAAAACAATGTATTTTCTTCCCGCTCTCACCTCTCCTGCAATCTTCTGGATCGTTTTCATCTGACTCTTCATATCTGTTTTGTCCAGCCGGCTGCCTTTCACAAGATCAATAAAGGAATCCACCAACGGAAGATGAGAGCGCTTGGAATCCATAACAATAGTGCAGGGTCTGGGATGGGAAGCCATGATCCCCAGGGTATCATATTTCCCCTGATGGTTGGAAAACATTACATAGCCGCCTTCCCTGGGCAGCAGCTCCTGACCATGGCTCTCCGTTTTTATCCTGCCATTATGCATCATGATCGCAATACACCTGCGGGCTATTCTGTAACGCTTTTCTTCCGTATATCCTGCCCCGTGCCTTTCAATATAATGGATCTTACAGATGTAGTAGATCACAAAGGGCAGAGACACCAACACTACATAACATATTCTCAGCATCCAATTATTCCCTTCCATCCCAACAGTATGTACACAGCTTTTCGCTGTCGATTCCCACGGAAGCGATCAGATCGTCCAGTCTGTGATAGCGCAGGGTGGTGAAATTCAGTTGTTTTCCTATGCGTTCCAGCATCTCGGCATATTCCGGCGTATCAGGATCCACATACAGCTTCAGGTCGATCTGTCTCCCCTCCTGCTCCATCTCCTTCAGAATCCTTCTGGCAATCAGGTCCATCTCCGAGGAGGAACGGGAAAAATTCAGATATTTGCAGCCATAAAGCAGGGGCGGACAAGCCGGCCTGACGTGTACCTCCCGGGCTCCGCTCTGATAAAGGAACTCAGTGGTCTCCCGCAGCTGTGTTCCCCGGACTATGGAATCATCGATCAGCAGCAGACTCCTGTTCTCAATCAGCTCCTGCACGGGAATCAGCTTCATCTTTGCGATCAGGTTCCGCTTGGTCTGGATCGTGGGCATAAAGGACCTGGGCCAGGTGGGCGTATATTTGATAAAGGGTCTGGAAAAGGGCACCCCTGACCTGTTGGCATACCCGATGGCGTGTGCCGTACCGGAATCCGGCACCCCTGCTACAATATCCGGCTGTACATGATCTCTTTCCGCCAGACGGGCGCCGCAGTTGTACCGCATCTGCTCTACGCTGATCCCCTCATAGGAAGAAGAAGGATACCCATAATATACCCACAAAAAGGTGCATATCTTCATCTTTTTTCCGGGCTGTACCAGTGTATGAACCCCTTCCGGCGTCACCACAGCCACCTCTCCGGGGCCCAGCTCCCTGTCCGCCTTATATCCCAGGTTCAGGTATGCAAAGCTCTCAAAGGAGACGCAACAGGCTCCTTCCTTCCGTCCAACGGACACCGGGGTTCTGCCCAGACGGTCTCTTGCCGCATAAAGCCCCTTGGGCGTCATAATCAGTATGGTCATGGAGCCCTCTATAATCTCCTGGGCATACCGAATCCCTTCCACCAGGTTATCCTTCTGATTTACGATGGAAGCCACCAGCTCCGTGGCATTGATGTCTCCGCCGCTCATCTCCAGAAAATGAGACAATCCCTTTGAAAATAATTCCTTAGTCAATGCTTCCGTATTGTTAATCTTACCCACGGTGGCAATGGCGTAGGTACCGTGATGAGAACGCACGATCAAAGGCTGAGGCTCATAATCCGAAATACAGCCGATTCCCATAGTTCCGCTCATATTGTTGATATCTTTATCAAATTTTGTCCGAAAAGGCGCATTCTCAATATTATGGATCGCTCTGTCATAACCCTTTTCCCTGTCGTAAACCGCCATTCCCGCCCGTCTGGTTCCCAGATGGGAATGATAATCCGTCCCAAAAAAAAGATCAAAAACACAGCTTTCCTTTGCTGCCACTCCAAAAAAACCACCCATGCCTGCTTACCTCCTGTCTCACATCACGTAAAAGAAAGCAGCAGAGACTTACACCATAATCTCCGCCTGCATACCCAGTAATTCTTTGTTCTCTTCCAGCAACGGCCTGACCACACCGGCCAGAAATGCATCCACCTGTTCTCTGGCGCGTCCCACATATCCTGCAGGATCCATGGTCTTCTGCAAATCCTCCAGGGTCATGTTGAATGCCGGATCCGCCGCAATCAGCTCCAGCAGATTGTTTTCTCTGCCCTCTTCCTTCACATTCCGCCCCGCTTCCATAGAAAGCTCCCGAATACGCTCATGGAGCTCCTGACGGTTTCCGCCGTTCTTCACCGCATCCATCATAATATTTTCCGTAGCCATAAAAGGCAGCTCACTCCTCAGATGCTTTTCTATCACCTTGGGATATACCACCAGCCCGTCCACCACATTAAGGCACAAATCCAGAATTCCGTCCACCGCCAGAAAGCCCTCCGGAATGGAAAGGCGCTTGTTGGCAGAATCGTCCAGTGTTCTCTCAAACCACTGGGTGGCCGAGGTGATTGCCGGATTCAGGGCATCAATCATCACATATCTGGAGAGAGACGCAATCCTCTCGCTTCTCATGGGATTTCTCTTATAGGCCATGGCCGAGGATCCGATCTGGTTCTTCTCAAAGGGCTCCTCCACCTCCTTCAGATGCTGCAGCAGACGGATATCATTGCTCATTTTGTGAGCGGAGGCTGCAATTCCTGCCAGCACATTTGCCACCCGGGTATCCACCTTACGGGAATAAGTCTGCCCGGACACAGGGTAGCATTCCTGAAATCCCATTTTTTCCGCAATCATGGGATCAATCCTGTCAATTGTCTCCTGATCCCCGTCAAAAAGCTCCAGAAAGGATGCCTGGGTTCCTGTGGTTCCCTTGGAGCCTAAAAGCTTCATTTTTCCCAGCACATGCTCCAGATCTTCCAGATCCAGACAGAACTCCTGAATCCAGAGAGCCGCACGCTTCCCCACAGTCGTAGGCTGCGCCGGCTGAAAATGAGTAAAAGCAAGCGTGGGTTGATTCTTATACTTGTCCGCAAAATCTGCAAGAGCCGCCATCACATTGATTAATTTCTTTTTCACCAGCCTCAGCGCCTGCGTCATGATAATAATATCCGTATTATCCCCCACATAACAGGAGGTTGCCCCCAGATGGATAATCCCTGCCGCCTTAGGACACTGCTGTCCATAGGCATACACATGGCTCATCACATCATGACGTACTTCCTTTTCTCTGGCCTTTGCCACATCATAATTGATATCCTCAGCATGGGCCTTCATCTCCTCAATCTGCTCGTCGGTAATAACCGGCTTGCCATTCTGAGAAAGCCCTAATTCCTTTTCCGTCTCCGCCAGAGCGATCCAAAGCTTCCTCCAGGTGCGGAATTTCATGTCCGGAGAAAAAATATACTGCATTTCCCTGCTGGCGTAACGCTCCGACAGCGGGCTCTGATATCTGTCCGTACTCATTGTGCTCCTCCTCTTTCAGTCCATTCAGCCACATGTTTTCCATTGCGTATTATAGCCTACCCGCAGAAAGAAGTCAACAGGCGGCTCAAGCATCTCTTGATTCCCTGTTTGAGCAGAACCTGCTATACTTACCTTGTCATGACAAATCCAAAACACAGAAAGGACATAAAGAAAAATGGAACAAACATTCAGCACCGACTATGTGGCCCAGAAAATCCGATCCGCGAGGATCGCTCAAAACATGACCCAGATGCAGCTGGCCGATGCCATGGAGGTCAGCTATCAGGCCGTTTCCAATTGGGAACGCGCTAATTCCATGCCGGATATCTCAAAGCTGAAGCAGCTCTGTACCATACTGAATATCGGACTGGAAGAATTGCTGGACCAAAGCATGGCAGAGAAGGTACAAAAGGTAATTGATAAAAGAGAAGGTAAAACAAACGACACAATTGAACTGGAAGATCTTGGCCGGATCATCCCTCTGATTCCTCCCAGAGAAGCGGAAATCTATGCCCAGGATCACCTGCACTCACAGCAGGCTCCTGATCTGGAGCTTCTTATTCCTCTGGCCCCCTTCCTGGACAGGGAGCTATTGGATCAGCTGGCTGACAAGGCTTCCTTTAACGGCGATTTCTCTCAGCTTCAGAGATTGGCTCCCTTCCTGAGCCAGGACAAGCTGGACATGCTGGCTGACAAGGCCTCCTTCAACGGCGACCTCTCTCAGCTTC
>CAMWUL010000100.1 GCA_947177445.1 uncultured Lachnospiraceae bacterium | reverse complement strand
TGAAAAATGGATTTAGTATTAAGAAAAAGGAAAAGGTGTGTTAAAGGATTTGTTATGCTGTAGTCTTTAAAGCCCTGGAGATGCGGCATGGAGAGGGGGAAGGCAGAGCATGAGTTTTCTGAGTGTGTTTGGATATGATTTGTTTTCAGTCGCTTTCAGCCTGGCTGTGGCTGTCTGTACGGGGCTGTTTGTTCTAAGGACTCTTTCTTTTGGCAGGAGGAAGTGCCGGGGCGGCGGAATCGTTTTGGCGGCTGTGTGGATCGTGATGGAAGCGGGGGCGGCGGCATTGCTTTACAAGGCGGGCCTGATGCGGTATTATTCTGTGAACATTCTGATGGAATATGTACAGCTGATCGGGAACGCCCTTTGCATCGGCTTTCTTTTCCAGGAGAGGTTCAAACGGTGCTGGGGCATTGCGCTGTTTGAGGGCATTGCGGCGCAGGTTTCTGTGATGATGGTCTTTATCCTGACGTCTGAAAGGCCCTATGACCTGAGCATCAGGGAAGAGAGGATTCGGTATTTATTGTCCAATTATATGCTGGGGCCGGCTGCCATTCTGCTGATCTTGTCCCTTTTGTATCAATTGAAGGTGGGAGATGCGTACCGCCGGTGGCTGGAGCACAGGGACGTCTGGAACTGGGGCACGCTCTGTCTGAGCGCTTATCCCGTTCTGGTATTTGGTATGATGGGGTTGTTCACCTATGGAGGCATGAGCCGCAACAGCAGCCTGAGCATTGCGTACCTGGTATTTACTGCGGCGCTGATCGTCTTCCACTATAAGGGGCGGGAGGAGTGGCAGCGGAAGGAAGCTGCCGCCCAGTCGCTGATCGTCCAGCAGCAGGAGGCCTATATCAGGACGCTGGAGGGGATGCAGGAGGAGATGAGGCGCTTCCGGCATGATTATAAAAATATGATGTCGGGGATGTACCTGACGGCGAAGGAAGGGGAATTGACGCAGGCCCTGGATTACATCCAGGAGATGACGGAGGACTTTGACAGCCAGATCGGCGGGCAGATCCGGCAGATGTCCCAGCTGAGCAATGTCTGCATGACGGAGATCAAGGGGCTTCTGCTGGCGAAAATTGCCCAGATGCAGAAGGAGGGCACGGCCTGTGAACTGGAGGTGATGAGGCCTTTTGGCGGGACGGGGTGCAGGACTACGGATCTGTGCCGGTGCCTGGGGATTCTGATCGACAATGCCATGGACGAGGTCAGGGGAAGGGAGGATGCCCGGGTGTATATCATGGTCAGCTGCCAGGAGGGGTATACCACTTTCCGGGTGAAGAACCGGTTGTACCACGATATTGACTTTCACAGGATCTGGCAGCAGGGCTATTCCACCAGAGGGGAAGACCGGGGGATCGGGCTGGCCAGCTATCGGAAGATTCTGGAGGGGTACGAGAATGTGCTGCCGGCCACGTCGGTACAGGATGGTTATTTTGTCCAGGAGTTCAAGGTGCAGGAGAGGAACGCAGGGTAAGGAGAGAGGAAATGCTGCCGGTATATATTTGTGAGGATGAGGAAAATATCCGCGGGATACAGCGGGAATGCCTGGAGAAGCAGATTATGATAGAGGGATACGACATGGAGATTGTCCTGTGCAGCGGCAGTCCCCTGGAGATTCTGGAGACAGTGAGAGAGGCGCCGGGGCGGGGGATTTATTTCCTGGACGTGGAGCTGAAAGGGGCGGCCATGGACGGGTTCGCCCTGGGGCGGGAGATCAGGAAGCTGGATCCCAGGGGGTTCCTGGTGTATGTGACGGCCTATGGGAACCTGGCGTTTGAGACGTTCCGCTATCATCTGGAGGCGCTGGATTATATTGTGAAGGAGAGCAGGGAGAAGATGGAGGAGGGGCTCAGGCAGAGCCTTTTTGTGATTACGCAAAGGATGCGGGCAGAGCAGGGGGAACGCAGGGAGTATTTTTCCGTGAAGGTGATGGATGTGGTGAAGCATGTGCCGGTGGATGAGATTCTGTTTTTCGAGGCCACGCCGCGCACCCATCGGATCGCGCTGCACGGGATGAATGACTGGTTCGACTTCATCGGCAGCCTGCGGGAGCTGGAGGGGCAGCTGGGGAGTCGGTTTCTTCGGACACACCGGGCTTATCTGGTGAACGTGGAGCAGATTGCGGAGCTGGATCTGAAAGGGCGGGAGATACGGATGAAGAACGGGGAGAGGTGTCTGTTTTCCAAAAATGTGAAGGGGAGGTTGTTGGAGAGGATGTGATTTTGCCCGTGATATATATTCGTTTTACGAATTTCACAAGCTGCCCTCAGTTCGTTATTTATCCCACAGATACGACTCGGCTCCCGCCTCCATGATCTGCCGCACTACCTCGCTGAAATACCTTGGGGGAATATCCTGCAGGGCGATGGCTTTCTCCTCGTCTTTCTCGTCGTATTCATGGGTTTCCCAGTCGAAAGTGCCCGACTCAAAAAAACGTGTTCCGTAAAGCTCGATTTCCATATTGTCAAAGGGCGTATTTCCGGAGGTATGCAGTTCCACGGAAAGCCCCGCATCTTTGTCCTCGCGGTAATAGATATCATAAAAGTCATGCTCGTCATCCATCCGTCCGCAGTGCCAGCCGAATTTCTCCAGCCGGTCGCCGAAAATCTCGTCGAGGAACAATTTCCCTTTGCAGCGTACCAGCTTCTTCTTTTTTGCCTCCTGCTTATGTACCGTATAGGTTTTCAGGTCAAGCTGTTCGATGGGCTGTTCCATGTCATCCTCCCAGATTTGATCCTGCCACGCCTTCTTTTCCTCCTTTGTCAATTCCAAAGGGAAGACAAGCCTGATCCTTGCGTCTTCCGGCAGCTCGAGTTCTTTACCCTCCGCATCATAAAACAGACCGTTCTCCCGGCAGCGGAAGCTTTTTGCAAGCGTATCCCCGTTGTAGATGCCCCAGACCAGGGCGGGGGAAAACCGACGCATAAGAGGATGTTCCGCAAAAAGTTCCGTCCACGCTTCTGTGCTCCAGCATCTCCCCGTCATCAGCGCCAGCTCCAACCGTTTTTTCTCAGCCTTCACTACTGCCTTCAGTTCCTTTTTCATCTGCTTGAATTCTTCCTGTGCCGCTTCCGCGCAGCTCAAGTCGTCCTGGGTCCCCGGCTTCGGGAGATTTTTGGTTTTCTTCCCGGCTTTCGTCTCTTGCGTGGTCAGTTGAAATACCTCAAATCCCACATCGGGAGCAATCGCACAGAGTGTCACGGCAAAGCGGCGCGTTCCATAGTCGAAATGTCTCTCCCCGTTTTCATCAAATCCGACGGTCGGCACGTTCCTGTCCGCTAATTCCTCCACTGTGATGCCAAGACCTGCCGCCAGCTTTTCATTCTCTGCGGCTTTTGCCTTCTTTCCTTTGAGATTTGCCATCGTTTTCGCCTCCTGATTTCATTCTGTTGCTTCTTCTGGAGCCCATTTGCAGAAAACAGCCACTCTTTTTCTCCAAAGGCTCTGTATATGTTCCGCGGTGTTCCCGATGAACCGCAATCCCCGACTGTTCACAGGCGGCATTGATTATGCCGGCTAAATCCTTTCACCAGAGAGCGTTTTTCTGACTGTTCCGGTCTGTGCTGCGTTATCTTCAGGCATCAGACGGATCAGGGCTGTGATGGGGAGCATTGCGGTGAGGGGAATAGGCAGGAGAAAAGAATGCTTTCCGACACGCTCTATTATACTACAAAAACGACCTAAATTCAAGACAGCCATTTCGGTCCATTGATCTTCCACAGCGGTTCAGGCAGCGCCCTGTTCCGTTCAGGCATATTTTCACATGGGAGCGGATTGGGGTGGTAAGATGCCGGTAGTTTCGATGCAATATGTCTGACCAATTGCATCGAAAAAAATAAACGAAGAAAGAAGGGCATTTTATGGAACAGAACGTATTGCTTTCCCTGTCCCACATTTCCAAGCGGTTCAAGACGGAACAGGCGCTGAAGGACATCAACATGACCCTGCACCAGGGCGAGATTCTGGGCTTCCTGGGGCCGTCAGGGGCGGGAAAGACCACCACAATCAAAATCATCACCGGACAGCTGCGGCAGACCTCCGGGGAGGCCAGGCTCCTGGGCACGGACTCCTCCAACATCGACGCGTCCATTTACGAAAAAATCGGTGTGGTCTCGGACAACAGCGGCATCTACAAGAAGATGACCGTGTGGCAGAACCTCTATGTGTTCGCCGGGATATGGCAGGTGTCCCGGGAGAGGGTGGAGCAGGTGCTGGCCCAGGTAGGGCTTGCGGAGCACAGGAAAAAACCTGCCGGGAAACTTTCCAAAGGCCAGACCCAACGGCTGGTTCTGGCCCGGGCGGTGCTGCACAAGCCCAGGGTCTTATTCCTGGATGAGCCTACCAGCGGCCTGGATCCCTCCACCGCCGTGGCCATCCACCGGATGCTGTTGGAGCTGAAGGAGGAGGGGATGGCGATTTTCCTCACCACCCACAACATGGAGGAGGCCGCAAAACTCTGCGACAAGGTGGCGCTCCTGCACGACGGCGAGATCGTGGAATTCGGCTCCCCTCAGGAAATCTGCCTGAAGCATAACCGCAACAAGAAATACAGCGTGCTGCTGGAGGGCCACAGGGAGTTGGAGCTGGACCAGAATCCGGAGAACGTCCGGAAAATCGCCGGGTGGATGGAGCGGGACGAAATCATGCGAATTCATTCCTGTGAGCCCACCCTGGAGACAGTGTTCCTGGAGGTCACAGGGAAGGAACTGAACGTATGAAAAGCATAGAGAAAGGAATTTATGGATATGAATAGCTTGAATGGAAATATGCAATCGATGGAAATGAGCGCGTACCACAGCGCGCAGAGGGCAGGAAACCTGCATAAATTAGCCGCGGTAGCCCGGATCAAATGGCTGTGTATCAGCCGGAACGCCATGATCATGATAGGGCCGGTACTGGTCATTGGGATGGTGTATGTCTGCAAGATTCTCTATGGAATCAATTCGGGGGGCACCCTGGTGCCGTTTATGAGAGGGGTTCTGCTGAATATAGGAATCACCATGAATATCTGCGCGGAGGGCTTCATCATGGTGGGGACGTCCATTGCGGAGGAGAAGGAGAGCCATACGCTGCGGGTGCTGATGACATCCTCAATCACCGGGATACAGTATTTTATCGGCAGCATCCTGTTTCCCTTCATGATGCTGATGGCGGTGAATTACTTTGTGCTCTTCATCAGCGGGATTCCCATGGATATCGTCCCCTGGGGCTCTTTCTTCTTTGTGAGCATGGTGGTTTCTCTCACCAGCTGTGTGTTGGGGATGATTGTGGGAATCTGCGCAAAGAACCAGATGAACGCCAATCTGATCTCCTATCCCTTCCTGATGGTGTTCATGATGGTGCCTGTGTTCGGGAACATGTCGGAGGGGCTCCACAGGATTTCGGGATTTTTGTTCACCGGGGTCATGACAGGGATGACAGAATGCCTTGCGGGAGGGGAAAAATATGTGATGTCGTCCCTGGATATCGCGGTGCTGTTCGGGGAACTGCTGATCAGCATTCTGGTATTCCTGGTGCTTTATAAGCGGAACGGGTATGAGAAGGATTAATTGCTCTTGTCAGGATTGGGCTGTTTAAGCTGAATGGTTCCGCCATGCAGTTCTGCAATACACTTTGCAATGGAGCCAGTCTCCCCTCATCGGCGGAAACAGACAAACTTCTGTCGTCCGTAAAGCAATCCGAGTCAGGCGGAATCGGTAAGCCAGAAAGATTAAGCGGCGATTTGGCAGCTTATTGGAGCCGTGGTTCTCGTTATAGAGATAAGTAAGAGTGGCAACATTTTGGCAGCAGAGAACACGCCGTGTTCGAGTAACAGACAGAACGCCGGAAATGCTGATAAAATGGGCATTTCCGGGATTGCTTTATGCGAAACGTGCTTTCTATTGTATGAGGAATACTGAATTTGGGTTGGGTATCATGATACCTGCGTTTTCCGATATTTCTCGTATTCTCCATGCGCTTTTCTCCTCCAACCCACGATGCTAATCAGACCGGAAGATGAGATTGAAAAAGAAACATGCTTGTGATATGGTAATAAATGAAAAGCCAGGTGACGTGGTGGCTTGTGCCTTTTGGACGATAATCTGATGACACTTGTTTTTGACAGAAATATTGAAGCAACAGAACTGCTGCTGAACGTCATCGACTATGGTATAAGCTTTTTACAGTGTTGTACAGATTTTGGTAAAACAGCGTTGCCAAAGAAACAAGAAAATATTCTTAGTTAATGAATGAGGTAGCAAGGAAGTGTAGTTTATGAAAGCCATATTGACAAGCTCTCTTGGTGGTTCGATTAAGGCAGGCGGTAAGAGGATTCCGATACCGTTGATGGATGATAATGGTCAATTAGATAAAATTAAAGCATTTTGGCGTGAAAACTCAAAAATTCTGTTAATTAGTGGAACACCAGATGATTATGGCAGAAATGACGGAATGATAAACTGTTTGAAAGAATCTTTTCGCATGAGTGGATTGTTTTTTCGTTTTTTTGAATTGTGTGATCCCAGAACAGAAGAACTTGCTGAACGGTTAGGCGAGATGGATGTCATACTGCTCGGTGGCGGACATGTTCCAACGCAGAACGCATTTATGGAGCATATCAGATTAAAAGAAAGATTGCGCAAATATGAAGGTCTTATCATCGGGTGGAGTGCGGGTTCGATGAACTGCGCGGAGATTGTGTACGCTGGTCCGGAGTCAGAAGGGGAAGCAATCGACCCAAATTATCAGCGCTGGATTTCTGGGCTTGGACTGACCCGGGTGAATGTCTTACCACATTTTCAAAGCCTTAAGGGAGATATTCTTGATGGACTTCGGTTGATTGAGGATATTACATATGCTGATAGTATCGGACATGAGATTATAGCTTTGAATGATGGAAGTTATATTGTGATTGATGGTGATATTGAAACCTTATATGGTGAAGCATATAGTATCAAAGATGGATGCCGGAAACAGATTTGCAAGAATGGGGAATCTGTTATTTTGGAAAACAGGTGATATGGGATGTAGTATGGACATAGTTGATTAAAACAGGATGATCCCCTGGGCAGCCGGATTGCTGTAATCCAGTTTGCAAGGGTCGCTCTGCCAAGCAGGCCCCCATCTGTTTAAAGTCCTGCTCCTGGCGGTATGAGGGCATGGAGCCCGCCCCTTGGGGCGTTTCCATTTCCATGCCCTGCTGCTTGCGGCGGGGTGATTGACTGAGGTTCGCCTTTTCCGCCACCGATTTCATCAAGACGATATTTCCCTCTCATAAATACCATTGTTCCATAACTGATTTCCTCAAGATTATTCATAATAAATCTTTTTTCTTGTAAAGCACTTTTTGAAAAGCCTATGCATAATCCACCACCATATTTATTTTTCAATCATATCAAATCTATCTAATTTCTCTAACATAGCAAGCGTGCGGTATGTTTCGTACTTAGTCTGTAATCTATTCAATCCCTTGTCATCACCAAACGACCAACCTAACGGCCATCGACCATCATCGTTTTGTTGAGCCATTCTGTATTTCAACGAATCAAGAACTAAGTTTGCTACAGCAGGATACACTATACTGTTCGGGTGTCCTACCACGTCGCAGGGCAAATGTACATATTCCGTGTCAGATTTCGCAAAATCAAGCTCCATAAAAGCCGTAGGATTCTGACATAAAATTGATGTCAGCTTGTCCGCTGTTTCCTTGTCTTTCAAGCAAGGCACAAACCATTGAAAATACTCAATATCATACGGCTCGCCCTTATCAAAAATTTCATTATTATAATCAGGCGAATTTTTGTCCCAATACCGTAGGATATACTCTGTTGGATATTTTATTACATCGCTGTACAACTCATTTGGTACAAGTTCAGAATAATACGCAACAAATGCCGCAAAACACACTTTTTCATTGGCTCTGTATTTTTTTATGCGTTCATCTTCATTTTCTATCGGTTTTGTATCTTCTCCTCTATAACTGACCCAATAGCAATGAGCTCCATCGTTGACTTCGGGTACTATGACTTCTCCCCAGTTCCCTATTTCAGGTATATAGAGACCTAAAATATATTTCATCATATTTTGAATAAGCGGGTGATTTGCAGACGGCTTTTCTTTCAGATTTAAAATATATTTTACAGCTGTCTCAGTGGTTTTCAAACATGGTCCCTGATAATCAAACTCGTAATAAATACCGCCGAATCCGCCGTTTTCGTGCTGATATTTTGCTAATACATTTAAAAATGCATCTGCGTTATTATCTTCAAAAAGATACCTGAACCACGCTCGGTTTATGTCGTCACCGTTTGCAAATACATAATCTCTTGCTTTGATAAAATTTTTATATTTTAATTTAAGCATAACCTTTACACCTCTACAAATTTTAAGTTAGTTATCCTGCAATACACCATTCCCGAGTCATGGTATTCTCTGCTATGTGGATTTCTTATGATAGGTTGCATTCAAAACAGTCTGTCCTTCCAATAAGTCTCCATAGCTCTTAGTACCACCATGAAAGAACGCAAAACGGTGAGATGCCTGTAATAATGTATAGCTTTTGAGTAATTCTAACATACTATTTCCTTCCGATCAATATAATCTATTCACATTTATTTAAACAAATATTGTCCCGGTTACTTTTCACGGCTTCGCCGTTCAAAGCAACATCCCAGCGCAGGCAGTCTCAGGTTTTGCGTGCAAAATGCGCACGAAAACACCTTGCGGCCCCTGCCCGTGAAAAGTAACTGGCAATTTGCAGTTATAGGTGGATTGCCACATTTTTGTGGAAAAATGGGCGTTTATGTGGTAAAATATAGGCGCAAAGATAAAAACACAACGCAACCTTGCAGAACTGGCAGGTAGTCCAGTCGCACCGATTTGGTGTAATTTCTGTGGTAATATTTTACAAGAAAACTAAGATTAAGGAGATTGCTATGGCTCAGGACGGTATGTATAAAGATTGGGAAATTGAAAAGTTAATAAAGTGGTATGTTCCGGATGTCTATCAGCCGAGTATCTATAGAATTGATTTTGAGAAATTGAGGGAGAGGGGAATAGAGCTGATTACATTTGATTTGGACGACACTATAGTTCCCACAGCCACAAATCATATGCCTGCGCCTGCTCCATCGTTGATGTCCGATTTGAAAAAATTGGGCTTTAAGGTTATGCTGATATCTAATAGCGAAAATGAGAAGAAAGTAAAGAGGTTTGCAGAGAAACTGAATGTGGAATATTCTATAGCAGGAGCAATGAAGCCATCTGGAAAGTCTTTTGAAGAGGCTAAAAAAAGGTATAGTCTGGAAGAAAAACAGATAGCACATGTCGGCAATAGTATTATGAATGATGTAGGAGGGGCTAACCCGTTAGGGATTACGACCTGTTTGATTAGATATGTTGGTAATGTTGGGCACAATGTCATTAAGGTTGATAAAGAGCTTAAAGCGGAACTAAAAAAGCGGGAACTGTGGCAAAAGCATCATATCGGGCAAAAAGGAGACCAATATTATCAACTGGGTGAGACACAAAAAGGTTCGAGTCCGAGAGTTGCAGAAATCAAAGAACAAAAAAGAGTGTAAAAAAACTGCTAAAGATATCCCATTGCTATGCTGCTTGTCAATGAAGCCGATGATAAACTAATGATGCAGGAGATGAAAAATGAATTCCAAGCAGATACTGAAACAGTTTAAGGAAGAGGCACCAGACTCTCCCTATATCACTCAAAAATATTTGAAGCATTTTTGTAAAGAACATCGAAAATACATTCCGGTTCCGCCAATACATATGGGAAAGATTGGGAAAAAGATTTTTAAGGGGAAAACGCTGTTGGAAAGTGAAGGGTGGCGGATACAGTATTTGAAAAGAATCAATCGTATCTGTATCTTAAATTCAAAGCGTAAATGTCGTGCAGTCGGAAAAAGGAAACAGATTCTTGCTCCGATTTTGTATGATATCCATGCCCAAGAAAAAATAGAGGGAATGAAAGCACAGGGGCGATTGGATTATGGAATTGTATTCTGTGGCGGCGGAGCAAAAGGGGCTTTTCAGCTTGGGGTATGGAAATGGCTGAGTGAGCATGACTTTGCGGAGCGTTTTAATGGGATTTCCGGCGCCTCTGTTGGAGCGTTGAATGCGCTCCTTTTCGCGCAGGGTGATTATGAGAAGGCAGAGGCGGCATGGATGAAGATGGAGAAAGGTGACCTCACGCGGCCTAATGAAGCATTAGCAAATCAGGTGTTAGTAAATAACGTGCGGAGGTGTTTTGGTATGGAAAATGCGGTTGTTCTCTCTGCGCAATTACTATCTATTTTGACTGACTGGAGAGAAACAGCCGGATTATTTAGCAGAGAGAAACTGGAGCGTATTGTCAGAGAAAATATCTCATTGGAAGCGCTTGAGGACAAGCTGGTATATGTTTCACTGACAGCGTTGGCTTTGCTATCAATGCAGATTTTCGCAAAATCAGAATATACTTATCTGGATACCAGAAGTAAAGATTCGGAGGAGAAAAATATCAAAAAGGTGTTGGCGTCTGCGGCATATCCCGGTGCATATACGCCTGTGGGAGTGGACGGGAAAATCTGTATTGACGGCGGAGCATTGGATAATGAGCCTGTATATCCTCTGATTAAAGCTGGGTATCGAAATATTTTGGTAGTCCATCTTAAAAGAAGGGAAAAAGACGGAAAGGACAGACAGGAATCCTTTCATAAAAGACTCAGGAAGAAGTTTTCAGAAGAAGAGCTGGCAGGAGTAAGGATCTGTCACGTTTGGCCACAGCAGTCTCTAAAAGATCTTTTGGAAATTGATCCTAAGCTGACTCAAAGGAGGATAAACGCAGGGTACGAGGCGGCAGCATCCCAGTTAGAGGATAGCTTTTTTGGCAATTGAGTCCTCCGGCACCTGCATCCACCAAAGCAACTTGATGCCCAGCGCGTGATGCCTCGGGTTTTTGTGCAAACAGCGCACAAAAACACCTCGCGGCCCCTACCCGTGAAGAGTATCGCCAAGAGAACATTTGTCAAGGGGGATTTCACCCAAGAGATGAAATTCCCCAAATTTGGAAATCAGTGTACCTTTTTATAGTAGGCCCGAAGCACTGACTCCAACTCCCGCCACTTGCGCTCGTACTCCTGGCGGTAGTCCTCCACGGTGCGGGAGGGCGTGACCAACCGTTCCTTCCCCCGGTATGTCTCAGTGTAGGGCTTGAAGGCGTTGGAATCCGGATCCAGGCCGTGCAGGCCGTCCAGCAGTTCCCGGTTCTCCTCCAGGTTTCGCAGGATCACCGAGACGTGGGACAAGCCCTCCTCGTTGGGCAGTATGAAGGTGTGGATATCCGCCCCGTGCTTCAGCAGCGCTTGTTGGTGGCTGAAGGCCCCCAAACCCCCGGTGATCGGCGTGGCTGCGTCCGATGCACAAGCCGCCGTTGGCGTCTGCTGGTATATACTGGCAGGGAAGGCCCC
>CAMWUL010000099.1 GCA_947177445.1 uncultured Lachnospiraceae bacterium | reverse complement strand
AGAGCATCTGCCTTACAAGCAGAGGGTCATAGGTTCGAGCCCTATAGGCCCCATTTTTGATGCGCGGAATCGGAAAGGCCGGCAGGCCTGAACCCCCCAGGGAAAACGGATCAAACAAGGAGACGTAACCGAAGGGAAAGGCGGATCAAACGGGGAGACGTAACCGAAGGGAAAGGCGGATCAAACGGGGAGACATAACCCCAGGGAAACAGCCTCAGACAAGGCGGAACAGGATAAAGCAGAAATCGGAACAAGGAGAGACAGCATGATCAGGATCATAACAGATTCAGCGGCAGATATGGGAGACGTTATCCGGGAGGATCTGACAATACTGCCCATTCATATCACCTTTGGAGATCAGGAATTTCAGGATGGAGTGGATATGACCCATCGGATGTTCTATGAAAGGCTGATCGAATCGGATGAGCTGCCGGCGACCAGCCAGGTGGCGCCCTTTGCCTTTGAGGAGGCCTATGAGGCGGCGAAGGCACAGGGAGACGAGGTGATAGCCATCACTCTTTCGTCAAAGCTGTCAGGCACCTGGCAGAGCGCCAATATTGCGGCAGAAGGCTATGAGGATATGGTCCATGTGGTGGACAGCGAGAACGTGAGCATCGGTCAGAGGGTGCTGGTGGAGTACGCTCTGCGTCTGAAGGACGGCGGCATGACGGCTTTGGAGATTGCGGAGAAGCTGGAGGCGGAGAAAAAGAGCATCCGGCTGATCGCCCTTTTGGATACCTTGGAGTATCTGAAAAAGGGAGGACGCATATCCCGGGCGGCGGCAGTGGCAGGAAGTCTTTTGTCTATCAAGCCGGTGATCGCCATCCAGGGCGGAGAGGTGGTGATCCTGGGGAAGGCGAGAGGGTCCCGGCAGGGCAACAACCTGCTGGCGGAGCAGATCCGCCTCACCGGCGGGATCGATTTTTCCAGGCCCTATGTGCTTGGATATACCGGTCTGAGCGACATGCTGCTGCAGAAATATATTGCGGACAATGAGGTTCTGTGGAAGGACCACGTGGAGTCCCTGGATGCCGTCAGCGTGGGCGGAACCATCGGAACCCACACAGGCCCCGGGGCCATCGGTGCGGCGTTCTTTTCCCTGTAAGGCGCGGGCCGGCGGCTTCAGACGGTATGGGTGTTGTAGTTGGAAGACAAAAAACTTGAAGTGTATGTTTAATTCAAGCCTGCTTAAGGCGGGCCGGGAGGTATGGAAATGAAAGAGATCAACCAGCAGTTTTTGAGCGGAGAGAGAGCTCTGTTTCAGGAGCATGACAGCCGGATCAGCTATTGCACCTTCGCCGACGGCGAGTCCCCCCTGAAGGAGAGCAGAGATCTGGAGATAGACAACTGTCTTTTCCGGTGGAAGTATCCGCTGTGGTACAGTAAAAATATTACGATGAAAAATTCCGCTCTTTTTGATATGGCCAGAGCCGGTATCTGGTATGGGGAGAATATTTCCGTGCAGGATACGGTGATCGAGGCTCCCAAGAATTTCAGACGGACCCGGGGAATCGTTCTGCAGAACGTGAATTTTCCCAATGCCTCGGAGACCCTGTGGAATTGTCAGGATATCCGGATGGACAGTGTCACGGCCAGAGGCGATTACTTTGCCATGAACTGCAGAAATGTGAAGGCAAGTAATTTTACTTTGACAGGCAATTACAGCTTTGACGGAGGCTGCGATATTGAGATCCGGGATTCCAGGCTGCTCTCCAAGGATGCTTTCTGGAATGCTGAAAATGTGACGGTGTATGATTCCTTTATATCAGGGGAGTATCTGGGATGGAATTCCCGAAATATCACGCTTGTGAACTGCGTCATTGAGAGCCTTCAGGGAATGTGCTATATCGATAATCTGGTGATGAAGAACTGCCGTCTGGTGAACACCACCCTGGCCTTTGAATATGCTCAGGCTGATGTGGAGATTGTGGGCAGTGTGGACAGCGTATTCAACCCTAAGGGAGGAGTGATCCGGGCGGACAGGATCGGAGAGCTGATCATGGACGGGCGGAAGGTAAAGATTGACCAGACCCGCATTGAGGCCGGGGAAATCGGAAAACGTTCGGACCGGGCTTCCTGGGAAGTGTGAAGGGAATGAAGATTTTGCGTGTAAAGGGGTATAGACTATGAAATATGATTTTGACATGCTGACCCAGAGGAGGGGGACAGGCTCCCTGAAGTGGGATGTGGAGGAAAGAGAGCTGCCCATGTGGGTGGCGGACATGGATTTCCAGGCGGCTCCCGAGATCCGGGCTGCCATGGAAAAGCGGGCTTCCCACGGGATTTTCGGCTATAATATCATCCCGGAGGAGTGGTATCAGGCGTATCTTGGCTGGTGGAGCCGCCGGTACGGTTCGGACATGGAGAGGGACTGGCTGATCTTCTGCACGGGAGTGATCCCCGCTGTCTCCAGCGCCGTGCGGAAGCTGACTACGGTTGGGGAAAACGTGCTGGTGCAGACTCCTGTATATAATATTTTCTTTAACTGTATTCGGAATAACGGGAGAAATATTGTGGAAAATTCTCTTGTTTACGACGGACGTGAGTACAGGATGGATTTTGAGGATCTGGAGAAAAAGCTGGCCGATCCCCAGACTACCCTGATGCTGCTTTGTAATCCGCACAATCCCATCGGAAAGATATGGGACCGGGAGACCCTGGAGCGGGTGGGGCAGCTATGTGCAAAGCATCATGTGACAGTGCTGTCCGATGAGATCCACTGTGATCTGACGGATCCCGGAGTCAAATACGTGCCCTTTATATCGGTATCCGCGCTCTGCCGGGACAACAGTGTAACCTGCATGGCGCCTACCAAGACCTTTAATATAGCGGGAATTCAGACCGCAGCCGTGATGGTTCCGAATCCGGTGCTCCGCCATAAGATGGACAGGGAGCTGAATACCAGCGAGGTGGCGGAGCCCAATACCTTTGCGGTTACGGCGGCTGTGGCAGCCTATAATGAGGGGGAAGCCTGGCTGGAGGAGCTGCGGGAATATTTGCATGGAAATAAGCTGAGAGTGCGGGAATTTTTGGAGAGTGAAATTCCGGATATAAGGCTGGTGCCCTCCCAGGCCACCTATCTGCTCTGGCTGGACTGCACAGGGGTGACGCAGGACGGTACCGCACTGGCTGAGCTGGTCCGCCGGGAAACCGGGCTATATTTGACGGCGGGGGAGCATTACGGCTTTTGCGGGCGCAGCTTTCTGCGCATGAATATCGCCTGCCCCAGGGGACGGCTGGAGGACGGCCTGAACCGCCTGAAGCAGGGTGTGGCGGCCTATAGAAGCGCCGCTGCAAAGTAAGACGCTTCTGCCTCTCACGGAGGGGTGACTCCGGGATGCTTTACAGCTCAGGCCTTTACGAATACTTCCTTGCCCAGCCCGCAGATGGGACATACCCAGTCGTCGGGAAGCTCTTCAAAGGGGGTGCCGGGAGCGATTCCGCTCTCCGGGTCCCCCAGCAGGGGATCATAAACATAGCCGCAGGGGCCGCATACATATTTTTCGTATTCCATTTTTACACCTTTCTGCGCGCTTCGGCGCTAATCTTGTCTGGCTGCATTACTTATTTTTTTCCTGTGTGAGTTTGGCTGCTGTATCTCCGTCTTTGACCGAAGGGGCATACAGCGCTTCCAGCCTGCGCAGGTATTCGTACCGCTCTGCCGCCTGCCGGGAGGCTTCCTCAAACAGGATCACAGCCTGTTCAGGCCGGTATCGTCTCAGAGAATCATAGCGGATTTCTCCGCCCAAAAATTCCTGATAATCCAGCTTGGGTTCTCCGCTGTCCAGCTGAAAAGGATTTTCGCCTCTGCCTTTTCGGGAGGGGTCAAAGCGGAACAGGTGGAAGTAGCCGGAGTCAACGGCCTTTTTAGCCTCATGGGGGCTGCTGCCCATGCCGGCGCGCAGCCCGTGGGCAATACAGGTTGCGTAGGCCACAACCAGGGAAGGACCGGGGAAGGCGGCGGCTTCCGTCAGTGCCCGGAGGGTCTGAGCGTAGTCGGCGCCCAGGGCGATTTGGGCCACATATACATTGCCGTAGGTCATGGCCATGGATGCCAGATCCTTTTTCCGGGTGGTCTTGCCGCCGGAAATGAATTTGGCGGTGGAACCAAGCGGGGTGGCCTTGGAGGCCTGACCTCCGGTGTTTGAATATACCTCCGTATCAAGCACCAGGATATTGATGTTCCTGCCGCTGGAAAGCACATGATCCAGACCTCCGAAGCCGATGTCGTAGGCCCAGCCGTCTCCGCCGATGACCCATTGAACGGTATCCGATTCAAAAACCTCCTGTGCCAGCAGCATGCCGTAGCCAAATTCGGCGGCATCCTCAAATAAAGAGTTTGACCAGGCCGGTCCATGGCCCTCCTGATCCAGGGTATAGGCACAGGAGGGGGAGGAGTTGGCCCAGATGGAGCTGCAGCCCGTGGCGTTGGCAATATACATGCGCGGACCGAAAAGCTGGGTTAAGAGCTTCACGTAGGGTGTCTCGCCGCAGCCTGCACAGGCGCCGGAAAACTCCATAAGGGGAAGCAGAAACTGACTGCTTTTTACGGTGTGGACGACAGCAGGGCAGCCTTCTGCAGGGCGAGCTTCGCCGGAGGCGTTTTCCGTGGGCAGCTTTTGCCGGAATTTCTCCACAGCCTCCTGACAGGGGAGAAGGGCTTTGGCAAAATCAAAATATTCCTGTTGTTCCCGGTGATCCTCCACAGGCTGCATTTCCAGGGCTTTTTTGCCCTGCTTTCCGGGGCAGACTGCGGCGCAGGTGCCGCAGCCGGTACAGTCTACCTCCGAAATCACTATGGAGAAGGAGCGCCCCTCCAGTCCCAGCATGGGGATTTGGGGCATACCCTCCGGCGCCTGGGCCTGCTGATTTTCGTCCATGACAGCAGGGCGGATTACCGCGTGGGGGCATACGAAGGAGCAGCGGTTGCATTGGATGCAGTTCTCCGGTCTCCACTCCGGTATCTCAGTGGCCACGTTCCGACGTTCGTGCGCCGTGCTTCCCGGAGGCGTGTACCCGTCCGCATAGGGCAGAAAAGCAGACACCGGAAGGGCGTCTCCCCGCTGGTCGGTGACAGGCTGCTGGATTCGACGCACATAATCCAAAAGTCCGGGAGCGTCCGGCAGGGGAGCATTGTCCAGGGGATCCGCAATAGGAGGACTGTCCAGGGGATCCGTAATGGGGGAATGGGCGTTTTCCGCCGCGGGGCCTTCAGCATCCTCTTCCATATCCGCCCAGCCGGGAGGAACCGGAATTTCCTGTACCTCGGAAAAGCCCCGTTCAATGGCGGTTTCGTTCATTTTCAGGATTTTGTCGCCGCCTTTTCCATAGCTTTTCCGGGCGGCCTCCATCATCAGCGTTTTGGCTTCATGGGGCGGAAGAAGGCCGGAGACTGCGAAAAATGCCGCCTGAAGGATAGTGCTGATCTTGTTGTTGAGACCGACTTCCTTGCCGATACCAAGAGCGTCGATCACGTAGAAGCGTATATGGTGCCGGGCCAGAAAGGCCTTTGTGGACTGGGGGAGATATTCCTCCAGCTGCTTTCCGCGATAGCCGCAATTCAGCAGAAAGGTGCCGCCGTCCTTCAGCTCCTGTACCATCACTGTATATTTGTGGAGATACGCAGGGGTATGGCAGGCTGCCAGGTCTGCCCGGCGGATCAGGTAGGTGCTGTGGATGGGGCTTTTCCCAAAGCGCAGATGGGAGATGGTGAGCCCCCTTGATTTTTTGGAGTCATATTCAAAGTAGCCCTGGGCGGTCATGTCCGTGTGGTCTCCGATGATTTTCAGGGCATTTTTGGTGGCGCTGACCGTGCCGTCACCTCCCAGTCCCCAGAATTTGCAGGCGGTCACATCCTTGGGAGATGTATCCTGGCAGGAGGGTATGGGCAGGGAGAGATGGGTTACGTCATCCGTGATTCCCAAAGTAAAGATTTTTTTGTCGGTATTGTGGTAGACGGCGGCAATCTGAGCAGGATCCGTGTCCTTGGAGCTGAGGCCGTAGCGGCCGGAAAAGAGGGTCACCTGGCCCCGGAACTTGTCTGACTGGGCCAGAGCCGCCGCCACATCCAGATACAGAGGCTCACCGGGGGCGCCCGGTTCCTTGGTGCGGTTCAGCACGGTGATCTGCTTTACGGTGGGAGGAAGGGCCTCAAGGAAATGCCGGACGCTGAAGGGGCGGTACAGGTGGACGTTAATCAGGCCATATGGATGGCCGGACAGGGCGTCCAGATATTCCCGCACGGTTTCACATACGCTTCCCATGGCGATAATAACGTGGGAAGCGTCGGGGGCGCCGTAATAGTCAAACAGTCCGTAGCTTGTTCCCAGCAGGGCGTTGATTTTCTGCAGCTGTTGTTCTACGATGCCGGGCAGGGCATTATAGAAGGGGTTAGAGGCTTCTCTGGCCTGAAAGAAGATGTCCGGGTTCTGGGCGGAACCGTAGACTCTGCCGTTTTGAGGATGAAGGACTCTTCTGCGGAAGGCCTCCGCCTTTTGCAGATCGGCCATGCTGCCCAGAGATTCGTAGTCCCACACCCGGATTTTGTGCAGCTCATGGGAGGTACGGAAGCCGTCAAAAAAGTTCAGGAAGGGAAGACTGCCTTCCAGGGCCGCCAGATGGGAGACAGGAGAAAGATCCATGACCTCCTGAACGCTGGCACAGGCAAAGATTCCTGTTCCGGCCTGTCGGCAGGCATAGATATCCGAGTGGTCTCCAAATATGGAGAGGGCATGGGTGGCAATGGAACGGGCGGCCACGTGGATGACTCCCGGCAGCAGTTCTCCGGCCATCCGGTACAGGTTGGGGAGCATCAAAAGAAGCCCCTGGGAGGAGGTGAAGGTCACTGCCAGGGCTCCCGCCATAAGCGCTCCGTGAACGGCGCCGGCGGCTCCTGCCTCTGACTGAAGCTGGGCTGTTTTTAAGACTTTGCCATATATATTTTTCCGCCCGGCTCCCGCCCACTGGTCGCACAGCTCCGCCATGGGTGAGGAAGGGGTAATGGGATACAGGGCGGCTGCCTGGCTGTAGGCATAGGCCACATGGGCGGCTGCCTGGTTGCCGTCCATGGTCTGCAGAACGGGGGACGGCGTGGGACCGCCGGTTTTGAGGCCGGCAGCCGTCTGTATGGATGAAGACGTGTTTGTTTCCATAAAAATACCTCCGGGATAGTAAGGATCATTACGATAAATGATTATTACTATACTGTCCCGAAGGTGAGATTCTTATGCGAAGCCGCATACCTTATTTCAAAAATCCGTTGACGATCTGAGCTTCTGCTTCCTGCTCGGTGAGCCCCAGGGTCATCAGCTTGGTGATCTGTTCTCCCGCGATCTTTCCGATGGCGGCTTCGTGGATCAGCTGGGCGTCCAGATGGTTGGCAGTGATCTCGGGAATGGCGCTGATCTTTGCGTTGTCCATGATAATCCCGTCGCACTCGGAGTGGCCGGCACAGCGGTTATTGCCGTTAATCTTTGACAGAAACAGCTGTCTGGAAGAGTCCCGGGCCACAGAGCGGGAGATGATGTTTGCGCTTGAGCCCTCTCCGTCCAGATCTACCTGGAAGGAGGTCTCTGCCGTCTGGCTTCCATGGGTCATCAGCTTCTCCGTAACCACAAGTCTGGCGCCGTCCGCAAGCTTGGCCCTGGTGGAACGCTTGGTGGAATCGACTCCTTTGATCTGTACTGTTTCCATTTCCAGAAAGCTGTTCTCCGAAAGCTCCACCACGGTTTCAGGATTCATGATCCGGGAACCGTTTCCATCGCCGCTGCCATAGTGTTTTTCCACATATTTTACATGAGAATTCGGGCCTACGTAAAAGGTGTGGATTCCGTCATGCCGGCTGTCGCTGTCGCCGTTGTTGTGGATGCCGCAGCCGGCAACAATGGTCACATCACAGTTTTCTCCCACATAAAAATCATTGTAGACCATTTCGGTCAATCCGCTCTGGCTGAGAACTACCGGGATATGGACACTTTCGTTCCTGGTGCCCGGTTTGATCAGAATGTCAATTCCCTGTTTGTCTTCCTTTGTCACAATATCGATATGAGCCGTGGTGGAACGGGCGGCGCTTGTGCCGTTGGCACGGATGTTATAGGCACCGGCGGGCATCTCGTGAAGCCCGGTCACCTGTTCCAGCAGATTTTTTTGAATTTCGTCCATTTAATACCTCCATGCCGCATTTTTGCGGCCCTGCAATAGAATCAGCTTTACTTTTGCTGATAAAAACGGCAGCTTTCGGTTCCCTTTAAAAGCTCCGGCAGAATATCCTCCCGCTGTCCTCTGGCCTGCACGGTGCCGCCGGCAATCACGATGATTTCATCTGCAATATTCAGGATCCGTTCCTGGTGGGAGATGATGATCAGGGAATTCTGACTGGACTGATGCATTTCTTCAAATACGCGGATCAGGTTGTTAAAGCTCCACAGATCGATCCCGGCTTCCGGCTCGTCAAAGACAGCCAGGGGGGTATTGCGGGCGATAATGGTGGCGATCTCGATTCGCTTTAACTCACCGCCGGACAGACTTCCGTCTACGTCCCGATTGATGTAATCCCGGGCGCACAAGCCTACCTGGGAGAGATAATCGCAGGCGCCTGACAGCTTAAGATTGTTGCCGGCAGCCAGGGTGATCAGATCCTTGACCTTGATGCCTTTAAAGCGCACCGGCTGCTGGAAGGCGAAGCTGATTCCCAGTCTGGCACGCTCTGTCACATTCATATGTGTAATGTCGGTTCCGTTGAACAGGATTTTTCCTGACGTGGGCTGTTCGATTCCCATGATCAGCCTGGCCAGGGTGGATTTTCCGCCGCCGTTGGGGCCTGTGATGGCGATAAAGGTATGGTCCTCAAAGGTGAGATCTAAATTTCGTATAATCTCCTTTTGTCCGTCTGCTTCGCCGGACACCTGAAAGGAGAGATTTTGTAATTCAAGCATATGATCCTCCTATATGTCTTGTACTGATATCTATTGGAGCTGAAAGTCAGGCTGGCTTTGCAGTGCCCGTTGGGCCCTGTAGTGTCCGTTGGGCTTCGCAGTGCCCATTCGGAAAACCTGCGGTTTTCCTCATTCACGGGCTTCGCTCTTTAACTGTGTTCTTTTTCGCACTGCTCATTGCCTGCGTGGATTTTCGAGATTTAGTGTATCACAATTTATTTATTAAATCTATATATTTTTTCTGAAATTTCTGCTTTCCTCCAGGCGTTTTTTAAAGACACCTTCGACTCCCTCCTTCGTGGGAGTATAGTATTGTCTGTCCTTCAGGCTTTCCGGCAGGCAGGTCATTTGGGCTATTTTTTCTTCTGTGTCATGGGCGTAGATATAGCCTTCTCCATAGTGGAGGTCGCCCATGAGCCGGGTAGGGGCGTTGCGGATGACCAGGGGCACCGGCTCAGACAGCTGGGTCAGTGCATCAATCTTTGCGGTTTCGTAGGCCCGGTATACCGCATTGGAGCGGGGCGCCAGGGACAGGTAGATCACGGCCTGAGCCAGATTCAGGTTACACTCGGGCATGCCGTTGAAGTGGCAGGCCTGGTAGGCTGCCGTGGTGATCAGTAAAGCCTGGCTGTCTGCCAGACCGATATCCTCGCTGGCAAAGCGGATCAGCCGTCTGGCGATAAAAAGCGGGTCTTCGCCAGCTTCCAGCATCCGTGCCAGCCAGTATACTGCGGCGTCCGGGTCAGAGTTACGCATGGATTTGTGGAGGGCGGAAATCAGATTATAATGTTCCTCCCCCTTCTTATCATACAGAAGAGTCTTTTTGCCCAGACACTGCTCCAGGGTTTCTTTTTCCACAGTGATGGATCCGTCCGGGGAAATTTGTCCGTTTAACACGGCCATTTCCAGTGTATTTAAGGCTCTGCGGGCATCTCCGTCTACAGAGGAGGCAATAGCGGCCAGCAGTTCTTCTGACATATGAATATCTGTGTTTCCGAATCCTCTTTTATCTTTCAGGGTCCGGGAGAGCAGTTCGGTTAAATCCTGGGAAGTCAGACCCTTCAGTACAAACACCTTACAGCGGGAAAGAAGAGCGGCGTTGACTTCAAAGGAAGGATTTTCTGTGGTGGCGCCGATGAGAATAATACTGCCCTTTTCTACATAAGGAAGGAAGGCATCCTGTTGGGCTTTGTTAAATCTGTGAATCTCGTCCACGAACACAAGGGTGCGCATGCCGTAGGCCCGGTTTTCCTCCGCCTGCTTCATAATCTCCTTGATTTCCCGGATGCCGCTGGTAACCGCGCTGAAGTTTACAAAGCGGGAGCTGGTGCGGTTGGCAATGATTCGGGCAAGAGTGGTCTTGCCTGATCCGGGAGGCCCCCAGAAGATCATGGAGGATACCATATCCTTCTCCAGCATCTGCCGCAGCAGCATGCCCGGGCCCAGCAGATGCTTTTGACCAATATAGTCATCAAGAGATTGAGGACGCATCCGGTCTGCCAGCGGGGCCTGGGCGGGGGAAAGAGAGTGATCTGTTGAAAGGTCGAAAAGGGATAATTGATCCATGGGAAACCTCCTTGCAGTGGATTTCTGCTTTCAGTATATCCTGATCTTAGGTGGAATTCAACCTGGAATTCAAGCGGTCAGTTTTGCCTCTTGCACGCTGCATGAAATGATGATATACTTATATTAAAACCACCATGGATGAGTAGACAAAAAGGCTTCAATTTACTTGGAGATTAGTATGGGAGGAAGGATCATTTATGAGAGAGCATTTTAAAAAAAGAAGATTTATTATTCCAGCGATTGCGGCTTTAATCTGTGTATCTGTGCTTTTGGCAGCTTTTATGAGGAGAAATGCTTCTCAAAGCAGCATGAGCAGTCAGGAAAGCAGAGATGCTCAGTATATTGCCTTTTTGAAGCAAATGGCAGAAAACCAATTTACAATGTTTGAGGAAATTAATTCGGCGGAAGCGGCGGTAGTCTATGACAAAACATTACAGCAGTATGAGATTGAATTGTCATTAACGGCAGATGGTGAAATAAGCCAGGCAGAGGTGGAGAGCTATAAGGAGATGCTGAGCATGCAGTACGATGAGATTATACTGATTATAAATGGTCAGCAAATGTGATAAATCAGGAATGTATGACATCCATTTTGATGAGCTTCTTTCGGATGGACAATATCGAGTGATTCAAGGGCTTATAAATATACATCGCAGGCAACAAGCAAATATTTTATAATCAAGTATATAAATCGGGATTGGAGGGTAGAAATATGTTTGAATGTGGTACATATGAATATGGGTTGAAAACAGGCGATTTATCAGAAAAAGAAATGGTCAAAATCTTTGAAAAGGTACTCAGTAAAATCGCCGGGGAAATTAATGATTCCCGCATTCCCAAAAAGCGGAAACTGAGCAAAAGAACTGGCCCCTTCGGCCGGCCTACCCCAGATGCAGAACCGCCAGAATATGATTATATCTATCTTTATGGTCATAGACCCAGTAATTTGTATTTAGAGCTGTACCCTAATCGGGAGAAGAATGGACGAGTGAAATTTTCGGAAGAGGGAATTGTCTGGAATTTGTACTTTTATATCTTGTCAGACTATCCAAACCGGATATCCGAAGAGGATCA
>CAMWUL010000098.1 GCA_947177445.1 uncultured Lachnospiraceae bacterium | reverse complement strand
AGACCACGGAGCCAAAAGGCGGCTTTACCCTCTTTTTCATTCGGAGGGGCAAACCCTCCAGACGAAAGAAAGGAGGGCGATGCAGATGACAGTTACATATGCGGATTTGTTTCAGTTTTGCATATTTGTCGTCGCCCTGATAAGTTTGTGCTATGCAATCTTTAAGGGCAGAAAATAGCCGCCACTACCGGAAATAGTGACGGCTGACCTCTTACAGAGATAACGGCTTAAATTATTCGGAGGGTAGAGCCGCTTTCGTGGCTTCCCACTTTTCATGTTTATAATACCATGCCGTGGGCGTGTTTGCAAGAATTTTTCAAAATGATATGCTTGATCTGAAGGATGTAGGTTACTTTTCACGGGTAGGGGCCGCGAGGTGTTTTTGTGCGCTTTTTGCACAAAAACCCGAGACAGCACGCGCTGGGCATCATGTTGCTTTGAACGGCGAAGCCGTGAAAAGTAACGGATGTAGCATCATGGAGGATATCAGATCAAGCATTATACAACAGGTAGTCGGGAAACTGCAGGGAAGGGCGGATGAAGATACCATTAATCTTGTCCAGGATATTTTGACATATATTTAAATGCAGGATGGGTTGGGCGAGTTAGTGGGAGTAAAGGTAATTTTGAGTTTGGTTATATGATTTTGTATCGATACAATACCCTTGAATCCCCAATATCTATATTAGGTATTTGTATAATTGGTGGAATCTGGAGCTCTTGGGTAAGTATTTATCCAAAATAAATTTATTAATTGATTACACTGATAGGTATGACTGCATTTAGGGTAAATTCACTGTTATTCGGCACCATAAACTCGTAGGCAATCCAGCAGATATAATACTTGCCATTAGCATACGCCATATAAAGCTGAGAGTTTGTCGTAATTTTTGATTCTGTCGATGATCCAGGAAAATGGATCAGCCAGTTGGGCATCATGACTGCACCATTAATACTTTTCCCGCTGATAGTAGCCTCTGGCAGTTTTAAATAGTTTCCGGCGGCATTAATTGTACCCAGTACTCCACTATAGGACTTTTTGTCGGTATTACTGTTATATCCATTGACTATCCAAGATGATAAATCTTTTAATTGCCCTGCCCCCTGCAGGATCAAAAGGTTAGAACTCTTTCTGGCGGTGATCTGTACAAATTGATAATCATCGTCAATGGTTACGTAGTAATTTACAAATCGATTTATTCCTGTGTTTAGTTCACTTATCTGCTCCTGCAGATTCTTTCCGGCTTTTGCAGATAATGCAAAATCAGAACTGCCGGAGGTCAATGAATCTGTGATTCCATTGATTGCGCCCAACTTGTCTTGTGCGGTTTTTCCATCGTCAAAATGAACGGTATTAGAAGATGTCCACTGAGAACACAATTGGTATCCTGCGTCGGTTAGAAGATGCCTTTTAAATTTGCCATAGTCATTTAATATACTCATTTTTTACCTCCTTGTACGATTAAAAATTTTCAAATATACGCTTTCCAGTAAACTGGACTTGGAAAAATTACAGGAAGCTGTATTGAATGTAAAGCTTAGATCCCTTTTTATTGATGCAGAGAATGCCTGACAAGGCCCGCCGCCTCACAGGGTCCCAGCCGTAGTTGGCCGGTGTGAAGCAGGCGGGCAGTTTTTTTAATAGTACAGGTAAATGACAGTGATATCGTTTTTCTTGTCTGCGGACAGCGCATCATACTGTGCCTTTGTCAGTACCCTGATCTGCTTCCCACCCAGTGCGGTTTCCAGTGTAATGCCGCTTGCCATCTGTACGGTCTCTGCACTGGTCCATTCGGACTGCAGCTTATATCCGGAGTCCGTTTTTCGATATTTTTTTGTTTTAAAAAAGCCTGTTAAGATGCTCATAGTAACCTCCTTGCCTGCCTTTTACGGGCCTTAGATTTAGTAATGTACGGGTTGCTGTTAATCATATATCTGCAGCCAGAATTTTCTGTCCGCCATCTGTTCTTCTGTGGGTTCCGTCATGCTGTACAGTTCGTCGGGGCTGGCGGCGAATTCATTCAGCAGGTAAATTTCCAGTGCCCGAATTTTGTTTTGGATCAAGTTAAAAAGAGATGCCCGGAACCCTTTTTTAAAGCTGTTATCGTTTAAAAGGGAAGTGGCATCGCTGTAGCGATTCTGCAAAAGCAGACTTCTGTTTTGTGCGACAATGGATGAATCATGGGTTCCCGTGTCATTCTGTGGTTCAAAAAGTATGTCTTTTGGTTTCATATAACCCTCCTGTTTTAGTAATCCTGATACCAGAAACTGTCCCTGGACTGATCGGCAGGTTCGGCTGTTCCGATAATGCTTGGGGAGCCTTTCAGAACGCTCAGAGAGACATTATAAATTTCCTCCTGAAGCCGGTTGATATCGTTCATATCGATTCTGTAGGCTTCAAGAATTTCCTTGTTGGCATTATACAAAATATATGCCCCGTTGATATCTCCCGCATCCATGCAGGCATAGTATTTCCGGATCAGCTCCTTTACGGTATCGTCCACGTCCTTTTTCGTTCCCGCCTCGATCAGTGATCCTGGGAAGTTACTTCCGAAGTTGTGTGAATATTCCATTTAATCACCTCCTTTAACATAAAAACTAAACGTAATATAGTGGATAAAACCGGCTCATGGTGATAGTGCTTTTGCAGGAGTCCGTTTGGTTCACAATGGACTTGACAACATAATAATGAGGCTGCTCCTCCTGCTGTTTTCTGTATTCAATTTTTTCATTTACGTCAAGAAAAGGGATCATTTTTGTCTGGATTGTAACTGTATCCCGGGCGGAAGAGGACATGCGGTTATAGTAGACAGCATTTTCCATCGCAGCAGAATCCGACAGTATATTTGCAAATTGATTTCCTGATTTTACATCCAGCAGTTCGCCCAGCTTTTGGACAGTAAAGGGGCTTTCCTTTTCCACACGCAGTGTGATACAGTCCTGATCGCAGTTATACTTTTGAGCGAAATAGGCTTTGGTATATTTTCTGTCATCTGCGCTGTCTGTGAGCACACATAATGCATGAGGATGATATTGCCCCAAAAAGCAGGCGGTGTACGCCCCGTCCACCCTTCGAATCTGCAGAACATACAGCCTACCGGCCTTCAAAGCCCCGGCGGCAATGCCTTTGCCGGTCAGGTCATGATAGAGGGCCAGCGCATCCAGACCGTTTATCCGTACTCTCATATTGGCAGAATTGGCCTGGTCTGGCATAAACGCGATCAGATCCGAAGACTGATAGGCATCATATCCTTCAAGAGCAATGGTATATATATTTGCAGATGTGGTGCATTTTGGGGAATATCTGTCCACCTCGTAATCGGCTCCGAATACTTCCGTGACATTGCGGATGCTTTCAATCTCATAGGAAACGGATTCAGAATCATCGCTCACCAGGATCTCCTGGAGAAACGAATCATCCAATACTGCAGGGTCGTTCTCGCAGGATGGAATCATGTGAAAGCAGAAGCACCCGTAGGTGTCAAAATACATTTGGCAGTTGGGATAAAGACCGCATATTTCTGAGAAAATATCCCCCATCATGCAGCCGGCTTCATATTTCAGATCGTAGGGGAGCTGATTCCACAGCGGATGCTCACGCCGGTATTGGAGATAGTCGGCGTTATTTTGAGGCATTCCGTAAAACTGCCCAATGTCCTCCACTATGTAGGATGCAGCTGTTGTTTTGAGAAGGCCCTCCGCAGCCTGCTTAATGGTGACAGGCCGTCCTTCACTGTCTTTGTTGGGAATGGAGATGGTCAGTGCACCTCCCAGCTGTCCGTTTCTGGACCCGCTTAGTTTCGCATACCAGTCAGAGAGAGCGGTGGTAATGGAATTTTCGGCGGCATTATATGCAGTGTTGGCGGCTGTGATCAGATAATAGCCGCAGGGGTACCATACAAAATCCTGATCCCGCAGACTGTAGATCCCTATTTGAAGCTCGAAATCATATCCGATCCATTCATACAGTTTTTTCTCCACGGAAGCGTTTCGAAAGGAAGTCTCCAGATACATGGTGAAGGAGGTAGTTCTCCGGATATTGGATTCAGAATTGATAGAATAAGTGCCTGCGGCCTGCAGACTGGACAGCTGGTCAATTACATTCCTGTTTTTATCCAGTACAAACAATCTGCAGGCGTATTGCAGGCTTCCCTGCAGAAGCAGGTTTTTATCTTGCTGTGTTATGTGATATTTCATTGCGCCCTCCTTTACCACCACCTGGAATCCACGTCGGAAAAACCGTTCATGTACAGATCCTTCATGCTGTTCACGCTGCCGATCTCCACCCATTCGAACTGAAGTCTGCGGATATCCCGATGTCCGCCTGCGGTATCTGTAGGATTGGAGGAAACTTTGATCATCCAGATCCGTCCGTCGTCTATCTTCAGGATCAGGGGCTTATGGTCTGCCAGACGGTTTTTAAATTCATTCCGATATTTCAGGCTGGCCAAAAGATCGGGCCCTGTTTGGTCTGTTTTCAGGAAAGTACCGGATATACTTCCGGAATCACAGTTCAGTCCGCCGTTGGAAACGGTGGTCAGGTATCTGCTGTTTAAAAGGTTCAGAGTCTGGCTGGAAATATTCCGGTTGGTATCGCAGCCATCCACGTCGTAAATGGTTCCATAGAGACAGTCTTTGTCGGTGATATAGAAGCCTTCAAAATCCGAATAGACTTTCTGCACCACGTAGCTGTTTTCAATGCCGTTGCAGAAGGATGACAGAGAGTACTCGTATTCCACGCCTGCTCTGGCATAGGTGTCCCGCAGAACTATATCAAAATCATCTGCGCTTTGGATCTTTTTTACATAAATCACCGTCCAGTCGTAGGTTCCTGCCTCCCGTCTGCGCACCACAAGATTTTCGGTGGTTTTTGTGCTGAAGCCGATATTGCCTGCCTCCAGATTTTCTTCGAAATTTGCATTGATCTTGGTGTTATAGGTCCATCCGCTGTCAAATTCGTCCACAGCCGCATCGGGATCTGCAGACAATAGGAGATGGTCATAGGTTCCGTCAAAGAGCTGTATTGCCGCAATCCCGGAAAGAGGGGATGGGGGCGGGGAAAGAGTGTGTCTCCCGCTGCAAAAGGTTGTTCCTGCAAAAATCATGCTGATACCTCCGTTCTTATGCCTTCCGGCTTATAATAGGCATCCAGACCATATATGCCATTTTTTCGTTTTACTTCAAATACAATCAAATCGTTACTATCATAAGTAGAATCTATGACCTCAAGCATTGTGTCGCCGTCTGTGACAATAAAGCGTCCGTCGTCTGTGCACAAACGGGCTTTGGGCAGAGGAACGCAGTAAACGGCGGGAGAATCCCCAACGTTCAGGCGGCAGTAAAAGGTGCCGCACACATTGATAATCCACAAAGATAGAATGTCGTGGTCCGTAGTAAGAAATTTGCCCAGAGGAAGATTTTGGGCTTCCACAAACAGGGAAAAATCATCCTTGATCTGGAAGCCGTCGTTATAAAGCAGGTAATTGTCCTTCAAAGTAAGCAGGCCGTCCTTCAGCGTATAATGATCATTCTTCACCTCATAGCCAATGCTGATGATATTGGTGGTCAGCTGGATATAGCCGTTTTGACGGTTATTTTCCGCCTGAAAAACCACGTTGGCCGGCACCGTGTTATAGATTACACTGATTTCTATGTATCCGGTGTCCAGCTTCATACCATGGACTGTTTCCCCCATAGCGCGTAGGCAGTAGACAGAGTTGTTCTGCAGTCCGTAAAAGGAATGTCCGGAAGGCGTGGAAGAGTAGATCACATCAGAGGAGGACAAAGGGGCTTTATCTCCGGAGTAAAGAAAGTATTGCAGGCTTTTCAGCCGTTCATTTTCGACCTGGGAATAATGGACCAGCAGATTAATGGAAGCATTTCGGCACACATATCCGTCTGTAATACCCTCCAGCCCAAAAGCAGGTGCGGTAAAACAGTAAAAAAGCACCGGATCGGACAGGCCGCTGTGGTTTCCGTCCATATCATATACCTGGATCTGGGCCAGGTACTGCCTGCCGGCTGAAAGAAGGCCTGCGGGAATCAGGGCATACAGCCTCATGGAGTCTGTGGTTTTATCATATACGATCACACCTCTTTCATTATCTGTGATCACGATCCTGTTTTTGTAGGATTGACTGCCTTCATAGTAAAATTCCAGAACTTTCTCCCTCCGTGGATCGAAGGGAGAAATCGCATGAAGAACAGGTGTCTGTAAAATTGCCATCTTTATTCATCCTTTCTCAGTAATCGCAGAGCCAGAAATCCCCTGGTTTCTGGGTGGCGGGCTCTGTGGACTGTATGATTTCAGAAGAGACTCGGTTTTGGTGTTCGCTCAGGGAGCCCAGAGAATCCCGAAGCTCGCCCAGTTCCTTTTCCAGCCGGTCAAAGCCGTGTGCATTTGAATCGTTCAGATGGCTGTCCAAGGCCTGCTCCAGCTGTTCTCCTTTGGAACCCTCGAAGGCTGTGTTGGAGCGATTCCCATAAATAATATGAGAGCCGTCGATTTTCTTCTCAGCGTTGAATGGAACGATACCCTCCGGCACGCCGA
This sequence comes from uncultured Lachnospiraceae bacterium, assembly GCA_947177445.1. Classification (GTDB taxonomy): domain Bacteria; phylum Bacillota; class Clostridia; order Lachnospirales; family Lachnospiraceae; genus Acetatifactor. The sequence goes on along the minus strand of CAMWUL010000098.1, from coordinate 5,037 downwards.
TCCGGGACTGGGGAATGAACTGTTCTTCCATAGTCCGGTTCCCGGCAACGTAGGCGGCAATCTCATGGGCGGTAACGTGATAAGTGTGGAGGCCGTCGCTTTCCACAAAAAGATCGTCATCATGTATTTCATCCGAGTGGGGTAATTCCTTTATTTTTACTTTCTTAATTTCATTTGCCATGATTTTTCTCCTAGTCTGCTTTGTTTAGTTGTGTGCGTTCGTTTTTCTGCGGTTTATTCCGCAGATATGCATGTGGCGGAATATTCCGCCGGGAATCTTGACCCATACGCTTTCACCGGGGCTCAGTTCGGCCTCCAGGGCGCTGGAAATATCGTATTTCTGCCCGCAGTAGGTGATCTGATAGGTGCCGTCGGCATTTTTTCCCCATATGGTGGCTTTGAAGGTTTTATCATATCCCAGGCGTTCATTTCCGGCATTGACCAGAGCTGCGATTTTGTTTACCAGTACATCAAGAGCTTTGTTGTTTTCTTCTGTCATGTTTTTCCTTTCTGCATGAATTTGCATTGTTACCGCTTTTCCAGCTGTTGGGTGACCTTGCCGGGAAGCTCCCGAAGAATATCCCTGGCCAGAGAGTCTGTTTTTTGTACATCGTGAAGATGAATATCGCCGATGCTTACGGTGATCCGCTCATCTCTGTTTACAGGTGCAAGATTGTATTTTGGTATAGGCATGGTGTAGTCTGTAACAGGCTCAATGCCCGAAAGATTGAGCTGTTCCAATGTCCATTGCTCCAAAATGGGGTCTGTCTGTTTTTTTCGAAGGGCTGAAAAAGGAACGCTTCCTGTAAGCGTATTTCTACCCGATTTACCTCCTGTATTTCCGCTGCCTGAGATACCGCCTGCACTGCCGGTACTGCCGGCGGATGCCTTTGCGGCTTCCTTTGCGGCCAGGATCTGTTCGTTGGCAGAGGCCCAGGCGGCATCGGCCAAAGCCTGCTGGAGGGCTGTATAGCTGTTTTTGAAATTTTCCAGGGTGGTCAGCCGTCCGTCTAAAACCGAGGACTCCCAGTCTGCGCCCAAAAGCTGTGCCGCTGCCTGATTCTCTGCAGACTGCCTGGCAGCGTCCGACACAGAGGCCCACTGTTCTTTCAGCAGAGTGTAATATTCCTCTTTTTGCTCATAGGAAAGGATTAGTGATTCATTACTGTTGATCTGCTCCTGAAGAGAGATGTAGTGTTCCCGGAAGCTTTCCAGATCCGAGAGGCGGCCTGACAGAAGAAGACCTTCATATTCTTTTCCCCACAGGGAGACAGCCAGCTGCTGTGTCTCCGCGTTTTTCTTTATATCCGGTATTTCGGACCAGAGGGAGCGGTAATTTTCAAGCTCCTCAATTACGGAGTCCAGAGCCGCCTTTTCCTGCTCCAGGCGGGCCGTGTCCTGCTCCGCTTCCAGGTCCGCCAGGCTGTCCCGGGCCTCCCGCAGAGCGTTTCTGTCAGTATCATAAATAAATTCCGTGCCGGTAAAGACTTTGTTGGTGCGCTGGTTCTGGGCCTTATAAAGGGCTGCCTGAGCCTGCTCCAGTTCCAGGGTCCGCTTTCTTTGGCTGTTTTCCTCCTTTCGTGCATCGATGGCTTCTTGAATGACCTGCTGCTGTTCTTTTGTGCGGGCGATCTGCTTTTCATAAACGCTGTCCACCAAGGAGAGGAGTGAATCCTGCTCCTTCAGCTGCGCTTCCAAGTCTTCGTTTTGCTTCCGGACTGCCTCCGCGGCCTCTTTTGCTCTGCCGATTTCCTGGTCCAGGCGCCTGGAGACGGCGGACAGAGCCTTGTCGTAAAGACTTTGCTGCGCATTCAGCATCTGTTCTGAATAATCGAAGTAATCCTTTGCGGAAATTTGGCCTTCCTGGTACATGCGTCTCAGAGAACCGGTGACCTCCCGGCAGAAGGAATGAAAATCAATCCTGCCGGTCTCCAGGGACTCTTTCATGTAATTGAGCCATGTATCCGCGTATTCTTTTTGATCTCTGGCGGCATCCTGTGTTTCTCTGCGGGCCTCCTGTGCCGCTTTTCCCGTGCTGGAAGCTTTCTCAGGCAGAGTGCCAAAATTTATTTTTACGGGCTGGAAGTTTTCTACTTCCTTTTGCAGGGCCTCCTGCTGCTTTTTGATCTCTTTTGTAATAATTTCCGCAGTGGCGGTATTCCCGCTTTCCTGAGCGTATTGAAGGGCCGCCTTCAGATGGGACAGCTTTTCCAGGGACTGGGCAGCTATTCCGGCAGCCTGAGCCAGTGTGAGTACGCTGCTGATATCGGCGGAGGAATCCAGGAGAGTATTGTTCACCAACAGCTTTTTCAGCTGCAGGAGCGCCAGGGCGGCGCCGCAGTTTCCTGCTTCCGCCTGCTGGGCCATAAAGGCGGCAGCTTCAGAGTCCGCGGCCAGAGCCAGTTCTTTTCCTGTGGCGGCCAGATATTCTTTTTCGGCGGCCAGCTGCTGAGTTTTGACGGTCAGAGCCTCTGTTACTATTGCGCCGGCATTTTGGATGCCCATTTCCTCAAGCTGTTTCTGAATGAGATCTACTGTATCGTTGTTTAGCAGCTTCAGGACGTCTGTGCTGTAGAGATAAGCGCCGGCCAGTTCATTGAAAGCCTGGCGGACCTGCTCAGCCGAGGAGGAGCCGTCTGTAAGAACACGAAAGAAAGATTCCAGAACAGAAGGATCAAAAGCTGCACCGGCTTCGGCGGCCGCGTCCGCAAAGGAACTGCGCAGATTTTCCAGCATGGACAGATCCGCGTTTTGAGGGTTCAATAATTCTGTGCCATCCCCGTCCAGGTAAAAGATCTCCCGGTATGCCTGCTGCAGCTGGGAAAACTGTGGTTCCAGACGCGAGGCGAGCTGCTGGATGGATTCTGAAACATAGGCCGTGGCATCAGGCTTGCCTTTGTTTTCCTGAAAAGCCTTTACGGTCTGCAGTGCGGAGGCATAATCATAGGCAGACAGTGCGGCACCATCCAGCTGTTTTTTCCGGGCCTCCAACGCCTGTGCAAATTCATCGGAATTGGCCAGGACGGCCTCCTTCTCCGTGAGAGATCGGATCCATTCCGCCGCGGGGGCATCCAGCAGGGAAACGGGCAGACCGGTGCTGCCCAAGCCCTTGGCAAGAGGAACGTCTGCTGAGGGAACATAGCCGGGAATCAGCTTTTGGGTTAAATCGTGTCTGGCCTGAGAATAGAGCAGTCCCATTTCAACCAGTTTGTCCGTCAACCGATCCAGAGTGAGGCCATATTCGTCGGCGGCCCGGGTCAGCTGGTTATAGGCGGTGATCTGCTCCTCCTGCTGGGGATCGGGGCTGTAATTTAAGACATCGTCTGTAGTTTTAAAATAACTGACGGCATTCTGGATGTCCTTTCGAAAGCTGTCATCTTCGTTTTCTACGGATGCATGAAAGCGGATTTCAAACTGCCATGCGCCCACGGCTTCCTGGAGTTCGGGGTACATGCTGTTGAAAAAATCAACAATGCTTTTGTCCTGAACGCTGGCTACCGCACTGGCTGCTGTTTCGGTATAGGTCTGCCTGGCCTGCTCTATAATTTTTCTGTTTCCGGAGACAAGAGCGTCCCGGTATTCCTGGTAGCTTTTGTTGATGGCGTTGAAGGAGGCCTCATAGTTTTCGTCCTGAAGTATCTTTTCGTATAGCACATATTGCTGATAAGTCTCCTGGTAGCTGTCCAAGGTGCTTTTTACTTCCTGAGTCTGGCGGGACAGCGTCTGAAGGAAGGTGTCTTCAAGGCCCAGATCCTTTGCCAGAGCCTGAATGTTAAGCAGATCATTGTAGATGTCATTCAGATTTCCTGACAGGGTAAAATTATCGATGAAGCTGGGGGTGAAGTGAGAGGATGAAGCGCCGTGGATGGGCGCAGGATGGGAGAGTGAAGCGCCGAAATTTTCCTGCAGCTGCCTGGAAAACATTTGATAGGTGCTGTCGCAGATCTCCGGGAGCAGTGTGAAGGTTACCTTTGTGTTTTCCATGGTTTTTACCATGCGTTCAAGATTGTTGGCGCTTCCGCTCCAGAGATTGGCCCACATATCTCCAAATTTTTCTGTCCATTTTTTGTCCGGGTCGTGATTAAAGGCATTTACTGTTTCCTGCCACTTCTTTTTTGCCAGGTCATCCAGCGCGCCGGCCTGCCCGTTAACGGCGGCGGTAACCAGCTGAACAGTCTCTGCCTCGCTGCCAAACTTTTTGATCATCTCATCCTGAATGGTGAGAAGTTCCTTTCGAGCATTGCAGGCCTCCTCGTAGGAGGCGGAGCTGTCCAGGAGGACATGCCGATGGGCGTCGATTTTGGACTGATAATCCTGTAGATCAGCCTTTGCGGCGGAAAATTCTTCCCCCAGTTTTCGGGCAGATTCCTTCAGCCGGTCAGAGGCGGAGGCACAGGCTTCTATCAGGGCGATGCCCTGTGCGAAGGCCCAGGAGGCGAGCATGCTGCCTGCAGATGCCAGAGCCTTGAGAGCCGTTTTTCCTGCCTTGGCGGACAGGGTGTTTTCCTTGAGGGATTTGTTGTGATCGACGGCGGAAGCCCGGGCATTTTCATAGGCCTTTTTTACATCCTCCATAGTGGCTTTCTGAAGGTCTGTGGACTGAATGAATTCCTTTATCCATATTTTACTGTCGTCCAATTTAGAAAAATAATCCTGCCATGTGGCAGTGCCGGAGGCGACTTTTTTGTTGTACTGAGCCATGTTATCTAATAATGAAGTAAAATAGGCATCTTCTCTTTCAGGATACAGATTTTCTATATGGGCCAGCGGTGTTTTTGGCATCTGATTTTTACCAAACTTCAGGAAAGTCTTTACCTGGGCAGCTGTGGACCGAAAAGCTTTTCCCATGCGGCCAAGCTTTTCGGTAACAGAGGATGCAGCGTTATCAAAGGTTTTGCTGAAAGCCTTGACTTTGGCGGTCCATTTTTCGCTGTCATTGTCGATTGTTTTGAATATCATACTATGTATTGCAGTTGTGGATTCTGCATAAAAATTCTGGACACCAAAGGCCATTGATGATATGCTCTTCTTAAGGAT
>CAMWUL010000097.1 GCA_947177445.1 uncultured Lachnospiraceae bacterium | reverse complement strand
GACCGGGAGCTAGAAGGGAAACTCTGGAAACCTATACTAGCAGATTAAAACAATTGGAAGAAATAACAAACAATTTCAAAGGTGTAGATAAATCTTTTGCTATTCAGGCGGGACGTGAGGTTCGTGTCATGGTTGTGCCGGAGCAGATATCGGATGCCGATATGGTTCTGCTGGCCCGTGATATTTCCAAGCAGATCGAAGCGGAACTGGAATATCCCGGCCAGATCAAGGTAAACGTTATTCGTGAAAGCCGCGTGATCGATTACGCGAAATAGAACACAACAACAGTTCTGTACAAAAATTAAATAGGAAAAAGAGACTGCCGCATGAGAGTGCGGCAGTTTTTTTCGGTTTGTATAAAAAAAACGTCAGGAAATCATATATTTCATGGAAATTTCCTCTTGTGCGATGGGAATACTTGTGGTATGGTATTTCAGGTGTATGATTGTATACAATTATCCAAGTATAACAACGCGTATAAAGGTGCAGCAGAATAATTTTCAGAAATGGACCGATGAGCGCGCAAAGGGGTATAGGAATGAAAGCATATCAGGAGTTGAGCAAGAAGGAGCTGTTGCTGCTGAGGGCGGAGCTGGAGGAAGCCTATAAAGAGGCAAAGGGCAGGGGGCTGAAGCTGGATATGTCCAGGGGAAAGCCGGGAGCCTCCCAGCTTGATCTGGTGGAGGATATGATGGATGCGCTGAATTCCGCCAGCGATATGAGGACAGAGGACGGCATGGATGTCCGCAACTATGGCCTGATGGATGGGATACCGGAGGCCAAGCGGCTGATGGGAGAGATCATCGGGGTGCCTGCAGAAAATGTGATCGTCTGCGGAAATGCCAGTCTGAGCATTATGTATGATTCCATTTCCCGTTCTGTGACGCACGGTGTGATGGGAAGCACACCCTGGTGTAAGCTGGACAGGGTTAAATTTCTGTGTCCTGCGCCCGGGTACGACAGGCATTTTGCCATTACCCAGCATTTTGGCATTGAAATGATAACGGTTCCCATGACACCGCAGGGACCGGATATGGATATGATAGAGAAAATGACAGCGGAGGATGCTTCCATCAAGGGAATCTGGTGCGTTCCCAAGTATTCCAATCCCCAGGGCTATACCTATTCCCGGGAGACGGTGGAACGTTTTGCCCGTCTGAAGCCTGCGGCCGGGGATTTCCGTATATATTGGGACAACGCCTATGCCGTACATCCTCTGTATGAGGATCGGGACGATTATCTGCCGGAGATTTTGAGCCTCTGTGAAGCGGCAGGCAATCCGGATCTGGTGTATGAGTTCTGTTCCACCTCAAAGATCAGTTTTGCCGGGGCGGGTATTGCCGCTGTGGCGGCATCCAAAGCCAATCTGGATGAGATCCGCAGGAGCATGACGATCCAGACCATCGGATATGACAAGGTCAACCAATTGCGTCACGTGCGCTATTTTAAGGATATCAACGGGATCCGGGAGCATATGAGACAGCAGGCACAGCAGGTGCGCCCCAAGTTTCAGGCGGTGCTTGACGTGCTGGAAAGAGAGCTGGCCGGACTGGAAATCGGCCAGTGGACCAATCCCAACGGCGGCTACTTTATCTCCTTTGACGCACTGGATGGCTGTGCCAGGGCTATTGTGGCCAGGTGCAGGGAGGCTGGCGTAGTTCTTACCGGAGCGGGAGCCACCTTCCCCTACGGCGTGGACCCTAAAGACAGCAATATCCGGATCGCGCCCTCCTTCCCTGCTCCGGAGGAGATGACTCTGGCGGCGGAGCTGTTTGCGCTTTGCGTGAAGCTGGTGAGTGTGGAAAAGCTGCTTGAGAAGCGTGCCAATGCGGCATAAGCGCTGGATTATGTGCAGGCGATGACCAGCATTTGAACCAAAACAGACGACGGGGACATTAAAAGGAGAAAGCGGAATATATGGCGGAATATAAAAGGTTAAAGAGGGAACTGGTGGCCAGTGGAGCCATTATCGATTATTATCAGGATACTATGCTGATTCCCAACGGGAACACGGAGAAATGGGATCTGATCGACCATAAGGGCGCTGCGGCAGTGGTGGCGGTTCTGGAGGACGGAAGGCTTTTGATGGTGCGTCAGTACCGCAACGCTCTGGATCGGGAGACGCTGGAGATTCCAGCAGGCGGGCTGAATGGAAGAGATGAGCCCACCGCGGAGGCAGCACGGCGGGAGCTGGAGGAAGAGACAGGATATGTCTGCGAGCATATGGAGCTGTTGAATACGATCTATACTACCGTTGCCTTCTGCAACGAAAGGATTGACATTTATCTGGCCCGGAATCTGAAAAGGGGCAGACAGCACCTGGATGAAAATGAATTTTTAAATGTGGAGGTTCATTCCCTGGAAGAGCTGAAGCAGATGATATTTGAGGGAAGGATCCAGGATTCCAAGACCATCTGCGGCATATTAAGCTATGCCGCAAGGTATGTAAAATGAAGGTGGAAATGAGCTTGGCGTAAAGCAGCGAAGATGCCGGTTCCGGCGGAAAGGGGAATAGAATCGGGACTTGCCGCATAGATATGGAAAGAATTTATAGATCAAGGCGGCAGTGCGGATGAAAATTGCAGGAAAAAGCTTTTCGGGAAGGCTGAAGCTATTGCCCGTATTCTGTGCCGGCCTGCTGGCCGGAATTGTCATTATGAACTTAGGAAAGAGCATTTTGCTGGAAAATACGGGATTGTTTGATGAAGATACGCTGTATCACATGAAATACATGACCGTTGACGGCAGTGCTCTTTTTAGTTATGTATTTCGAAAACGTATTATGACGGTGCTGATCCTGGCCATGCTGGCAACTACCTATCTGGGGCTGGCTGTCTGCGTGGGAACGGCTTTCTGGTACGGCATGTCTGCAGGGGGGTATCTGACCGCGCTGGCTCTGCGGTACGGCCTTAAGGGCATTCTGCTGGCTCTGGCAGGGGTATTTCCCCAATATCTTTTGTATGTGCCGGCCCTGCTGGCGCTTCTGGCCTGGGGTGAGAGCCTGTTTCGGGGAATCTATTCCCGAAGCGGCACGGAGACTGTGGAGGACCGGGGATTCCTCGTAAAGAAGCTTGGATGGCTTCTGGCGATCCTGGGTGCTGTCCTGGCGGGATGTTTCCTGGAAGCCTATGTGAATCCCCGGCTGCTTTTGGGATATTTGCAGGTGTTTTAAAGGAGCATTTTATTCATACTCGGCGATGTCATAAATCAGCTTTTCGGAAGCCTCCCATCCCAGACAGGGATCGGTGATGGACTTTCCGTACACTCCGCCGCCGATTTCCTGACAGCCTTCCTCAATGTAGCTCTCGATCATAACGCCTTTTACCAGACGGTGGATGTCGGGATTCAGCTTGCGGCTGTGCATTACTTCTTTCGTAATACGGATCTGCTGATCAAATTTTTTCCCGGAATTGGAATGGTTGGCGTCGATCACGCAGGCGGGATTCTTCAGATCCATTTTCCCGTACATTTCCAAAAGCAGGTTCAGATCCTCATAATGGTAATTGGGGATGTTGCTGCCATGCTTGTTTGCGGCGCCTCGTAAAATGGTGTGGGCCAGATCGTTTCCCTGGGTGTTGACCTCCCAGCCCCTGTAGATGAAGGAGTGGGGGTGCTGGGCGGCATATACGGAATTCAGCATTACGGATATGGTGCCGCTGGTGGGATTTTTCATCCCGGCGGCCACGTCGAAGCCGCTGACGGTAATACGATGCTGCTGATCCTCCACAGAGCGTGCTCCTATGGCCACATAGGAGAGGATGTCCGACACGTATCCCCAATTTTCGGGGTAAAGCATTTCGTCCGCCGCAGTCAGGCCCGTTTCGGCCATGGCCCGGATGTGCATTTTCCGCATGGCGATAAGGCCTGCCAGAAGATCCGGTTTTTTTTCGGGGTCGGGCTGATGTATGATGCCCTTATAGCCTTCTCCGGTGGTCCGGGGCTTGTTGGTGTAAATTCTGGGAATCAGGATCAGCTTGTCCTTAACCTTATCGTTTATTCTTGCCAGCCGGTTTACATAGTCGCATACAGAATCTTCATTGTCCGCAGAGCAGGGACCGATGATCACCAGAAAACGATTGTCTCTTCCGGTAAGGACCTCTCTGATCTGGGCGTCGCGTTCCTTTTTTATATCGGCAAGACCCGGAGGCAGGGGAAATTCCTTCTTGATCTCCTCCGGTGTGGGCAGCTTTTTAACAAATTGAAAACTCATTTCGGGATAATCCTTTCTTCTGTTTCTTCCTATGGATTATAGTATGCAGCGGTTCGCTCAGTCAACAAAAAGTTGAAACAGGTTACCTGAAACACAAACGGTTTAGAACAAGCAAAATCAGCGGACTTGACAAGCAGTGCAATATTTTGTATGCTTTAAATGAGAATGATTCTCAAAACGGGACATGCACGGAAAGGAAGCATAGCCCATAACATATTGACAGGATTCCTGATCTACGGTAACGGCAAAGAAACTGAGAAGGAGAGCTTATATGGTGGACATTATCATAATTGCAATCATTGCAGCGGCGGCTTTTTTCATATTGCGCAGTCAGCTGAAGAAGCTGCGCAGGGGGCAGTGCAGCGGAGGATGCCCGGGATGCCAGGGTTCCTGCGGGGGATGTGCGGGATGTGGGGCGGCACGGGAGGAGTCGTCGGAAAAATAGGAGCAGTTTTTTGCATTTTTGTCTTTCCTATCAATTCATGATATGATATACTTAACTTCGAAAGTAAATCGGGCATGTCCGGGGGAGAGCAGAGAAAGGAATCCCGGGAGGTGCCCGTAGAAGGAAGCAGTCATGTCAGGCGATCATATGAAAACAGATACTTACAAAAGACAGCGTGTTCAGAGGCTTGGCCGGTATATTGCCCTGATCCTTGTCCCCGGGGTGATCATATGGATCGGGCTTTGTATTTATTTGACGGAGAGGCTGGAGAGCCTGGACCAGGCGCTGGCTGATACGAGAAAGCAGTTGGAGGCCATGGCCGGGATCCTGGCGGAGCAGAAGGTACGACTGGAGGAGCTGGAGCGGTTCGGGGGAGAGCTGGAGGAGGAAGTACAGCGCCTGCGTCAGGAGCAGGCGGCGGCAGCGGATCCGGATGAGGAGGAAGAGGAAGAAGAGCCTGTGGAACCGGAACCGGAGGCAGGGCGCAAGGTTTACCTTACCTTTGACGACGGACCCAGCAGTAATACGGAGAAAATTCTGGATATTCTGGATCAGTATGATGTAAAGGCCACCTTTTTTGTGGTGGGGAAGGAAGGGGACAAGGCTGAAGAACGGTTGAAGCAGATCGTGGAGCGGGGCCATACGCTGGCGATGCATTCCTACAGCCATAAGTATTCTGAAATTTATGAGTCCGTGGATAATTTTGCGGAGGATTTTGCAAAGCTGCAGGATTATTTGTACGAGGTGACCGGTGTGAAATGCAGGGTTTATCGTTTCCCGGGAGGCAGCTCCAACACTGTGAGCGACCTGGATATGCATGATTTTGCGGATTACCTGGCGGAGCAGAAGGTGCGCTTTTTTGATTGGAACGTATCCTCCGGGGACGGCGGATCCCAGCTGCTCCCTGTGGAGCTGCTGACGGAAAATGTGGTCGGCGGGGTCAGGGAGAAAAGCAGAGCCGTGGTGCTGATGCATGATTCGGCGAGCAAGAGTACCACTGTGGAAGCGCTGCCGGATATTATAGAGCAGATTCTGGCCATGGAGGACACGGTGATCCTTCCGATCACCGGGGCTACGGAGCCGGTTCAGCATATACATTAGGGTCCGGGCGGCAGGAAGGCAGCCGGGAAGAAAGGAAGATCCAACATGCGGAGAATATTATTGAAGCTCAGCGGAGAAGCCCTTGCGGGTGAAAAAAAGACAGGCTTTGACGAAGCCACGGTCAGGAAGGTGGCCCTGCAGGTAAAACAGCTGACAGAGAGCGGGATGCAGATCGGCATTGTCATCGGCGGAGGAAATTTCTGGAGGGGCAGAACCAGCGAGAACATAGACAGGACAAAGGCGGATCAGATCGGTATGCTGGCCACGGTTATGAACTGTATCTATGTGTCCGAGATCTTCCGTTCCTCCGGGATGCAGACCAGCATCATGACGCCTTTTCTCTGCGGTTCCTTTACGGAGCTTTTTTCCAAGGATGCGGCGTGCAGATATTTTGAGGAGGGCAGGGTGGTCTTTTTTGCAGGAGGCACAGGGCATCCTTATTTTTCCACGGATACCGGGGTGGTGCTTCGGGCCGTGGAGGTGGAGGCCGAGGTAATCCTTCTGGCAAAATCCATCGACGGCGTATATGACGACGATCCCGACAGGAATCCAAATGCCAGGAAATATGACGTGGTCAGCATTGATGAGGTGATTGCCAGGAATCTGAAGGTGGTGGACATGACGGCGTCCATTTTGGCCAGAGACAACAAAATGCCCATGTGGGTATTCGGGCTGGGCCAGGAGAACAGTATTGTCAATACCCTGCAGGGGAATTTTTGCGGAACCAGAGTCACCGTATAGGCAGTGTGATAAAGCCGGGATAAAATGATCGTGAACGGATGAAACGGTATGCCGCGCCTGCGGGAAAAGAGGGAATAAAAGAAAGGATAAAAGACAATGGATGACAGATTACAGCAGTACGAAGACAAAATGAAAAAGGCCTACGCTTTTCTGGAGACAGACTACACTTCCATTCGTGCAGGACGGGCCAATCCTCATGTGCTGGATAAGCTTCGGGTGGATTATTATGGGACGCCCACCCCGATCCAGCAGGTGGGTAATGTGACTGTTCCCGATCCCCGGGTCATTCAGATCGCACCCTGGGAAAAATCCCTGATCAAGGCTATCGAGAAGGCAATCCAGACCTCCGACATCGGGATCAATCCTTCCAATGACGGCAGTGTGATTCGTCTGGTGTTCCCGGAGCTGACCGAGGAGCGCAGAAAGGATCTGGTGAAGGAAGTAAAGAAGAAGGCGGAGGAGAGCAAGGTAGCGATCCGCAACATCCGCAGGGACGGAAACGATGCCTTTAAAAAGCTGGCAAAGACAGAGGTATCGGAGGACGAGATCAAGCAGCTGGAGGAAAAGCTTCAGAAGCTTACGGATAAATTCATCAAGGATATCGATGCTTTGATGGAAAGTAAGTCTAAAGAGATCATGACAGTATAAGCGCCTGTGGAAATATGGCCGGTCAGACCTATGGGCGAGCGGCTGAAAGACTGCCAGGATCATCGGGGAGTGGGAATATATTCCGCTCCCCTTTATGCACGGGATGGGAAAAGCAGTCCCGGAGGGGAAGGGGAAGCCCGAAAAAACGGCGGCAGAAGCAGATTGAGGAAAACGGAGTCTGCCGAAAGGAAGCGGAGAATGGATGATGCGTTGAAAATGCCGCGGCATGTGGCGATCATATTAGACGGCAACGGCAGATGGGCCAGAGCGAAAGGCATGCCGCGGAATTACGGGCACGCCCAGGGCGCCAAGACGGTGGAGACCATCTGTGAGGAAGCCTACAGAATGGGAATCCAATATTTGACGGTGTATGCATTTTCCACGGAAAACTGGGGCCGCCCCCAGGACGAGGTGGATGCGCTGATGAAGCTTCTGCGAAGCTATATGAAGACATGCTTGAAAACTGCGGAAAAAAACAGGATGTGCGTCCGGGTGCTGGGCGACAAGTCCGGGCTGGATGAGGATATCCGTACCAGGATCAGAGAGCTGGAGGAGGCCACCAGGGGTAACGACGGACTGCATTTTCAGATTGCGATCAATTACGGCGGGAGAGATGAGCTGGTGCGATGCATGAAAAGTCTTGCCCAAAAAGCGGCGGATGGAACGGTCAGGCCGGATCAGGTTACGGAGGAGCTGATAGAAGGCCTGCTGGATACGGCGGGGATTCCGGATCCCGATCTGCTGATCCGCACCTGCAATGAACAGCGGATATCCAATTTCCTGCTGTGGCAGCTGGCTTATACGGAGTTTTATTTTACGCCTGTGGCATGGCCTGATTTTACCAAAGAAGAATTGCTTCGGGCCGTGGAGGCATATAATCATAGAGAAAGAAAGTACGGTGGTTTAAAGGAGGAATAGCGCTATGTTCTGGACCAGATTGGCCAGCGGGATCGTGTTGATCATTATTGCGATTCTGGCCCTGATTGTGGGAAAGGCGCCCCTGGCCCTGCTGTTGTGGGCGATTTCCATGGCGGCTTTTCGGGAGCTGACGAAGGCTTTGAAATGCGCCGATCATGAAAAGAGGCTTAACTGCCTGGAGATCCTTGGGCTGGCAGGTGTGACGGCGTATTATGCGGCCATGTTTTTTTCGGGAAGCGACACACTGCTTATCATGTGCATGGTGGGGACGCTTCTGACGGAAATGTTTGTCTATGTGCTGGCCTTTCCCCGGTTTCATGCCGACCAGGCAGTGGCGGCGGTATTTTCGTTTCTGTATGCCCCGGTGCTTCTTTCCTTTGTCTATCTGACCAGGATGTGTCCCCAGGGCATCTATATGGTGTGGATGATTCTGATCAGCTCCTGGGGCTGCGATACCTGCGCCTATGTGGTGGGAAAGCTGATCGGAAGAAAAAAGATATTTCCCGTGCTCAGTCCCCATAAATCCCTGGAGGGATGCATCGGGGGCGTGGCAGGAGCGGCTCTGATCGGGTGGCTGTACGGGCATTTCTTTGTGGAAGCAGCTTATCCCGATCAGACCATTGCCTGGATCATTGCTCTGATCTGTGCAGTGGGGGCCGTTATGAGCATGGTGGGAGACCTTGCGGCCTCCGGGATCAAGCGCAATCACGATATCAAGGATTACGGAAGGCTGATCCCCGGACACGGCGGCATCATGGATCGGTTTGACAGTATGATCGTGACGGCTCCCATGACATATTTTTTGACTATACTGTTGTTGAGCGTGTAGCATCATAAGGATTCAGGCAGGTCACTGAACGGTTTTATTCCCGCGAGCAATGAGGAAAACAGCCATGCTTGCGGCGGGGTATTTGACTAAAGCGGCATATAAGGAAAAGCGTATGAGAGGTATAGCGATATTGGGTTCCACCGGTTCCATCGGCACACAGACGCTGGAGGTAGTGCGTCGTAATCAGGATGTGAAAGTGTCGGCGCTGGCGGCGGGAACCAACGTGGAAAAAATGGAGAAGCAGATTCGTGAATTCCGTCCCCGGATCGCCGGCATGTGGACGGAAGCGGCGGCCAGGGAGCTGCGCGCCAGGGTGGCGGATCTGCGTGTAAAGATTGTGTCGGGAATGGAGGGACTGCTGGAAATAGCGGTCATGCCCGATAGCCATGTATTGGTGACGGCAATTGTGGGTATGATTGGTATCAGACCCACTCTCGCAGCCATCGATGCGTCAAAAGACGTTGCTCTGGCCAATAAGGAAACCCTGGTCACAGCAGGACATATTATTATGGCTCTGGCCCGGGAGAGGGGTGTGTCCGTACTGCCGGTGGACAGCGAGCACAGCGCTGTTTTTCAGGTTTTGAACGGAGAATATGCGAAAAGAGTCGAAAAGATTCTGCTGACGGCCTCCGGCGGTCCCTTTCGCGGCTGGTCAAGGGAGAAGCTGGCCCAGGTGAAGGTGGAGGATGCTCTGCGGCATCCCAACTGGTCCATGGGGCGTAAGATCACTATAGATTCCGCTACTCTGGTCAACAAGGGGCTGGAGGTGATGGAGGCCAGGTGGCTGTTCAATGTGGGATTGGATCAGATCCAGGTGGTAGTGCATCCCCAGAGCATTATCCATTCGGCGGTACAGTTTGCAGACGGAGCAGTCATGGCTCAGATGGGGGTTCCGGACATGAAGCTGCCCATTCAGTATGCTCTGTTCTATCCTGACAGACGGCCTATGCCGGGAAAGCGTCTGGATCTTTTTGAGCTGGGAACCATGAGCTTTGAGAAGCCGGATACGGAAACCTTCACAGGGCTGAAGCTGGCGTATCAGGCGGCGGAGGCCGGCGGGACCTTGCCCACGGTGTATAATGCGGCCAATGAAAGAGCCGTGGAGCTGTTTCTGGAGCGGAAAATCTCCTTCCTGGAGATTTCGGAGCTGATCGGCGAGGCCATGAGCCGGCATCGTATCACGCCCGACCCCACGGTGGACGAGATTCTGGCGGCGGAGCAGGAGACATATGATTATCTATCAGGAAGGATCAGTCGTTAAATGATGACGTTAATACTATTTATTATAATTTTCGGCGTGGTGGTCATAGCCCATGAATTTGGACATTTTCTGCTGGCGAAGGCCAACGGTATCCATGTGGTGGAATTTGCCGTGGGGATGGGCCCCAGCCTGTTTTCGGTGAAAAAGGGGGAAACAAAATATTCCATAAAGCTTTTTCCCATCGGCGGAGCCTGCATGTTTGAGGGCGAAGACGGATTGGCGGAGAAAGAAGGGGAACCCGGCGAGGGGTCGTTTTTGAAGGCCAGCGTGTGGGGAAGGATATCCACGGTGGCGGCCGGCCCGATTTTTAACTTCATTCTGGCGTTTATCATCGCGTTTATTATGGTAAATATGGCGGACATCATAGCGATCCGCGACCCGATAGCCTCCCAGGTGATAGAGGGCGGAGGCGCTGAGGCGGCAGGAATACAGGATGGGGACAGGATCATTTCCATCGGCGGAGAAAGGATCCGCCTCTACCAGGAGATATCCCTTTATATGCAGGCTACCTATCGTGGAGGAGAGCTGGAGGTGGTCTACGAAAGGGACGGGGAGAGGCACACGGCCATGGTGACGCCCCAATATGACCAGGCGTCGGGAATCTATATGCTGGGCGTGGCCAACAGTGAATTTGTGACGCCAAAAGGCTTTGAGACCTTCCAATACGCCTGGTATGAGATGCGTTACTCCGTGAAAGCCACCTACAAGAGTCTGGGGATGCTGTTTGGCGGAAGGGTTACCAGGCAGGATGTGGCGGGCCCCGTGGGAATCGCCGTGAATGTGGTAGGGAAAACCTATGACGCCGCCAAGGAGTACGGATGGGAGAGCGTGCTGTTGAGCATGCTGAATATTACGCTGATGCTGTCCGTGAATCTTGGGATTTTGAATTTGCTGCCGATTCCGGCCCTGGACGGAGGCCGCCTGGTGTTTCTTCTGATTGAAGTGATCCGGGGAAAGCCCATTCCGCCGGAGAAGGAAGGAATGGTTCATTTTGTGGGACTGATGTTCTTTATGGTTCTGATGGTGCTCATCTTCTTTAACGATCTGTCTAATATTTTTATGAAGAATTAAAATATCCGTATGCCCTCCCCCGGAATGCCGGGGGAGCGGGCAAGGAGCTTTTTTTATCTGAATTTCCATTTCGAAATAAATTCTGATTTCTGTGTATGAAGCGGCGGCTCGCCGCGCTTTTTCAAAAATTTAGGAGACCTAAAAAAATACGTAAAAAATCCGGCAAAGGAGAGAATTTTTATGGAATATGTGACAAGCTGCTACAGACAGCAGGGAGGCGGCGCTTCACTGCTGCTGCAGCAATATCTGTGCGGGCGGATACCCGTCTGCTTTGGATGCATAGGCGCAGGGGCAGACAGGGGCGGATGCAGGGACAGGGACGAATGCAGGGACAGGGGCGGATGCAGGGACAGGGGCGGATGCAGGGACAGGGACGAATGCAGGGACAGGGGCGGATGCAGGG
>CAMWUL010000096.1 GCA_947177445.1 uncultured Lachnospiraceae bacterium | reverse complement strand
GCGGCAACTCTGATAGAATATCATATGTCTCTCGCTTTGTCAACAGCTTTTTTTAATTCCACTGCACTTTTTTTTCAGTCACCTTCGCGGATGTCCCACCAGATCATGCATATCAAGCAAATCCGCACCTGCAATGGACTTTTATTGTATCATTTTCTTCACTTGCCTGTCAACAATATTTTCCATGACTTTTTCGGAATCATTCTTCATCACGTTACTTTTCACGGCTTCGCCGTTCAAAGTAACATGATGCGCACAAAATGAGCTAAATTCGCTCATTTTGGCGCAGGCAGTCTCGGGTTTTGCGTGCAAAATGCGCACGAAAACACCTCGCGGCCCCTACCCGTGAAAAGTAACTTCATCACATCCGCGGCAAAACCGTAAACAGCGACGTCGGTATGGAAAGCGGAATAAAGCTGAACTCTTCCAGAAGCCTCTCTATTCCATACGCCAGATAATTATGGCGGTATATCCAGGTCAGAATCTCGCTTTCCTCCGTGTATGCCAAAACCACCTGTCCTATAACTCCCAGATCCATCATCATGATAAAGGTGTATATTGTCCAGAGAACCAGAATGATCTCAAAAGCCCCGAATACAATCCCCAAAAGCTTATCCACAAAGTGCACAACGGGAAGCTTTGAAAGCATCTTTGCAGAAAAAAAGACAAGCCCCAGAAGATGGTGTACGATTCCCAGCGCGGCAAGCAGGGCTCCCATAACGATCACATTGAAGATTTTGCCGTCGTGGTAGCTGCTCACACCGTTGGCAAGCAGGGCGGCAACCACACACAGGATCACCATGGACACCAGAGAAATAATCTCCTTGATCATCCCCTTTTTATATCCGTCGATCATTTTGATTATCGCGGCGGCTGCCGCTGCCACTAACAGTATATTTATTTCCATTCTTATCCTTCCTGTCCGCCTGGCGGACATCTCTGCGGCATACGGCTCCGTTTCTTCCCATATGCATCCTTTGTCCTTCGCTACTTTAACTGAATCGTGTCTATGGAATGCTCTGTCACCAGCGCATACCTGTAGGATCCTCCCACGGGAATCACGAGACCCGCCGCCTTGGAAAATGAGCCGTTGAACTTTTCTGCGCCGTCCAGCGTCATAATCAGGCACTCGGTTTCATTATACACCACAAAGCCTTCCTGTTCGAAAAAAATATCTCTGTATTCTATATCAAAATAATAGCTTCCACGCTTTTCCGCCTTTGTGTCATAGACGTCCATTCGGTAACTGTTTTCACCATCCTCCGAGTAAAAAACCAGCCCTATATACCTGTCGCTGTAAAAAACAGACCGGAGCCTGGCGTCAAACATATATCCTGCCGCCACCGTAGGCTTCTGGCTGCCCTTGTAAATTACCAGGCGATTATCCCCCACCGCAAATGCCGTGTCATCATTCATAAACTGGATCTGCGGAATGATCGTGTCGGGATAAGTGTCGTTGCTCACAATATGGTCACTGTTATTTTCCCCCACAGATCCGAAATTGTAAAATACAATGTTTGTTTTCAGCACTCCCGCATCAACATACATATAAGCTGCCGCCAGAAGCTCTCCGTTGGGAGACAGGCTGATAGCTGTGGGTTCCCCGGAGCCGTTCATGTTAACACGCCCCCAAAATGCCACATTCCCTCCGGGATCGTATGTATAAATCCATGTCAGATCCGTGTCGGCCAGAACTGCAGTCACCCTCCCTGAGGAAGATACCGCCAGATTTCGGATCGGCATAGTAGTGGTGATCTGATGCAGCAGCTTTTCCGAATTCTGCACATAAATGCTTCTTCCGTTATATTCGCCTATGGCAGCCGTATTGCCGCAGACCGCAAGCCGGATATCCTGGATCTCATAGGTCTGATTCCATGTCACGTTTCCCTTCAGGTCCGTACAGTGGGCTCCATCCTTACTGTATGTCAAAATAGAATTCCCAAGCCGAATATCCACCGACCCGCTTGTTTTCTCTCTCAGGATAGAAGAAACCGTCTCATAATCCGTATACACATGTCTTTGAAATTGGATTACCGCTATTACAATCAAGGCCACGGCTGCGGCTGCGATCAGAAGAATGCGGTAAACCTTGGCCAGCTTATGCACCATAATCTTTTCTTTATAGCCGGCCTGCCTTCTCTCCCGCTTTTCCTTTTCTTTTATATAGCTTTTGATATCCGCCATACCCGCACGCCTTTCACACGGTTTTATCTATACTCTGAATTTTTTTGATGCCGTCTGTCTTTTTCCTGTCTGTGGAGGTCAGGGAACACTTGAGTGAACCCGGTGACCACTTGTCCGCGACTCTCGGCTTGGCCATCCGCGACTCTCGGGCAGAGACCCGAAAAACCTTCGGTTTTCCGGGTTCGCTTCGCTCGCCAAATCCCCGAAGAAGCACCTGCCCAAGCAAGCTTGGCAGTTGTTTCTTCGGGCACTTGGCTCTGCCCTTTGCGGACATTATACCATACATCCTCTTCTATGGTAATAAAATTTTTTGTCCTATCTTGATATCGTCCGGGTTCGAAATATTATTGAGAGCACAGATTTCCGCCACCCGGTCATCGCTTCCGTATGTTCTGATACAGATTCCGATCAAGGTGTCTCCCTTTTGGATGGTGTAGGACACCGGCTCCGGCGCAGGTGTCTGCGCAGCTTCCGGAGGTGTTTCCTGGGCCGTTCCCGAAGCTGTCTCCCCCTCAGATGAGGCCCCGGGCTTGACGCCGGCCTCCGGAGAAGCCTCTGGGCTGCTCTCCCCTGCAGGATCCGTTCCCTGCGTTCCGGGATCGGGCGACACTTCCGGAGAGGTTTCCTGGGAAGCTGCGGGGTCCGTCACGGAAGACTCTCCGGACGGGGTTTGCTCCGGCAGCACGCCGGCTCCTTCGTTCTCCTTTTTGACAGCCTCCGCCAGCTTGTCCTCCGCCACGATAGTCCCGGCCTGAGCCGACGCATTGACCTCCACTGCATCCGGCAGCTGTCTGGTGTTCCATTGGGCAATCATATTTTTCACCGTCGTCTGCAGCTCATTCAGCCGCTGTCCTCCGTCCATGGTTCCCAGTCCCACAACGCAAAGCAGGCCAAAAACAGCCGCAGCAGCCAATTTCATCTGGCGCATTCCCCGCTGAGCCGGCAGAGATCTTTCGTTTCGCCGGAGGGGGCTCTCTCTCCGGCTTCCGTATTCCCCGGCCTGACTCCTGCGTTCCTCCTGTCTGCGTTTCACTGTCTCATATTTTTCCTGATCCACCTCTTCCGGCTTTGCGTCATCTTTTCGTTCCGCCAGCATAAAATTCAGCATGCTGTCATTTTTCTCATAGAATTGCGCATATCCTGCTATGTACCTGCACACGCTCTGTTCGCATATGTGGAACCCCTCCACCATCTCACCGTCAAGCATCCGGTACCCCAGGAATTCATATTGAGAAAAATATTTTTTCCTGAGCTTTTCTATTTCCTGCAAAGCCGCCTGGGAAAGGTGTCTGGTTTCTCTCTGAAGGAAGGACAGCCTGGCGGCTCCATACAAAAACAGATAGGTTATCCCTGCTTCCTCCCTGCGGATACCGTACAACGCCACAGCCAGCGCTTTATCCATTGCATGTCCGTTCAATTGCTTCATATAGGAAATGACATAATCCTCTGCGTAAACCTTGCAATTAGGATTTGTCTCTCCGATCTGTGTGATATTTTTCGGTAAATCCATAAAAGCACCTCCCATGTCGACTCTATCCTTCTTTGCTTCCCGTCTCGTGGACAGGGGCATCTCATCTCATGATAGCATCGGCATGGGAGGCATTTTTAGCGTTCTTTGTCGCGCAGGACAAAAAAACATTCGACAGAATTTTTATGATACAGCAAACTGATAAACCGTCACCGAAGCATACTCCTTCTCCTCTCCGAAAATGCAGGAGGGAAATTCCGGATGGTTGACAGAATCGGGATAATACTGCGTCTCCAGGCACAATCCCATGCGGGGACCGTAGGTTATTCCGTCCTTCCCTTTCTCCTCGGTGATGCAGTTGCCCGCATAGAACTGAAAGCCGGGCAGGGTGGTATAGGCCTTCATGACGCGTCCGCTCACAGGGGCCTTCAGGGTTGCAAAATGCCGGAGACTCCCATCCCAGCCGTCAATCACCCAATTGTGGTCATACCCCTGCGTCAGAGCCAGCTGACGGAAATCCTCTCCGATATCTTTTCCTATTTTCTTCGGCGCCGTAAAGTCCATGGGAGTTCCTTTTACAGAAGCAATCTCCCCTGTGGGTATGGCGCCGGGCAGCACCGGCGTATAGCAGGAAGCCCCCAGCCACAGCTCATGCTCCTCGATCCTGCCGCTGTCATGTCCGTCCAGGTTGAAATATGTATGGTTCGTCAGGTTCAAAATCGTCCTTTTGTCACTGATTCCATGGTATGTGAGGGTAAGAGCATTCTCCTCATCCAGCGCATATTCCACGCTGACCTTCTTATTGCCCGGAAAGCCCATGCTTCCGTCCTCATCCTCCAGGGAAAAGGTCACGCTGTTCTCCCCGGGGCAAGCCTTCCAGAGCCGCTTATGATACCCTTTGTCCCTGTGGCTGTGGAGGTTATTGGGTCCGTCGTTTATATCCAGACGGTACGCGGCACCGTCCAGTTCAAAGGCTGCGTCGGCGATCCGGTTGGCGCTGGGGCCGATAACCGCCCCGAAAAAGCATCCGTTTCCCAGATAATCCTCGCCCCTGTCATAACCCAGCACCACATCGGTTCTTTGACCGCTGCCGTCAGGAACCAGGAGACTTACCAGAATTGCCCCCAGATCCGTCACCGCCGCTTCCATTCCTCTTCCATTGGAAATTGTATATAATGTGATATCCCTTCCGTCGGGATATTTTCCAAATAAACTTGCGCTAACCGCCATACTTGACACCTCCTGCCCGCTTCCGCGGACTTTTTCTCCCTATTCTCTGCATTCGCCAAATGCCTGCTTTGCAGCAGTCCGGCTCATTGTCCCCGGGAATCACAGCTCCACACGACCCTCCAGGGCACGCAGAAGCGTCACCTCGTCGATATATTCCAGGTCTCCTCCGACGGGAACGCCGCTGGCAATCCTGGTGACACGGATGCCTGTGGGCTTGATCATTTTGCTGATGTACATCGCCGTGGTCTCCCCTTCCAGACTGGAATTGGTGGCTATAATGACCTCCTCCACATCCTCTTTAAGCCTCTCCACCAGCTCCTTGAGCCTGATATCGCCGGGCCCGATGCCCAGCATGGGAGAAATGGCGCCGTGGAGCACATGGTACACGCCCTCATACCTTCCCGTCTTCTCATACGCCGCCAGATCCCTGACATTTTCCACCACCATGATCAGTTTATGGTTGCGCTTGTCGTTGGCGCAGACCGGGCAGACGTCCTTGTCCGTCAGGGTAAAGCACTCCTTGCAGTAACGAACGTTTTCCTTGGCCTCCAAAATGGAACGGGCCAGGCGCTCCACCTTGTCCCGGGGCATGTTGATCAGGTGAAAAGCCAGGCGCTGGGCGGATTTGCTGCCGATTCCCGGAAGCGCCGCCAGCTCCTCAATGAGTTTATTGATATGTCCGCTGTACAATTCCATCAGAAGGGCAGTCCTCCCAGCCCTCCCGTCATCCGGCCCATCAGCTCCTCATTGGCCGCTTCCGCCTGACGCAGGGCTTCGTTGGCAGCCGCCACGATTAAGTCCTGCAGCATTTCGACGTCATCGGGATCCACCACCTCCTGGGTAAGCTTTACCCGCAGAACCTCCTTCTGCCCGTTCACCGTCACCTCAACGGCCCCGCCGCCGGCAGCCGCCGTAAATTCCTTTGTCTCAAGCTCCTTTTTTCCTTCTTCCATCTGACGCTGCATTCTCTGAGCCTGCTTCATCAGATTTGTCATGCCGCCCGGCATCCCGCCGGGGAATCCGCCTCTTTTTGCCATATTAACCTCCATGCCGCATCCTATGCGGCACCTGTTTATAATTACTCTTCCTCTTCGATCTCCATGCGGATCACCTGAGACAGATCCACATAAGCCGCTTCAAACTCCTGTTGTCCGCTGACAGTCTGGATATTTACCTGAATCTGCTTTCCCGAAAACTCGGAAAGCAGTTTTTCCAGCTGCTCCCGGTTTTCCGGATGCTGGAGAAAATAGTCCGATCCCACACCGTCCTCCAGCACCACCATCAGCCGGTTGTCGCCGCCCAGGCTCAGCTTTGCCGATTTCAAATATACGCGCATGGGATTTCCGGCTCCGCCCACGATAGCCGGCCAGCTGGCAACGATCTGCTTTACGTCGTCGGGTATGGCCTTGGGCAGCTGGGGTCTTTCCACGGCGCCGGCTGTCTTTTCCGCCTCCCGGACTGCAGAAGCGGACGAAGAAACCACCACGCCGTTCTCCACCTTCTCCTCCACCTGACGGATCCGGTCCAGAACGGCCTCCTGATCCACCTCCATCTGAGGCCTGCACAGCTTGATCAGAGCGATCTCCACCAGGATCCGCTTCTGAGCCGCATAGCGGATCTGGCCCGAAAGCTCGGAAAAGATCCTGATATAGCGCACGATCTGATCCAGCTGTGCCAGCTGGGACTCCTCCTTCAGGCGTCTCAGATTATCCGTGGACATGTCGATCACATCCTCCAGGTTGTCGGAGGATTTCACAAGCATCAGGTTTCTCAGATACCAGGTAAAATCGGTCACAAACTGGGTCAGCTCCCGCCCCTGCATGACGATTTCCTCCAGAAGACGGATGCACCCCAGCACGTCCCTCTCCAGCACGTTCCGCAGCAGGCGGCTGAACACCTCCGTGTCCACGGCCCCCAGCACATCCAGCACTCTGTCGTAGGTCAGCTCCGCCCCCAGATGAAAGGCGATGCACTGATCCAGAAGACTCAGGGCATCCCTCATGGATCCGTCCGCGGTTTTCGCAATATAGCGAAGCGCCTTCTCCTCCACCTGCACGTTTTCCGCAGCAGTCAGCTCCTTAAGCCTGTCCGCGATGGTGTCTATGGAAATCCGCCGGAAATCATATCTCTGGCATCTGGACAGAATCGTCACCGGCAGCTTATGCACCTCTGTGGTGGCCAGAATAAAGATCACGTAGGAGGGCGGCTCCTCCAGGGTCTTAAGCAGCGCGTTAAAGGCCCCTATGGAGAGCATATGCACCTCGTCTATGATGTAAACCTTGTATTTCCCCTCCGCGGGAGAATAGGAAACCTCCTCCACAATCTCGCGGATGTTGTCCACGCCGTTATTGGAGGCGGCGTCGATCTCAATGACGTTCATGCTGGCTCCTGCCGCAATGGCCCGACAGCTGCGGCACTCCCCGCAGGGTCCGTCCTCCGAAGGGCTTTCACAGTTCACCGTCCGTGCAAAGATCTTTGCCACGGTGGTTTTACCCGTCCCTCTGGTACCGGTGAACAGATAAGCATGGCCGATCCGGCCCGCCTTCAGCTGATTCCTGAGGGTGGTGACAATATGGTCCTGCCCCTTCACATCCCCAAAGGTATCCGGGCGGAACTTCCGGTAAAGCGCTGTATAAGACATGTTTTAACGTTCCTCACTTCCCTAAACGTTCCCGGGGATCAAAGCCCTCTTTTCAATCGCCAAAGCTGATTCCCAAAAGCTTCGCCTCGTGTACGATAGTGGCGTTGGGTTCCACCGTCTTAAGCTTCCCTGCCACATCCTCCAGGGGAACGCGGACGATTTCGCGGTTTTTATATCCTACCATAAATCCGTACTGGTCGTCCAGTATCATTTTTCCCGCCTCTGCACCCAGTCTGCTGGCAAAGACACGATCATAGGGGCAGGGACTTCCCCCTCTCTGCATATGTCCGGGAACCGTGACCCGCACCTCTCTGCCGGTCTTTTTCTGGATAGCTGCCGCCACCTCGTAGGATACGGAAGGATAGGGAGATTTTTCCAGCTTTTTCTTCAGCTCCTTTTTGGACAGCTTGGCGTCCGCCTTTGAAATGGCGCCCTCGGCCACCGCAATAATGGTAAAGCGGCTCCCTCTCTGCTCTCTCTCTTCTATTTTATTGATCACCTTGTCTATGTCATAGGGAATCTCCGGGATCAGAATAATGTCGGCGCCTCCGGCCATGCCGGCGTTTAAGGTAAGCCATCCCACCTTATGACCCATGACCTCCACGATAAAGACTCTGTTGTGGGAGGCCGCGGTAGTATGGATGCAGTCGATGGCATCGGTGGCAATGTTCACGGCGCTCTGGAAGCCGAAGGTCATGTCGGTGCCCCACAGATCATTGTCGATGGTCTTGGGCAGCGTCACCACGTTCAGTCCCTGCTGGCGAAGCAGGTTGGCCGTTTTGTGAGTGCCGTTTCCTCCCAGTATCACCAGGCAGTCCAGCTGCAGCTTGTAATAATTCTGCTTCATGGCCTCCACCCGGTTGATCCCGTTCTCGTCCGGATCCTGGATGGTCTTGAAGGGTGTGCGGGAGGTTCCCAGAATAGTGCCGCCCTTGGTAAGGATCCCGGAAAAGTCCTTGCCGGTCAGCATCTGAAATTTGCTGTAGATCAACCCCCTGTAACCGTCCAGAAAGCCATAGATCTCCACGTCCGTTTTGCTGTTGAACAGAGTTTTAACAACGCCTCTCATGGCGGCGTTCAGGGCCTGACAGTCCCCTCCGCTGGTCAACATACCGATTCTCTTCATATGCTCCTCCATTCCTGCCGTGCTCGCCCGGCTGCTTATATTTAGCAAAATTCCTGTTTTCCATTATAACCCATTCTGCCCTGACGCACAACTTTGATGAAAAATTTTTCACAACTCCCTGCAATCCCGGGTTATGTCTCCTGCGTCAAGCTGCAGCACCCGCTGTATTCTCTGCCCGCGGTAAGGCATAGCAGCCTGGCGGGGCACCCGGGTGTCCGCACTATGACCTGCATGTCCTTCTCCGAAAGAAGCGTGTAGGCAACCTGATTTTCGTCCCATTCCATGGACACCTTCACGCCGCGGCGGGCTCCCAGTCCCCGGACGCTTCCCCTTTTCCAGGAGGGCGGCAGCGCCGGCAGAAGCACCAGCTCTGCACCATGGCTTTGTAAAAGGCTTTCCGCCACACCGGCTGTATACCCCAGATTGCCGTCGATCTGGAAGGGAGGGTGCGCACAGAACAGGTTCGGATACAGGCCGCCTCCGTGGAACTTTGTGTTTCTGCCCGGCTCTACCAGGCAGAACATTTTTTTCATGGCCGCCTCCGTGCGCCTTCCGTTCTCCAGCCGCGCCCACATCAAAATCTTCCAGGCCAGGCTCCAGCCGGTGCCGTCTTCTCCCCGAAGCTCCAGGCTTTTTTCCGCCGCCCGGCACAGCTCCCGATCCTCCGCCGTGATTCCCCGGCCCGGATGAAGCTCATACAGATGAGACAGATGCCTGTGGTGCACATCGCATTCCTCCCACTCCCTGTCCCACTCCAGGATCTGTCCGCCGCTTCCCACTCTCACCGGAATGATCTGCTCCAGAAGACCGGCTACGGCCTCCTTTCTTTCCTCCCTGATCTGAAGGATATGGCAGGCTTCCAGGTAGTCCCGGAGCAGATTCCGGATAATAGCCAGGGTATTTTCCGTAAAACGGGCCACGGAGGAATTTCCGTC
This sequence comes from uncultured Lachnospiraceae bacterium, assembly GCA_947177445.1. Taxonomy (GTDB): domain Bacteria; phylum Bacillota; class Clostridia; order Lachnospirales; family Lachnospiraceae; genus Acetatifactor. Next base: position 2,227 of record CAMWUL010000096.1, on the reverse strand, counting down.
AGGTCCCCGAAATTCATTCTCCGGCGAGGTGGCGGGGCAGACCCCATAGCCCTCCGGCAGCTTCTCCAAAAGCTCCATGCAAAAGATCACATTCTCCTCCAGGATCGGAAAAATCTCTTTCAGATATTCCTCATCCCGGGTAAACAGATATTCCTCATAGAGATTTCTGCACATCCAGGCCGCCCCGAAGGGCCAGTATGCCCATTCGGCTTTTCCTGTGGCAGGAGAGGCTTTTCTCCATAGATCCACATTGTGAAAGCAGGCCGAACCGTTCACCCCGAAAAGCTGCCTGGCGCACTCCTTGCCGTTTGTCAAAAGCTCCCGGTTCATCCTTACCAGCGGCTCCGCCAGCTCATGGAGCCTGCAGGGACCCGTCATCCAGTAATTCATCTGTGTGTTGATATTTACGGTGTAATCGCAAAACCAGGGAGGAATCTTCTCCTGATTCCAGATCCCCTGAAGATTGGCCGGCTGAGTGCCGGGCCGGGATGATGAAATCAGCAGATATCTGCCGAAATCAAACAGCAGCGGATACAGAGAGACATCCTCCTCCCCCGCCTCCAGTCCCCGAATTCTCTGGCGGATATCCATTTCCTCCCTGCCGCTTTCCCCCAGGTCCAGCCGGACCCGGTCAAAGTAAGCACGGTAGTCCCGGACATGCTCTTCCAGCAATGTTTCAAAGTCTTTCGTCCACCCGGACATATCCTCCCGAATCAGCTTCTCCGGATCCAGCCCCTGCAGGAAGGGGTGCCTGTCCCAGCCATTAAAGCTTGAGCGGATTCCGAAGCAGAGTACCAGCTCATGGGTATCCTGGCAGAGAAGTCCGTCCTCCTGCGCCTGAAGACAGCCGTCCCCCAGGCGGACCGCTCCTGCGCCCAGATAACGCATTCCCCGCTCTTCCTCCTTTTGGGAAAAGTCCTGCATCTGTCCTCCTTCGTTCCCCTCCGTCACCGTAAAACGGCTTCTTCCAGGGCATTCGCCCCACAGCAGAAAACCGTCCTTTTCATAGCGCATATTCTGCAGAAAGCCGTCTCCTGCGCTGATTCTTACGGTAAAGGCCTCCTCCGAACGAATCCTGTAAATAAAAGCCCGGGCCGGCTCGCTGCAAAAACAGGTATGCTCATAACGCTTTCCCCTGTTTTCATACACTACCTCGGCCACCGCTCTTTCCAGATCCAGGCTTCTGCGGTAGCCGGTGATCTCCCTGTCACCGGCAAACTCCAGATACAGGTTCCCGAAAGGCACATACATCTGAACATCTTCCGCCTCCGACAGCTTTTCTTCCAGAATGCCCATGGCCTGAGCCGGCTTTCCCTCCCGGGCCAGCGCCCCTGCCCGGGCCCGGACCTCAGCCGACATTCCCCGCTGGCTCTTTACGGGATATCCCGACCACAGCGTGTCCTCATTCAGCTTCAACACCTCTTTTTCACAGCCGCCGTACATAACTGCCCCAAGCCGGCCGTTTCCCAGGGGGAAGCCCTCTTCCCAGTAAACAGCCGGCTGATGAAACACAATTTTCATGCGGATGCCTCCTCTCTGACGTTGGTATCGTCTCATTTACAGTATAGACGATACTCTCCCCTCACGTCAATGAATGCGGGAGGCTTCCATGGCGGCGCCGATAAAACCCCGGAAAAGGGGATGGGGCGCGTTGGGACGGCTTTTGAACTCCGGGTGATACTGGACGCCCACATAAAAGGAACGCTCCGGCAGCTCCACGGTCTCCACCAGCCTGCCGTCCGGGGAGGTGCCGCTGATCACCAGCCCCCTGTCCTGCAGCAGCTCCCGATAATCATTGTTGAACTCATACCGGTGTCTGTGCCGTTCGCTGATCAGATCCTTTCCATAGCAGCGCTCCATGACAGTGCCCGGCATAATCCGGCAGGGATATGCCCCCAGCCGCAGGGTTCCCCCCTTATCCACCTCATCGCTCTGGCCCGGCATAAAGTCGATGACCTTATGGGCGCAGCCGGCGTCAAATTCTCCCGAATCCGCATCGGGCAGGCCGGCGGCGTTTCTGGCATATTCGATTACCGCCACCTGCATGCCCAGGCAGATGCCGAAATAGGCAAGCCCCTCCTCCCTGGCATATTGTGCCGCCAGGATCATGCCCTGGATTCCCCGGCCCCCGAAGCCCCCCGGAACCGGGGTGGTGTTCCCGTCTGGGGGGGGCGGCGCAGAGGCTAGGGGTGGTGTCGGGGGGGGGCGGTTGGGTTAAAAAAGGGGG
>CAMWUL010000095.1 GCA_947177445.1 uncultured Lachnospiraceae bacterium | reverse complement strand
CTCATTTTGTGTGCATCATGTTGCTTTGAACGGCGAAGCCGTGAAAAGTAACACTGGCTGAACTGTAAATAAATAAAAAAGGGGTTGCCAGCAGGCGGCCCCTGTGTTATAATGTAAAACGGTCTTTTTTGAAAGGAGGGTTTAACGTGAAGGTTAGATCATCAGTAAAACCAATTTGCGAAAAGTGCAAGATCATCAAGAGAAAAGGACGCATCAGGGTGATCTGCGAAAACCCGAAGCATAAGCAGAGACAGGGATAATCACCGCCTGGACACAGCCTGAGGAGTTGGGCTGAGCAGGTAAAGTGAGTTCTTGTCCGGTTGTTATGTGCGGCTGAACCAATGCAGATCGCATTGATTATCATAGAACTGGGATAGAGCTTACAGGAGATTACTTCTTGATACCAGGACGCTTATGTTTTGGACAGACCGGAGTAAAAATCCGGTTGGGTGAAAACCCCAATCAATTAGTAACAGGCAGCTCTTAAGAAAATGCAGTGCACAGAGGGCTGCACAGAGAATGGAGGAAATGTAAATGGCTCGTATCGCAGGTGTTGACTTACCGAGAGAAAAACGAATTGAGATCGGTCTGACTTATGTCTATGGGATCGGCAGACCTACCGCAGGAAAGATCCTGGCGGAGGCAGGTGTTAATCCGGACACCAGAGTTAGGGACATTACCGACGACGAGGTGAAGAAGATCTCGGAAGCGATCGAAAGAATGGGAGTTACCGTAGAGGGTGACCTGAGGCGTGAGGTGGCTCTGAACATCAAGAGACTTCAGGAAATCGGCTGCTACCGCGGTATCCGTCATCGTAAGGGACTTCCTGTCCGCGGACAGAACACCAAGAACAACGCAAGAACCCGTAAGGGACCCAAGAGGACGGTTGCCAATAAGAAGAAGTAAGCGGCAGGCGAATGTAACTGATAACAATTTGAGAAAGTAGGTTAGTTTAAAAATGGCGAAACAAGTTGCAAAAAAAGTGACAAAGAAGCGCGTAAAGAAAAACGTTGAACGCGGACAGGCACATATCCAGTCTTCTTTTAATAATACGATCGTCACTCTGACGGACAGTCAGGGTAACGCTCTGAGCTGGGCAAGTGCCGGTGGTCTGGGCTTTAGAGGTTCAAGGAAATCTACTCCGTATGCTGCGCAGATGGCGGCAGAGACAGCTACAAAGGCTGCGCTGGTGCACGGCCTGAAATCTGTAGACGTGTTTGTAAAGGGACCTGGTTCAGGACGTGAGGCCGCGATCAGAGCTCTTTCCGCATGCGGACTTGAAGTGATCAGTATCCGCGACGTGACCCCCGTTCCTCACAACGGATGCCGCCCGCCCAAACGCCGCCGCGTATAGGCGAGGAGGAAGGAAAACAAGCGTCTGCGAAGCATGAAAGGCGCATTGTAAATCATGTTGGAAGAAGGTACCTGTGCGTACTGTAAACAACCAGGAAAAGGAGAAAACATAAATGGCAGTAAATCGTGTACCCGTATTGAAGAGATGCAGATCCCTGGGGCTGGAGCCCGCTTATCTGGGCTATGACAAAAAGTCCAACAGGCAGAATGCCCGGGCCGGCAAGAAGGTAAGTGAATATGGCCTGCAGCTTCGTGAAAAGCAGAAGGCAAAGTTCATCTACGGTGTTCTGGAGAAGCCCTTCCGTAATTATTACGAAAAGGCTGACCGTATGAAGGGAATGACAGGTGAAAACCTGATGATCATGCTGGAGAGAAGGCTTGACAGCGTAATCTTCCGCATGGGATTTGCAAGGACAAGGAGAGAGGCGAGACAGGTGGTTGGCCACAAGCATGTCTGTGTGAACGGCAAGGTGATCAACATTCCTTCTTACCTGATCAAGGCCGGTGATGTGGTGGAGATCAGGGAGAGCGCCAGGTCCCTGCAGAGATATAAGGATATCGTGGAAGTGACCGGCGGCAGACTGGTACCTGAATGGATGGATGTTGACATGGAAAATTTAAAGGGAACCATCAAAAATCTTCCTACAAGAGAGATGATCGATGTACCTGTAAATGAAATGCTTATTGTCGAGTTGTACTCCAAGTAAGCCCTGCTTGTCTCTGAGGCCATATATTTACCGTTTTTCGGCAGATTTATGGCTTCAGAGCGCTTGTGTCTTAGATAAACGTTCAAAAAGGAGGGTATTCGAGTGTTTGAATTTGAAAGACCTAATATTGAGGTCGCCGAGATTTCAGAAGACAAGAAGTATGGCAAATTCGTTGTTGAGCCTTTGGAAAGAGGATATGGAATTACGCTTGGCAATTCTCTCAGAAGGATCATGCTTTCCTCCCTGCCCGGAGCGGCGGTAAGCCAGATCAAGATCGAAGGCGTACTGCACGAATTCAGCTCCATCTCAGGCGTGAAGGAGGATGTGACTGAGATCATCATGAACATCAAGAGTCTCGCCATCCGGAACAACAGCGAAACAAATGAGGCCAAGATTGCCTACATTGAATACGAAGGCGAAGGAGTTGTACACGCTTCCGATATTCAGGCGGATCAGGATATCGAGATCCTGAATCCGGATCTGGTGATTGCCACTCTGAACGGAAAGAATACCAAGCTCTATATGGAACTGACCATTACCAAGGGCCGGGGCTATGTGAGCGCCGACAAAAACAAGCACGAGGATCTGCCCATTGGCGTGATTGCCGTGGATTCCATATATACGCCGGTTGAACGGGTCAACGTAACGGTTGAAAATACCCGTGTGGGACAGATTACCGATTATGACAAGCTGACGCTGGATGTGTTTACCAACGGGACGCTGGTTCCTGACGAAGCCGTCAGTCTTGCGGCGAAGGTTTTGAGCGAGCACCTGGGCCTTTTCATTGATCTCTCCGAGAACGCCAAGACAGCAGAGGTTATGATCGAGAAGGAAGACGATGAAAAAGAAAAGGTTCTCGAGATGAGCATTGATGAGCTGGAGCTTTCAGTGCGTTCCTTTAACTGCCTGAAGAGAGCCGGCATCAATACAGTGGAAGAGCTCTGCAACAAGACATCCGAGGATATGATGAAGGTCCGCAACCTGGGCCGGAAATCTCTGGAGGAGGTATTGGCAAAGCTGAAGGAATTGGGATTACAGCTGAATCCCAGCGAAGAATAAAGGAATTGTTTAGTGATGCCGCCGGCGGTAATGCCAAAGGGTTCGCGGGCGGTATATCTCTGAATGGAAAAATTTTGCGTCCGGTAAGTAAGTCCGATGAGCGTGGCCGGACGTGCCATAAATGGAGAAAGGAAAGAAAATCATGGCAAAATACAGAAAACTTGGCAGGACATCTTCACAGAGAAAGGCATTGCTGAGAAATCAGGTGACAGCTCTGCTGTACCATGGAAAGATCGTTACCACCGAGGCTAAAGCCAAGGAAGTGAAAAAGATCGCAGAGGGCCTGATTGCAATGGCCATAAAGGAGAAGGACAACTTTGAAATGGTGAAGGTCACCGCAAAGGTTCCTCAAAAGGATAAGGACGGCAAGCGTGTCAAGGAAGTGATTGACGGCAAGAAGGTTACCAAGTATGAGCTGGTGGAGAAGGAGATCAAGAAGGATCTTCCCAGCAGACTTCATGCGAGACGCCAGATCCTGAGAGTGCTTTATCCTGTGGTGGATGTTCCCACCGAAGCAGCCGGACGGAAGAGGAATACCAAGGAGATCAACCTGGTTACAAAGCTTTTCGATGAATACGGCACCAAATATGCCAACCGGAAGGGTGGGTATACCAGGATTGTCAAGATCGGTCCCAGAAAAGGGGATGCAGCTATGGAAGTAATTCTGGAGCTGGTATAAAGTATAAACGGAATGTGAAAGGACCTGTCTTACACATATTGACTGTGATGTGTAAGACAGGTTTTTTGTATCATGAGACAGTTTATCCTTATTTTAAGAGAAAAAGGAGGAGGCAAAATGTACTTGATTCCACAACCCAGGAGAGAAGAGCGGGGAACGGGCAGTTATCGGTTATCCTGGAGAGGCAGTATACGCCTTGACGGCTGCAGGGAACAGGCCCTGGGCTATGCGGCGCTTCTGCAGCAGGAGATTCGGGAGGACCTGGGATTTGACTGGCAGATTACCACCGTCACAGGTCGTTCGGGAAAGGATGGCATTATCCTTGAGATAAAGAAGGAGGACCGTCCGGAGAATTATCATTTGTCTGTGACGGAAGAGGGGATACGTGTTACCGGATGCGACGAGGCAGGACTGCTGTACGGAGTACAGACGCTGAGACAGATGGTAAGGCAGTGCGGCGCGCATCTTCCGGTGACGGAGATCTGGGACGGGCCTGAAATACCTCACAGAGGCTTTTACCAGGATGTATCCAGAGGCCGTATTCTCACGCTGGAGGAAATGAAAAGGCTTGCCGATACCTGCAGCTTTTACAAGCTGAATCAGCTGCAGCTGTATGTGGAGACCAGCTATTGCTTTGAAGGCTTCAGCGAAACCTGGAGGGATAATACGCCGCTTTCCGCGGAGGAGATTATGGAGCTGGATGATTACTGCGCCTCCAGGCAGATCGAGCTGGTTCCCTCCCTGGCCAGCTTCGGCCATCTGTACGGCGTTCTGCGCACCAGGGACTATGGCCATTTGTGCGAGCTGGAGGAGCGGGTCGAAAGATTTTCCATGATAGACCGAATGGCTCATCATACGGTGGATGTGAGCAATGAGGAAAGCTTTGTGATGGTTCGGGACAGGATCCTGGATTTTATGAAGCTGTTCCGCTCGGACAAATTTAATGTATGCGCAGACGAGACCTTTGATCTGGGTAAGGGCAGAAGCAGGCAGCTTGCAGAGAAAAAAGGGGTTTCCGTCATTTATCTGGAGTTTCTTAACCGTCTCTGCCAGGAAGTTCTGGCCCAGGGAAAAATCCCCATGTTCTGGGGAGACGTGCTTATAAGGCATCCGGAATGTATCGAAAAGCTGCCCCGGGAATCCATTTTCCTGAACTGGGAGTACAGTCCCCAGGTGAAGGAGGATCAGGTGGAAACATTGAGCCGCATGGGAGTGGAAAAGCTGTATCTTTGCCCGGGAATCCAGAGCTGGAATCATATGATTGCCAGGCATCATGATGCCTACCTGAATATATCCGGAATGTGCCGCAATGCCCATAAATATCATGTGCTTGGAGTGCTGAACACCTGCTGGGGAGATTTTGGCCATATAGCGGATCCGGCGTCTTCGGTCATCGGTCTGATTTATGGTGCGGCTTTTTCCTGGAGCAGCAATATCCTGCCCGAGGAGGAGATCAACAGGCAGATCTCCCGGATAGAATACGGAGACAGGGAGGAGGATGTGGCAGCTGTCCTGTCGCAGCTGGCGGAATACGACAACTTCTGCTGGGAAGAGCTGATTTATTTCCGGGAGCATATGGAGAAGGGCGCAGACCCCGCGCAGATAGCCGAGAGGCTTCTTGGACGCGATATGAGCGCCCTGGAGGAGAAGCTTCGGATCGCAGTAGAAAAAATGGATATATTATACGGAAAGGCTGTTACCCTAAGCGGATCAGGGAAAGAAAAGCTGGTGTCCGACATGATTATGGGCGAGGGACAGATTCTGTGGGTCAGGATCTGGAGAGCCGCGGCCTCCGTTCTGACGGGAAAGCCGTTCTGCACAGAAGAAGAGCGCAGGAGCCTGGCGGTACAGCTGGAAGAGTGGTACATGGAATACAAAAAGCTTTGGCGCAGAAGCTCCAAGGAAGGAGAGCTTTTCCGTCTTACGGAGGTGGTCTGCTGGTATGCGGATCTGCTGAGAACGGCGGAGCCTTTCTCATAAAACGTCCGGCAAGCTCGGTTCCCCGGAATCCGGCAAACCCTCGAATCCCGGAAGCCCTGGTTCTTTGGAATCCGGAACCTCCGGAGCTCGGCCCCCTGAGCCTGGAAGCCCGGTAAACTTTCGGAGTGCAGGGGGCGTGGGAGTTCAGGGGAGGGAGTTCATGGGAGGGATTTCTGGAAGTGCTGATAGTCCTTGGACTGATTCCAGTTTCCGCCCCAGGTAAATCCATGAGAGGTAAACAGCTTGTAACAGAGGTCCTCATCATCAATTTTATAGGCAAAGCGGGCGGAGCGGTCCGCATAATCCAGGGCGGCAGCGGGAGATACGATCTCGGTGCCGTCCTTCTCATAAGTGATATAAGGATTATAGAGGGGATTAACGTCCACGGCAAGACCATAGGCGTGGCGGGACAGCGTCTGCGTCCCTTCCACTACTCTGTAGTTGAAGCAGGAGGTGTTGTTGTCCTCCATGGAGGCCGTATCGTCGCCGTTGTATTCGTCGATCAGAAGTACCTTTTCCAGCATGTATTCATTACGGTGCAGTTCATAAAAAATCTCCACCAGATCCTGGGCAATAGATGCGTTGCAGATCAATTCGCCCTCTACGGAATTCCCTTCAAAATCATAGTGCAGAATGTGTACGTAGCGCAGCTGGTCCAGAGTAATCGCAGGAGGGGCGGCATTTTCGTCACCGGATTCGGCAGGGTAGGAAATACCGGTGATATACCGGCACAGCCGGTCCGAAAGAGGCTCGTAATAGAACCCCTCCTGATATTCAACCCGCTGGTCTGTCTGGGAAGTGCCGTTCAGAAAAGCACCCACAAGGGTGGAGGGAGGTTCCTCGGAGCCGCCGCCCGGCGAGGAAGGCGCGTCATCCGGTGAAGAAGGCTTGCTGCCCGGCGAGGAAAGCGCGTCATCCGGTGAAGAAGGCTTGTCGTCCGGCGAGGAAGGCGTATCGTCCGGCGAAGTATCCGCGTCGCCCGGCGAGGGAACGTGGTCGTCCTGAGGAATTTCGGATAAAGTACTATTTTCAGGGAGCCGGTTTTGCGATGCGTCTGGCCAGTCTGAAAAAACTACACCGACGGCAGGCCCGGAGAGCGGGCTGTTTTGAGATTCCTCCTGGCTGGCATACTCGGTCAGACTCATGGAATTACTTTGAGCCAGCCGGGAGAGCCCGGAGGCAATCACAGTGATGGCCGCCAGGATGATAAGCAGCTGGATTATTTTTGATCTGTTCATACTAAAATCCTTTCAATGATTAACAGATTTCTTTGCAGGGTCTGAAAATTTTATCATATGAAGGTGTCTGTGTCAACCGGGGCGAATGCGGAGATTATGCAGTGAACCCATAACGAAAAAAGTTGACAGTTGTAATTCCCGGGATAATTTACTATAATGAGAAAAGAATTTTAAGGATCGGAGCGCAGGATTGCAGGAATGGGAATTATCAGGGCAAAGGATGTCGTATACGAATATATCAGGCGGGATGAGGAAGGCAACGTAGAGGGAATTACCAGGGCGGTGGATCAGGTAAGCCTGGATGTGAGGCAGGGGGAATTTATTGCCATTCTGGGACACAACGGATCGGGCAAGTCCACCCTGGCCAAGCATATCAATGCCATTCTGAATCCTACGGAGGGAACGGTCTGGGTGGACGGCATGGATACCCGGGACGATACAAAGGTCTGGGAGATCCGTCAGAGGGCGGGAATGGTATTTCAGAACCCCGATAACCAGATCATCGGCCAGGTGGTGGAGGAGGATGTGGGGTTTGGACCGGAGAACATGGGTATCCCTACGAAGGAGATCTGGGAGCGGGTGGAGGAGAGTCTTAAGGCGGTGGGGATGTATGAATTCCGCAAGCATTCGCCCAACAAGCTGTCCGGCGGACAGAAGCAGAGAGTTTCCATTGCAGGGGTACTGGCCATGCACCCCAAGTGTATTGTGCTGGATGAGCCAACGGCCATGCTGGATCCCCGGGGGAGAAAAGAAGTCATCCGTGCGGTACGTGCCCTGAACCAGGTGGAGGAAGTAACCGTTGTATTGATCACACATTATATGGAAGAGACGATACATGCGGACAAGGTTTTCGTTATGGACGGCGGAAGGATTGCCATGGAGGGGACGCCCAGGGAGATATTCTCCCAGGTGGAGAGGCTTAAGGAATTGAGGCTGGACGTTCCCCAGGTGACGCTGCTGGCCTATGAGCTGCAAAACAGGGGGATGAAGCTGCCCCGGGGGATACTTACGGTGGAAGAGCTGGCGGATGCGCTGTCCGGGAGCGGCGTGCGGTGAGCGGGAGGGTGACATGTCCATTATTGTAGATCATGTAAGTTATATATATGGGGCGGATACGCCCCTGGCGGTAACGGCGCTGGACGATATTTGTCTGGAGATTCCCGACGGACAATTTGTAGGGATCATAGGACATACCGGTTCCGGGAAATCCACACTGGTACAGCATCTCAATGGATTGATCCGTGCCACGTCGGGGCATATATATTTTAACGGTGAGGATATCTATGACAGCGATTTTGACCGGAAGAAGCTGCGTGGCAGGGTGGGACTGGTTTTTCAGTATCCCGAGCATCAGCTTTTTGAGGTCGATGTTTTCTCCGATGTATGCTTCGGCCCCAAAAATCTGGGGCTGGACAGGAAGGAAGTGGAGCTTCGTTCCTATGAGGCCCTGCGGAAGGTGGGGCTTCCGGACGAGCTGTTTTATCAGTCGCCCTTTGAACTGTCCGGGGGGCAAAAGCGGCGGGCGGCAATTGCGGGTGTGCTGGCCATGAAACCGGAGGTGCTGATTCTGGACGAGCCTACGGCAGGTCTTGATCCCAAGGGGCGGGACGAAATCCTGTACCAGATCAAGCAGCTTCAGAAGGAATCCGGAATGACGATTCTCCTGGTGTCTCACAGTATGGAGGACGTGGCAGAGTATGTGGACCGGATCATTGTGATGAACCGTGGGAGAATTTTGTTTGACAATGTTCCCAGAGAAGTGTTTTCCCGTTACAGGGAGCTGGAGGAGGTGGGGCTTGCGGCCCCGCAGGTGACATATATTCTGAATGAGCTGAAGACCAGAGGGTTGAACGTGGACGTGAATGCCACTACCATCGGGGAGGCGGCGGATACGATATGCATGGCTAAAGGACATGGAGGTTGATATGCTGAGAGACATTACCCTGGGACAATATTATCAGACGGATTCCGTGATCCACAGGCTGGACCCGCGGGTAAAGCTTGCCGGCACGCTGCTGTATATTATTTCCCTGTTCTTTTTTCAGAATTTTCTGGGGTATCTGACGGCGGCGCTGTTTCTGGGCATTGTCATCGGGCTGTCCCATGTCCCTTTCCGGTTTATGGTGCGGGGAATGAGGGCCATTATTTTTCTGCTGCTGCTGACGGTGGTGTTCAATCTGTTTCTGACGCCGGGCACGCCTTTGGTGACTTTGTGGAAGGTGACCATCACCCGGGAGGGCCTGCGGACGGCTGTGAGCATGGCCATCCGTCTGACTCTGCTGATCATCGGTTCCTCCGTGATGACTTTGACCACCACGCCGAACAATCTTACGGACGGAATGGAACGGGGGATGCGCCCTCTGAAGCTGTTCCGCGTTCCTGTTCACGAGGTGGCCATGATGATGTCCATCGCTCTGCGGTTCATTCCCATTCTGCTGGAGGAGACGGATAAGATTATGAAGGCGCAGATCGCCCGGGGAGCGGATTTCGAGAGCGGGAATCTGATCAAAAGGGCCAAAGCGCTGGTGCCTCTGCTGGTGCCGCTTTTTATTTCCGCTTTCCGCCGGGCCAACGATCTGGCCATGGCCATGGAGGCAAGGTGTTATCGGGGAGGCGAGGGAAGAACGAAAATGAAACCCCTGATATACAGAAGGCGGGACAGGCTGGCATATCTTTGCATTTTGCTGTATCTGTGTGTGAGCATTCCCGTGGGAAGGCTGAGCTTTTTCTGAGGGAGGAGGTGCTTTATGGATAAAAAGAGGGTCCGTCTGACAGTGGCCTACGACGGAACCAACTATCACGGATGGCAGCTGCAGAACAACGCCGTTACCATAGAATCGGTGCTGAACGGCTGTCTTTCGGAGCTTCTTGGGGAGCCCATAGAGGTCATAGGAGCCAGCCGCACGGATGCGGGCGTCCACGCCCTCGGCAATGTGGCGGTGTTTGATACCTGCTCCAGAATTCCCGGGGAAAAATTTTCCTATGCGCTGAACCAGCGTCTGCCGGAGGATATCCGGATTCAGGGCTCCGAGGAGGTGGAGGCAGGGTGGCATCCCAGGCGCTGCCCCAGCCGTAAAACCTACGAATACCGGATCTACCGGGGGGAGTTTCCCATGCCGGTGAAGCGGCTGTATTCTTATTTTACCTACAGGCCCCTGGATGTGGAAAGGATGCGCCGGGGGGCGGCATACCTGGCAGGAGAGCACGATTTTAAAAGCTTTTGCCAATCAGGCTCTCAGGCGGAAAGCACAGTTCGGATCATTGATTCTGTACAGGTGGAGGAGCAGGGGCCGGATCTGGTAATCCGTGTTCGGGGAAACGGTTTTCTCTATAATATGGTGCGGATCATTGCAGGCACATTGATGGAGATGGGACAGGGAAAGCGGGAACCGGAGTCCATGCCGGGCATTCTGGCCGCCTGTGACAGAACTGCGGCGGGGCCTACTGCGCCGGCTGAGGGGCTGACGCTGGTAAAATATGAGTTTTTATGAAAAAAGGAGGAGGGACTATGAATACCGGTTTATCCAGGCGAAATCTATGGGCTTATCCTGTAGGCTCTGTGGGAAGAGACATGGCTGTGGGCATGTTTACCGGCTACCTGCTGACTTATGTGCTGTTTACCAAAAGTCTTACAGGAGCACAGTTTGCATCACTGAGCGTGATCATGATGGCGGCGCGGGTGTTTGACGCTTTTAATGATCCCATTATGGGTAATATTATTGAGGCCACCCGCACCCGCTTCGGTAAATTTAAGCCCTGGATTGCCATCGGCTGTGTGCTGAGTGTTGTGGTTATTATCCTTTCTTTTTCAAATCCCTTTCAGGGCTGGGCCTATGTGGCCTCATTCGGCGTGCTCTATTTTATCTACAGTATTGTTTTCACCATGAACGACATTGCCTATTGGGGAATGGTGCCGGCTCTGGCCAGACAGGCCCAGGACCGCAACCGGCTGACCTCACGCACCGTTTTCTTTGCAGGAGTGGGACAGTTCCTTGCCGGTGTCATCGTTCCTACCTTTACAGCCGGCTCCATGGTGATCGGAGGAAATGCCATCACGGCATACCAGTTGGTTTCCATAGGGGTGTGCTCGTTGTTTTTTGTCTTTCAGCTTCTCACGGTGCTGCTGGTCCGGGAGGAAAATCCTGATCAGACGGAAGCGGAAGCCGTGGGACTGGGAAAGATTTTCCGGGTGATCCGGGGCAACGATCAGCTGGTGTGGGGAGGTATCTGTTTTCTGATTTTCTCCGTCGGACAGCTTCTGCTGGGGAATGGTCTTTCTGTCAGCTATCTGTATTTTTCCTTCGGCTATAATGGGCTGCTGCTTTCTATTTTCAGCATTTTGGGAAACCTGGCGGGAGCGGTTTTGATGGTGCGGTTTGCGGCCATGTCTGATCGGTATTCCAGGAATCAGCTTATGAAGGGAGGAACCTGGATGTCCGTGGCCGGTTATCTGGCCATGCTTGCGGTGGGGCTTGCAGTGCCGTCCTCTTTTCTGGCGGTGAAGTTTTCACTTTTGACTCTGAGCAATCTGTTCGCCTTTCTGGGCCAGACCCTGGTTTATCTGCTTTGGATGATCTGTATTGCCAATACGGTGGAATACAACGAGTGGAAGACAGGCAGGAGGGAAGAAGGGATTATTTTTTCCGTCAGGCCTTTTATGACAAAGCTGGCAGGAGCCGTCTCACAGTTTCTTGTAATGATGATTTACCTGGTCATAGGAGTGCGTTCCGTGACCAACGGGATTTCCGAATGGGAGAACGCCGCCTCTGCAGGGAAATGTACCATAGAAGAAAAGGTGCTTCAGATTGAAAGCCTGCTGAACGGCGTTCCGGCAGCAAAGACAAACGGGCTTTTGGTGTGTATGACCATCCTTCCGGTGCTGCTTTTGCTGGCTGCCTACGGCATATATCGGAAGAAATTTGTGATTACTGAGGAATTTTATGAGAAGATGACAAAAGAGATAGCTGAGAAGCAGGAGTAGTCTCGGGAACTCAATAATGAATCAGTCGGAAGGGGTTGGTTTTCAGAAA
>CAMWUL010000094.1 GCA_947177445.1 uncultured Lachnospiraceae bacterium | reverse complement strand
TGGTACAGTGACTTGTCGTCAGTTTTCTAACTTGACATTCGCTCCACGGAAAACCTGACCGTCATTGCTGACAGCCAGCAACCTCTCGCTTCACAGCTATCATGCCACAGCATTTAGCATTATACATGCAAAAAGCCCTTTTTGCAAGGGCTTTTTTGCGAAATTTCAAATTTTTTTGTAACAGTCAGCCCGCCTGTGCCTGTTTCTGGGCCTCCGCCTTCTTTTCCGCGATCCGTTTCTGTACCTGTTCCATTTCTTCCTTATTTAAGTCGCAGAACCGCATGGCAATCAGAGTAATGACCCAGCCCAGCAGCGGGAAGCCGTACATCAGCACCATGGTCATCCAGAAAATACCGGGTGTCAGTTCGTCCGTAGGCTGAGGCAGGGAAGTAGTGTAGCCCACCAGAGCCACCGAGGCCGTGGCGATCAGGGCGCTGACAGAGGATACAATCTTGTCGATCAGGCTGTAGACTCCCGTTACCACCGCCGGAATATATTTACCGCCCCGGTCCAGCTCATAATCGATCACATCGGCCATAAATGCGCTGTTGCCGGTGGTAACTCCCATCTTTGTGCCATTGGTCAAAAGCTGCAGCACCATAAACACGATCATCAGCGGCATAACGGCGGATATGCTGCGGGTATTGCCCCCGATATGGAGTACCGTAAAGAACGCTATCGCCGCAAAGGTCACAAAAATACAGAACCAGGTCCATGTGACAATAGTCTTTTTATTGCCGTGCTTTTTGGCGTAGGCGGCTCCGATGAAGGCAAACAGGATGGAAGGTATCATTCCCAGGGTGGAAAGTATGGTGGATATGGACATATCGCCGATGATAATTCCGTTGAGCATGGTGACCACGATAGTCTGGCTGGCTACCTGCTGAGCGATCTTGTCCGAGGCTCCGGATGCCACAAAGCACTGGAGGGGACGGTTATGAGCGAGTACCTCCGCCATATCCCTGATCTTCAGCTTTTCCTTTTTCATATTTGTGCCCACAAAATTCTCCGGCCTGTCATACTCCGAAATGCCGATGCAGGTCAGCACAAGCCCCACAGCGGAAAGCCCCACGCAGAGCCAGCAGGCCGAGGACAGAAACTCCGGCGTATAGCCTCCGTATTTCGGCATCAGCTGAGTATAGGCTATCATATTCAGGGCAATAGGAACTATGTAGTTAAATATAGTGCTGTAAACTCCGATCATGGGACGCTGCTTCGGGTCGTTGGACATAAGGGCTCCCAGGGTCTGGCCTGTCATATTGTAAAGCGTGTATCCGATGATATAAATAATGTACAAAAGCACAAAGGTAACCTTCCCGTGGCCCTTTCCCGCCGCCCAGTCGAACATCAAAAGCACGGACAGCACCATGATGAGCCAGCCGCTGGCCAGCAAAACACGTATCTTGCCAAAAGGCGTATTGACCTTATCATAGATAAATGCCAGCAGCGGATCCGTAATGGCATCAAAAATGCGGGTAAAGGTCAGGATGCCTCCCACCGCCACCGACGCGATGCCGAAGCCCACGCTGGCCGAATAGCTTGCCATACCCATCAGAAAATAGAAGCTCATCCCGATAAAAGCGCTTGAAGATACCATGATGATCTGCCATACCTTGGCGCGGCGGTACTTCACTTCCCCGGTTCCGCCTGTGTTTGTTTTGTTCTGAGACATAATAGACCCTCCTTATGATCCTGCGGCATATACGGCTGCTGCCTGCTGTTCGCCCGGTAAACAATAGCCGTTTTTCAACTCTTCTGGATTGTATTATACAGGAAACAATCTGGAGATCCGTTCAAAAATTAATTCTTTTATTCAATATTTCATGAACCCTGCCGGCTTTTTCTTATAAGCCTCCTTGAGGCCTTCTGTGATGCTGCCGGTATTTACTCATGGAAATATGGTTGATCCTTTTAAAACAGACTTCCAGATAATGAGGATCCGAAAATCCCACATTCTCCGCAATCTCCCATATTTTAAGGTCGCTTTCCTGCAGCAGCCGCTTTGCCTCCCCCACACGGATTCCCGTCAGATATTCAGAGAAATTGACTCCCTCTTCTTCCTTAAACAGGCGGCTTAAATAGCTGTAATTCATATGGAAAATTTCCGCTATTTTCTGAAGCGTCAGTGAGGCGTCATGATAATTTCTTTCCAGATACCGGCAGATACCTTCCACAACGCCGGAGCCGTCCATTCCACGAATCGCCTGGCAGGCGGCTCTCACCAGAGTTTCCATATAGCGGACCAGCTCCGGGCAGGATGTGGTTTGAAATATTTTCTTCAGCGGAGCATCCTCCCCGGAAAATAAAATCTTCTCCTCCAGGTTCTTTTCCCTCAGAAGCTCTATCAGCGCGGATACGATCTCCACCGCCGATTCCCTGCATAAATTCAATTCTAAAATAGAAGAATGCCGCTCCAGCTCCTGCCGGATCAGCCCCACGGCTTCCTTTGTGTGTCCGGTCCTGATATACTGGCAGACAGTCCTCAAATCACGCCGCGCCCTCAGCCTGGTATCTGCCAGGGCGGCATCCTCCAGACTGATATAGTGAACCACTTCCTGCTCCCCTGCCGTATGAAGCGCCGTCAGCGCCTCCTCCGCCGAAAGACCCGCCCCGTTTATACCGCTGCGGGCACATCCTATTCCTGCGCGGAAGGCCTGCCCTGTCCCCTCTGTGACACGCTCTATGACCTCCCCCATATCCTCTCCCATCCGGTTGCTCACCAGAGCAAGACGCCGATTGTCCGGAAATGTACAAAGCAGGCCCTTTTCCCCGCGGACACGCTCCCGGAATAGCTCCCGCAGGGACGGGGATATATCCCGGGAAAACAAAAACAGAGCTGCCTGAAAAATATCCTCTGCCATCCAGTCCCTCAGATCCCGATCCTGCATATAAATGATCTCCGAGGTGACCAGTCCCTGGAGCAGCTGACGGACAAAATTCTCCCTGGATACCTGGGTACTTTCCTTCAGCCGCTCTCTTGCCGCCTCATATTCCTCATGATGGGAGCGCCGGCGCCTTACCCGCTCGATCACCTTTTTTACGGCCTCGGTAATCTCCTCCGGGTCGATAGGTTTTGTAATAAAATCAGCGACTCCGATTCTCAGGCACTCCTGTACATAATTAAACTCTTCGTAGCCTGTGACAATAATCACCTGAACAGACGGATATTCCCCCAGGATTTTCCTGCTGAATTCAATACCGTTCTCCACAGGCAGGTTGATATCCACAAAGATCATATCAGGCACGGACCTTTCCAGAAGCGCCCGGGCCTGCGCCGCATTTTCCGCCTCCTGACAGACGCAGGCCCCCAGGGATGCCCAGTCCACGCACTCCTTCAAGAGCCTTCTCACCGGGTATTCATCATCCAAAAGCATCACTCTGTATACATATTCTTCCATAATATCCCTGCCTCTCCACGTGTCAGCCCCAGGCCTTCAATTCAGGAAACGATCCTTGGGTATACGCAGTGTAACCGTGGTTCCCTCTCCCGGCTCTCCCGTTATACTGCAGATATGATCACAGCCGTAGTATATCCCAAGCCGCCGTATGGTTCCCCGGATGCCGAAGGAATCCTGTTTTGTCAGATCTCCCTCCCCAAGCAGGACGTCGATCCTCTCCTGATCCATTCCCACTCCATTATCCTGAATCCGGATCACGATCAGCTCCTCCTCATCCCGGGCCGCGATCCGGATTATTCCTCCCCTGCCCTTGGGCTTCAGCCCATGATAAACGGCATTTTCCACAAAGGGCTGCAGGGACAGACGCAAAATCGGATACTGCAAAATCCCGGGGGCGATCTCATACTCACATTCAAACAGCTCCGGATAGCGGCAGCTCAAAATATAAAGATAGTCCCTGACAATTTCAATCTCCTTTTCCAGCGTGATAAATTCGCTTCCATGGCTCAAGCTGGTCCTGTAATAATTTCCCAGCGCCCGGATCAGAGAAAACATTTCCCGGTTCCCTTCCCGCAAGGCCAGATAGCTGATCATGTCAAAGGTATTGTAGAGAAAATGCGGCTTGATCTGAGCCTGCAGGGCCTCCAGCTCATATTTCCTCCTGTCAGCCTCCTGTTCCAAAATCTGCCCGATTAAATGATCGATTCTGTCAATCATACTATTATATCCCCGAATCAGGTAATATACCTCGTCCTGCCTTTTAGGGAGAAGCGTCCTGACAAAATTTCCCTCCTGCACCTGATTCATGGACAGAAGCAGACTCTTTAAGGGTCTCGTGATAGACCGGGAAATCAAAAATGTGCCCACGCAGACCGATACGGCGGCTGTTCCCAGCACCGCAAAATATGACCTGGTGATCATGGACAGCAGGTAATTGCCCCCGGGCATGGGTGTCATATACTCCAGCGTCCAGCCATAATCCTCATATACTGCCTTATAGCAAAAGTACTCCTTTCCCCGGAAGACTGCCCTGGCAGTATCCCCTTCACCGAACACTGCCTGGAGCTCTCCCTCTGATGAGAGATTGGTGAGCCGGTTTCCCCAGCTGTCCCGCAATATCACATAGGTTCCCGGAGCGCCCGGAGTCTCCTCCAGCTCCTCCCGAATGTCCGTCTCCGGAATATTAACCATGGCCACCCCCACCGGTCTGAAATCATGGATGTCCAATATACACCGGATCAGGGAAAGATAGCTGGACGAATTTCTGGAATAAGGGGCTCCCGCAGCATTCATCTCCACCACAATCCTCCCGTCGGCCTCCATAACCTCCTGAAACCATCTCATGCTCTGCAGATCGATCCGTTCCAGCCTGGCCTCGCTGGAACGATATCCGGAAAAGCACAGCCCTTCCATGGAATACAAATAGATGGAGGAAAAGGATGCTATCTGAAGTGCCTGACTGATCCTGCTGTTGATGGCCGACTGCGGATCCATGTACAAATCCATATAATTTTCCTCTGTCACAGTCTTCAGCTCCTCCTGCACCTGCGTGTCATAAATTACCAGTCTGGAATATGCGTCCGCCTCAGATACACGGGCACGGATTCCGACCATGCAGGAATCTGACGCCTGTCTTGCGGCATCATACAAATTCTGCCTTTGAGTATACAGATATACATACTGACTCAATCCCATGCAGATTCCAATAACCAATAACAGCAGCAGCAAAAAGCAGAAGGACATTCTGGCCCCGATGCCTGACCAAAAAACACTTCTTTTCTTTTTCATCAAATTACCCGCGCCTTTCTTTTGCCTGTAAAATCATGTCTTCTCTGGTCTTATGCCACCTGAATAAGCTAACTATACTGATCCCTGATCACCCCGTCAATATTTGAACAAAAAGTATAAAAAGAGGTAAAAATAGTTACTATGTTTGTCAAATATTTTCACTCACGTTACTCCCGGCTTTTCCGCTATACTAAAAACAGACCGGTCGACACACAACAGGCAACAAAAGAAAGGGCAAAATCATATGAAAAATAAAATTTTGAAAAAAACGCTGGCGGCAGTCACCGGAAGCCTGCTGATTCTGACGCAGCTGGCCGGATGTCAAAGCGCCTCCCCAGAAGACTCCTCGGGCAGTTTGGGACAAAAGCAGTCAGAAAACCAGGCCGGCGGCGAAGAGCCGGTCACACTCACCCTGTGGCATCAGTGGACCACGGAGGAGGACGGAAACAAGATCGCCTTCGATCAGGTTCTGGCCGGCTTTGCTGAGGCAAACCCCGGCATCCGTCTGGAGGTAACCGGGCAATCCTCCTCCGATTACTCCACAAAGCTAAAGGTCACCTTTGCCGCCAACGAGGCCCCTGATATCGTATATATCCAGGCGCCCGGCGATCTGGCTCCCTTTGCGGAGGCCGGAAAGCTTCTGGATCTGAGCGGCATGATCGCGGCAGACAAAACAGCCGACAAGGTTCTGCCCGGCACTCTGGATAACTTTACAATCAAAGACGGCATATACGGACTTCCCACAATTACCAGCCTGGGTCTTCTCTACTGCAATACGGAATTGTTTCAGCAATGCGGTCTGGCCCTGCCCGAAACCTGGGAGGACCTGCTTGACTGTATCCAGATCTTCAACCAAAAAGAAATAACGCCCATCATGTGTGCGGGAAAGGATCTGTGGCCTGCCATGGATTATTATGATATCCTGGCCATCCGTCAGGCAGGCGCTGTCAGATGCCGCGAAGCCCTTTCCGGAAACGCCTCCTTTGAGGAAGAGCCCTTCACGGAAGCCGCCCGAAAGCTGGTTCAGCTGGTGGAAGCCGGTGCCTTCAACGAAAATGACCTCTCTCTCGGCTGGGACGAGGGCATCGCCAAATTTTCCGCCGGAGGAGCGGCAATGCTCTACAACGGAACATGGACTACCGCTGTGGTCACAGGGGAAGACTCAGCCATCCGGGACAAGGTAGCGGTGATCAACTTTCCGTCCCTGGCCGATGGAGACGGGGATCCTGACGAATTCTTCGGCGGCGCCTTTGAGGGCTTTTGCATCAATGCAAACTGCAAAAATCCGGAGGCTGCCTGGCAGGCCGTCAATTACCTGTGCGAGCAGATGAGCAATGTGTCCGTCATGACCGGAAACGGCCTGCCCGCCTGGAACAGCGGCGGCGTCGATACAGAGACCCTCAGCCCGTTCATTGCACAGCAGTATGCACTGGCAACCACCGCCAGCGGCTATTGTCTGTGGTGGGACACCGCCCTGGGAGGCGAGGCCGCCGATTTTCACAAGGAGCTGGTCATGAAGCTGATCCAGGGAAAAATAACCCCGGAGGAATTTTCCGGTCAAATGCAGAAAATCAATACCGGACTTGACAGCGAATAACCGACACCGGCTTTTCTGCCTTAGAAAAGCCGGTTTTTTAGAAAGGGACTTTCTATGAATAAAGTATTGGGAAACAAAAAGGCCATTGCGCTTTTCACGCTCCCCGCCTTTTTATTGTTCTTGTGCATCATGATCCTTCCCATCCTTGCCTCCTTCTTTTTCAGCCTGCAGAAATGGGACGGACTGGGCGAAATGACCTTTGTGGGACTGCGTAATTATGAAAAGCTCTTTTTCACAGACAGCTATCATTTTCATGTATCGGTAAAAAACACCCTCATCATCGCCGCATTGTCTGTCTTTATACAGATCCCTCTGGCGCTGCTCCTGGCGCTTCTGGTAACCATCGGCGTAAAATGGGAGAATTTCTATCGAACCGTATATTTCATTCCCGTGGTGATCTCCTCCTCCGCCATCGCTCAGCTTTTCCTGAAAATATATAATTTCGATTACGGAGCGCTGAATACCATTCTTCGCTCCCTGGGGCTGGAGAGCTGGTGCAGGCCATGGCTCTATGACGAGTCCACCGCCCTTTGGGCTGCGTTTGTCCCCGTTATATGGCAGCATATCGGCTATCATATGCTGATCCTGTATGCGGGCATAAAAGCCATTCCTCCACAGCTTCTGGATTCCGCGAAAATAGACGGCGCAGGCACCTTCCGCATCTGGCGGTATATCACCATTCCTCAACTGCTACCCATGCTTGAGGTGACGCTGACTCTGGCTGTGATCGGCGCCCTGAAAATCTTTGACATCATGTTTATCCTTACCTCAAACGGCGAGCCTCTGGGAGCCACTATCGTCCAGACGGGAGTAATGTACAAGCTGATCTTTGAAAAAAACAATTACGGCACAGGCAGCGCCGCAGCATGCTTCGTTGTAGCGGAATGCCTCATTTTTACCCTGATCATACGAAGAATTTTCCATCATGAAAGGAATGCACAGCCATGAAAAAAGCCATTATAAATCTGCTCCTCGTGGTCATCGCCATCATCCAGCTCTACCCTCTTGTCTGGATGGTCTTTCTGTCCCTGAAAAGCAACAGCGAGATCTATGGGGGCGGAAGCATGGGATTTCCACGCAGCCTCCGGTGGGATAATTACATATCCGCCATGCAGACCGGAAATGTCCTTCGCTACACCTGCAACAGCCTGGTGATCACCGCCGCCGCTGTTCTGTTAAGCACCCTTCTGGCATCCATGTCCGCATACTCCATAACACGCATGCGCTGGCGATACTCAGGCTGGGTCATGATGATTTTCCTTATGGGAATCATGGTTCCCTCCCAGGCAGTAATTCTTCCGATCTACCTGATTCTGCAGCGTGCCGGTCTGTACAACACTCAGCCGGGCCTGGTGATCGTGTATCTGGTATTCGCCCTTCCCACAGCCATCTTTATCCTTTCAGGCTTTCTGAAAAGTCTGCCCGTGGAGCTGGAGGAGGCGGCGGCCCTGGACGGAGCCGGCATCCTGTATATTTATCACCGGGTCATTCTGCCTCTGACCCGCCCGGCCCTTTCCACCGTGATGGTTTTCACCTTTTTGTCCTGCTGGAACGAATTCATGTATTCCTTTATCCTGCTGGACAGGGAAAAGCTGCGCACCCTGACGGTAGGCCTGCTGGCCATGAAGGGACAATACTATACCAACTGGGGCGCCATGGCCGCCGGCCTTACCATCGCCGCCCTTCCCACGCTGGCCGTATACCTGTGCTTCAGCAAAAATATACAGCAAAGCTTCGTTGCCGGAGCAGTGAAAGGATAGAATAATGTATACATTACAAGGAAAACATCAGCACATTGTTTTTTCGGACACCGGCTGCATCCTGTCCTTTACCGACCCGTCCCTGTCAAGGGACTATATAGCCGCCCCCGCTCCCGGCAGGCCGCTGTTTCGCATCGGCTGTACGGAGTTTCTGCGGGGAGAACGCCAGCCCGGAGATATCATACTGACTTCCGACCTGACCATGCCCTCCGTGGAACAGGACAAAAACCGGATCACCTTCCGCTATTCCTTTCTGGGCGGCAGGAACATTCATGTCTCCTGCCATGTTCATATGGATCCGGCGGACGGCCTGTGCCATTTTTCCATACACATCGAAAATCACTCCACACTGGGGCTGCACTTTCTGGAATACCCCGTCATAGAATGTCCTGTCTTCCTGGGGCAGGATCCCTCTCAAAGCAGGATCCTGCTTCCCAAACAGGACGGGTATCTGCTTCCCTCCCCTCATTATCACCCCTGGGAGGGCGATCTTCCCTTCCGGAACTTTGACCAGAGATTTGAGTACCCGGGAAACGGACGGGAATTTCCGGAAAACATTTCCGCACAGCTTCTGGCCTATTATGACCCGGAAGGCGGCTTCTACCTGGCCGTTCACGACGGCGGCGGAAATCCCAAAAGGCTGGGACCTGTATGGAATCGAAACGCCTCTGTGGAAACCCTTTCCTTTACACCCTTTTTTCATCTGCCGCCGGTTCCGGGAAACAGCTGCAATCCCGGCTATGACGTAGTCATCTGCTGCTTCCACGGAGGCTGGCAGAGCGCGGCGGATTTGTACAAAAAATTTGCAGAAAAACAAAGCTGGTGCTCAAAAAAGCTGTGGGAAAGGGAAGATATTCCTTTATGGATTAAAAAGGGAGCCCTGTTTTTCAATATCCGGCTGCGGGGCCAGGAAAACGGCTTCCCCGAGAAGCTGCCCGAATACCTCAAGGACTGGCAGCAATACTGGAACGTGCCCATGGCTGCAATGATGTGCGGCTGGGAAAAGCATGGGGAATGGGTCGGACCGGACTATTTTCCTCCCTACGGCGGCGAGAGGCGCTTCCGGCAGCTTTGCACAAGCCTGAAGCAGGAAAAAATTTTCCCTTTTCCCTTCGGCCTGTCCGGTCTGAAGCTCCCTATCCGCAAGCTGATTGGCGCAGACCACCCCCAGCCTGAGCTGGCCATAGACTATGACAACAGAGAATATTTTCAAAAAATATTGAGCCCTGCCGCGGCCACCGATGCCGCGGGACAGTTTATCACTGACTCCGAACCCTCCGACTGGGACGGACTCCACGCATATGCCTGTGTCTCCACAGCCCAGGCCCGGGATCAGCTCTATGGAGCGGCCATGGAGCTGGTCTCTCTGGGCGCCCAGGTCGTACAGGCAGATCAGCTTTTCGGCGGCGGGGTAACGGAATGCTTCCAGACCTCCCACGGCCATCCTCCCGGAAGAGGAAAATGGCAGGTGGAGCAGCTTGCTGCCATTTACGACGCTATCCGCAGGGACGGAAAGAAACAGGATCCCGACTTTGTGCTTTCCCAGGAGTTTATGTCGGAGCTTTTTATCCAGCACCTGGATATCTGCCATGCCAGAGTTTTCGACGAGCCCCGGGGAATCGGCGGAATCCCCCTGTTCGCATACCTCTATCACGAATACATGCCCTGCTACGGCGGAGACTGGTCCTCTCAGCTGTCCGACAACACCTGCGGAATCTATAACCATGCCGCCAATTTCGTATATGGAAGCCTCCCTGCCGCCTGTCCCCAGACCATGATGAAATCCATGAAAAACGAGCCCTTGTCAAATTGCAGCCCCTCGATCCTGAAAATGGGAAAAAACTGCTGCGGCCTGCACTGTCGTTTCCCCCAATACCTTATAAACGGCAGAATGCTGCCCTTCAGCGAGCTTCCGGTTCCCCGAATCACCGTGTCCTACACCGGGCTGAACTTCTCCGGCTGGAAAAAGGGAGACGGCCAGCAGCCCGCCGTGCTTTTCTGCCGATGGGAGGCTCCGGACAAAAGCCGTGCCTGTGTCTGCGCCAATATTTCTTCGCACACCCAGACCTTCCCCATAGCCTTCCCTCCATCCGTAAAGGAAGCTGTACTGTGGCGCAATGACGAGCCTGCGGAAAAGCTCAGCGTCACAGAAGGTATATCCGTGATCACTCTCCTTCCCCAGGACGCCGCAGTCATTGAGGAGCTGCCTCCAAACTTATAGTTGCCCTCGCCTGCACTGGCGCCTCCTGTGTGCAGCCAGTACAGGCGCATTCATGCTATCACAGGATTATTGCATCACAATCCATATACCTTTTTTGTAGAGCCCCTCCGGTGCAGAATTGCTTCCTGCTGAGTAATTGCTGGATATTGGATAAGAAGCTCAATCAACCGATTCTCTATGCTGTTACCTACATTTCGGTCTACATGTACTGCTTTTCGATAAAAAATTACTCTGAACCCATCGCCCGATTCCTCAATAATCGGCTCAGGCAGCCCATATTCCCTACAACTATTGCGGATTCTTCCAAGGCCGGTCCCCCATGCTTCAATAATTTTCATGTAATGAAACGCCTCGGAAATAGCCGCATTCCTACATTATCCGGGCCTTCCGTTCGCAGAGGTTGTTGTCAGGCTCCACAAGGGGATTGGACAGGAGCTTCATTTTCTAGATCAATGTTTTGAAGGCGAGCCCATACATGTTTATAAAAAGATATTCGATGGGAAAATTTTTCTGACAGCAGTGCATGACAACAAGGTTCCATGCGTTGCTGCAGGTATGTGGTTCCCTGCGGCTGCAAAAATGGAGGAAAGTTATGGCTGTCATAGGAATTGACCTGGGAACGACAAACAGTCTTGAAGCATATTGAAAGGATGGAACGGTACATTTGATTCCCATGGAGGGTGAACGCTTTCTGCTGCCCAGCGTGGTGGGATATGTGAAGGGAGAGAGCTTTCTGGAAGAGGCGGCGGCAAAGGAGCGTCTGATCCCCTATCCTGAAGACACGGCGGCCTCGTTCAAGCGTTTCATGGGCACAGAAAAGGAGTATCATCTGGGAGGAAAACCTTATTCACCTATCACAGATGTACTGCGTGGAAGAAGAGAGAACTTTCACCGGAAGGGAGCTGGAACAGGAAGTTGAAAATTTTGCTGCGTTCAGCAGGAAGTCGCTGAATCAATTTTGCGGAAATAAAGAATTAAAAAATTCCATGTCATACTGCTCACTGACCCGAACTGAACCCTGCATCCCCTCAATCTCGTATTCGCATGTCTGTGCCTTGGAAACAAGGGATGTAATTGTGCCATTTTCATTTTTCAGCACCCCACGTTCCTCCAGGCGCTTGATAACAGTATAAGTAGTTGTTTTTTCCCATCCCAGCAGCTCCTGACACAGCTCTACAAGCATGGCCGCAGTGACAGGCTCATGTTCCCACATAATCAAACAAAAATAATATTCGCTTTCGTGAAGTTTCAGAATCTCCATTCTCGGGCCCTCCTTGTCTACACTGTTAGATTTTGCATGTAATTTTAACATGCTAGACACGGACAGTCAATAGATTTCGCAGAAAGTAACAAAATTTGTAGGGCAATCGCAAAGTCGTCCCATAAAAATCAAGTCTCTTCCTGTGCGATATT
>CAMWUL010000093.1 GCA_947177445.1 uncultured Lachnospiraceae bacterium | reverse complement strand
CAGATTCTGGAAATCCTTGTCATTGCAGCTGGCAAGAGGGTATATGGTCTTGTCCGGATAGGTCATGGCATTCAGGAAGGTATTCAGCGAACCCTTCACCAGCTCCACGAAAGGATCCTTCACCGGAAACTCTCTGGAGCCGCAGAGCACGGAATGCTCCAGAATGTGGGCCACTCCCGTGGAATCCTTAGGCGGTGTCCTGAATCCGATGTAAAACACCTTGTTCTCATCGTCGTTGGATACCAGAGCCACTCTGGCCCCCGTCTTTTTGTGCCTGCACAGATAGGTCATGCTGTTGATGTCGGCGATCTGTCTTTTCTCAATCACCTCGTAGGCCGATAAATCTTCGATTCTCATTTTTTTCCTCCTTGCCCGCTTCAGCGGGCTATCTGTTTATTGTTTACTAATTATCCGATTATCTTTTTCTGCCGCTTGTCCTGATATTGCAATACTTAACCCGCATTATCCCATGAGACCGCAGAAAATATCCTCAAAGCCCCATCAGACCCAGCTTGCTCACGGACAGCTCCTGAATCACCAGTCCCCGACGCTCCTTTTCCGCAGGGGGAAGCTTCGCCAGCTCCTCCACGGTCATCTGCCGGGTGGTAAATTCCTTCCTGACACCCCCGAAAAGCCCCTTCTTTTCCCGCAGCACATTCACCTTGACCCGGGCCTTCATCTGTCCGTATAGCTTAATCAGAAAGCTGTCCGGCTCCAGATAGTACAGATGGGTCTCCAGAGTGTCCTCCATATCCGCCTTGGGCAGAATATAGCGCTCCACCACCATGCGGAATTTAAATGCCGCATCCTCCGCCTCCAAAAGCTCGCCAAAGGTATATCGGCAGCCTACATAGATCCTGCCGGTATCCTGCATGCTGTATTTATAATCCTCATACACTGTCCTGTACATCTTCGATATCCTCTATCTTGTGACCGCTGATCCGCACGGCCTCCTGAATGCTTTTCAGAGACATGCCCGTCTCCCGGGCCAGCTCGTCGGGCGTCACCTTCCTGCGCAGGTCCTCGGCCAGCTCCCTGGCCCGGTCCGCCACACGGTTCACCTTATCCGCCGCCTTCTGATCCGTCCTTCCGTTCTCCTCGGTCTCCCGGATATGAAGCTCCATGGCGTCCATGATCCGGCGGGCAAGCGTTCCCCGGGCCTCCCCGGGATCCTTCAGACCGCCCAGCAGGCGGCTTCCCGCCGCCAGCGCCAGATTTCCCTCCCCGATCAGATCCTCCAGGGGGACTCCCTGCCCCGTGTAAAGCTTTGCAATATCCGCCACCTCTCCCAGATACGCTTCCGTGAGCCGCCGGGCAGCCCCCGCCTCTCCCGCCATGGCGCTCAGGGTGAGAGCATCCAGCTCTCCCGGAGTCAGTTCCGGCAGCCCCGCGATTTGGTCCAGATAATCCTGAAGATAATTCTTTTCCTGATCCGTCAGATAATCCTCCGGATCCGCCGGGCTGTCGATGCCCACCTTATGGCTGATCAAATAGTCAAACACCATCTGAAGCTGGCTGTCATTAAGCTCCAGCCCCCGGAAGGCCTCTCTCACCTGCTCCCTGCTGATACAATTTCCCTGGTTCTTCGCCTGCTGCCGCACCTGTTCCAGGGTACGGGCAAACAAAAC
Organism: uncultured Lachnospiraceae bacterium; assembly: GCA_947177445.1. GTDB lineage: Bacteria > Bacillota > Clostridia > Lachnospirales > Lachnospiraceae > Acetatifactor. Next base: position 10,641 of record CAMWUL010000093.1, on the reverse strand, counting down.
CTCTCTGTCCATAAAAATCCAAAACCTCCTGAAGGGTCATTTTTAAACTACTTTTTGTGCTCATGGGTAAACAGGTGATAGCTGCAATATTCATAATTTCCATTGCACTTGGAGCAGAAACGAAACTCCATGGAAGGATCATCCTCCTCGGTTCTTCCGCAGACCGCACACTTATGCCCGGAGGCCTTTTCGCCCCGCCGCACATCCTGCCGGAATCTGGCTCTGCGCCGGATCTGCTTCGGATTTAATCGAAAACGGTTTTTATTCCGCAGCCAGAAAATCAGTATATTCACCAGGGATGCCGCAATGGCCGCCACGCTGAACCAGAGAAGCGAGGAGGCAGCCGCATACTGGAACATATCCAGCACCATCACCGCCAGATAGATAATCCCCATCCATTTTACCTTCACCGGGATCACAAACATCAGCAGTATCTGCGCCTCCGGGAAGGTAGCCGCATAGGCCAGGAAGATTGACATATTGATGTAGTAGGTGCTGAACTGGCGGGACCCTGCGGCAAATATCATCTGCGCCGCTGCCGCCGGTATGCCCCCGGCAACGAGATAGTACAATCCCATGCAGATAAAACTGCTCAGCACGGTCAGCAGCATGCCCGTGAAAATATATACATTATATCTCCAGGTGCCCCAGGCACTCTCCAGAGCCGTGCCCAGGCTGTAATAAAACAGCAGCATGATGATCGTAAACAAATCAAAGGAGGAGGGCGGCGAGATAACCCATGTAAAAATTCTCCAGACCTGCCCGTGCAGAATCGCATAGGGATCCAGGGTCAGATACTGCAGGACCCAGGGCGCCGCAAAGGTCAGGACATATCCGGCCACATAACATAAAATCAGCACAATCGTCAGATTTGAAATCGCATATTTTCCAAATTTCCGTTCCCATTTGCTCATATGATGATCATTTCCTTTCAATCCCACAGCTGTCATTTTGTGCGGGACATACGAATACATTTTATCATCCCCTGTCCCATAAGTAAACCAAGCAATTTGTTTTTTAGAGAAAAATCAGTATTTTCATAAACTTTTTACAACTTTTGCTCGTTGCATTTTCAGCCTGCGTGTACTATAATGTCCACGTGTGTCGCATTGTGTCGAGACATGGAGCCGGCTTCTGCGAACCGTTTCGCTGTCCGGACAAGGCGGCTTAATCAACAAGCAGCAACATAATTTCAGGAAGGATGATCCGCATGGAATATATAAAAAGAAATGCAACTCTTGGCATTGATATCGGTTCCACCACTGTCAAAATTGCTATTCTGGACGAGGAGCAAAATATTCTGTTTTCCGATTATGAGCGCCACTATGCCAACATCCGGGAGACACTTTCCTCACTGTTAAATAAAGCTTACGAAAAATTGGGAAATCTTACCCTGCATCCCATGATCACCGGATCCGGCGGACTGACCCTGGCCGGTCATCTGCAGGTTCCCTTCACTCAGGAGGTCATCGCCGTGGCCTCCTCCCTGAAGGCCTTGGCTCCCGCCACGGACGTGGCCATCGAGCTGGGCGGCGAGGATGCAAAAATCATATATTTTGAGGGCGGCAACGTGGAGCAGCGCATGAACGGCATCTGCGCCGGCGGCACAGGCTCCTTTATCGACCAGATGGCGTCTCTGATCCAGACCGATGCCGCAGGACTGAACGAATATGCAAAGGAATACCGTTCTCTCTATGACATCGCGGCCCGCTGCGGCGTGTTCGCAAAGACGGATATTCAGCCGCTGATCAACGAGGGAGCCACCAAGGAGGATCTGTCAGCCTCCATTTTCCAGGCGGTGGTGAACCAGACCATATCCGGCCTGGCCTGCGGCAAGCCCATTCGGGGACATGTGGCATTTCTGGGGGGGCCGCTTCACTTTCTCTCAGAACTGAAGGCCGCCTTTATCCGCACTCTGAAGCTGGATGCGGAGCACGTAATCGATACGGAGAATTCCCACCTCTTTGCCGCCATCGGCTCAGCCTTAAACGCAAAGGCAGATGTTTCCTTTACTATGGAAGAAATGCTGGAAAAGTTATCCGGCAATATCAAAATGGAATTTGAAGTGGAACGTATGGAGCCCTTATTTGCCAGCGAAGACGATTATAAAGCTTTCAGGGAGCGCCACGAAAAGCACCGGGTGGCTGCGGCAGACCTTTCCTCCTACAGGGGAAAAGCCTTCCTGGGCATCGACGCCGGCTCCACCACCACAAAGATCGCTTTGGTGGGGGAAGACGGTTCCCTTCTGCACTCCTTCTATTCCGGGAATGACGGCAACCCCTTAAAGACCGCTGTAGGCGCTCTGAAGGAAATCTATGAGCTCCTGCCGGAGGGAGTGGAGATCGTCCGCTCCTGTTCCACGGGCTACGGCGAAGCACTTATGAAGGCCGCATTCCTGCTGGACGACGGCGAGGTGGAAACGGTTGCCCACTATTATGCCGCCGCGTTTTTCGATCCCCAGGTGGACTGTATTCTGGACATCGGCGGCCAGGACATGAAGTGTATCAAAATCAAGAATCAAACCGTGGACAGCGTCCAGCTTAACGAGGCCTGCTCCTCCGGCTGCGGCTCCTTTATCGAAACCTTTGCCAAATCCCTGAATTACAGTGTCCAGGATTTTGCGGCTGCGGCCCTTTTTGCCAAATATCCCATCGACCTGGGCACCCGCTGCACCGTATTCATGAATTCCAAGGTAAAGCAGGCCCAGAAGGAAGGAGCGGAGGTGGCCGACATTTCCGCTGGGCTGGCCTATTCCGTAATCAAAAATGCTTTATTCAAGGTGATCAAGGTTTCCGACGCCTCGGAGCTTGGAAAAAACATTGTGGTACAGGGAGGCACCTTCTATAATGACGCCGTGCTGCGAAGCTTTGAAAAAATCGCGGACTGTGAAGCCGTCCGGCCCGATATTGCGGGCATCATGGGCGCTTTCGGCGCGGCCCTGATCGCCAGAGAGCACTATGAGGAGGGTCATGTCTCCTCCATGCTCTCCTACGAGAAGCTCTGTGCCCTTCAGTACAGCACCAGCATGGCCAAATGCAAGGGCTGCACCAACAGCTGCCGGCTTACCATCAATAAATTTACCGGAGGCCGCCAGTACATCTCCGGAAACCGCTGTGAACGGGGCATCGGCGGCCAGAAAAACGCCGGTAACGTGCCTAATCTGTTTGAATACAAGCTGCAGAGACTCTTCTCCTACCCTTCTCTGGACGCCGATCAGGCTCCCAGAGGCACGGTAGGAATTCCCAGGGTCCTGAACATGTATGAAAACTATCCCTTCTGGCACACCTTTTTCACCAGGCTGGGCTACCGGGTCATTTTGTCCCCCAGCTCCAACCGGAAAATTTATGAGCTGGGTATCGAGTCCATTCCCAGCGAGTCCGAATGCTATCCGGCCAAGCTGGCTCACGGACATGTGACCTGGCTGATCCGGCAGAAGGTGGATTTTATTTTTTATCCGGCTCTGTTTTATGAGCGTGACGAGGTGTCCGGAGCAAACAATCACTATAATTGTCCCATCGTCACCTCCTATTCGGAGAACATCAAAAATAATGTGGAGGAGATCAGCAGCGGTGAAATGCGGCTGCGCAACCCCTTTATGTCCTTTCGGGATGTGAGCACGGTGACGGAGGCTTTGCTGAAGGAATTCCGGGAGCTTCCCCGCAAGGAGGTTCAGGAGGCCTGCGCCGCCGGCTGGGAGGAAATGTCCCGTGCCCGGCAGGATATCCGGGACAAGGGAGACGAGGTTTTGGCATACCTGAAGCAGACCGGAAAGCGGGGAATCGTTCTGGCAGGCAGACCTTATCATGTGGATCCGGAAATCAATCACGGTATCCCGGAGCTGATCACCTCCTTTGACATGGCGGTGCTCACGGAGGATTCCGTGTCCCATCTGGGCTGTCCCGACAGACCCCTGATCGTGTCCGACCAGTGGATGTACCACTCCAGACTCTATGCCGCGGCAAGCTTTGTGAAGACCACGGACAATCTGGACCTGATCCAGCTAAACTCCTTCGGCTGCGGCCTGGATGCGGTGACCACGGACCAGGTAAACGACATTCTCTCGGGCTCGGACAAAATTTACACCTGCTTAAAGATCGACGAGGTAAACAATCTGGGCGCCGCCAGAATCCGGATCCGCTCCCTCCTGTCCGCCATTCAGGTACGGGAGAAAAAGCACAAACAGCGCACTCTCCGGTCCGAATCCATTACAAAGGTGCCCTTCACGGAGGAGATGCGGAAGGATTATACCATCATCTGTCCCCAGATGTCCCCCATCCACTTCGAGATCATGGAGCCTGCCTTCAATGCCTGCGGCTATCACTTTGCGGTGCTGGACAATGACAATAAGCACTCCGTGGACGTGGGCCTGAAATATGTGAACAACGACGCCTGCTATCCCTCCCTGCTGGTGGTGGGACAGATTATGGAGGCGCTGCTCTCCGGTAAATATGATTTAAATAAAACTGCGGTTATCATGAGCCAGACCGGCGGCGGCTGCCGGGCTACCAACTACATCGGCTTCATCCGCCGGGCCCTGGCCAAGGCAGGAATGGAACAGATACCCGTCATTTCCCTGAACCTGGCGGGAATCGAAAGCAATCCCGGCTTCCACCTGAATGCGGATCTGCTGCTCCGGGCGGCGGTGAGCGCTCAGCTGGGCGATATTTTCATGCGCTGTGTCTACCGGATGCGTCCCTATGAGGCCACTCCCGGAAGCGTGGACGCCCTGCACAGACAGTGGGTGGAAAAGGCCCAGCGGTTTGTATCCGCAAAGCATATCCGCCTTGGAAGATTCTATAAAATGTGCCGGGAAATTATACGGGACTTTGACAATATCCCTCTGCTGGACATTCAAAAGCCCCGGGTAGGCGTAGTGGGCGAGATTCTGGTGAAGTTTTCTCCCGCGGGCAACAATCACCTGGTGGAGCTTCTGGAAGCCGAGGGTGCCGAGGCAGTGGTTCCCGACCTGATCGATTTCATGCTTTACTGCTTTTACAATCAGATCTATAAGGCCGACAACCTGGGCACCAGCAAAAAAGCCGCCCGATTGTCAAGGCTTGGCATCTGGGCCATCGAGCATGTGCTGAGGGGCGCCGCGGCAAAGGAGTTTAAAAGGAGCAGACACTTTACCGCTCCCACTCCCATCCGTGAAATTGCTTCCTTTGCGGAGCCCATTGTCTCCATCGGCAACCAGACCGGGGAAGGATGGTTCCTTACCGGCGAGATGGTGGAGCTGATCCACGACCATGTGCCCAATATCGTCTGTACCCAGCCCTTTGGCTGCCTACCCAACCACGTGGTGGGCAAGGGCGTTATCAAGGCGCTGCGCAAGGCATATCCCCAGTCCAACATCGTAGCCATTGACTATGATCCCGGCGCCAGCGAGGTCAATCAGCTGAACCGGATCAAGCTGATGCTGTCCACCGCCCAGAAAAACCTGAAACAGGCAGAAAATGCGGCGGACCGGACCGCCTGAATATAAAAAGAACCGTTCCTTTTGCTTTCACAGGCAAAGGTTCGGTTCTTTTTTTGTTTCCTGTCTCAGGCCGAGCGGCCCGACAGATACTGCTGAAGCACTGCCGCCACCTCGTCGGGCTGCATTCCCGAATCCTGAATCAGGTCGCTGACAGCCTCCAGCTCCTTTCTTTTTTTCTCCTGGTAAAGCTCCTCCAGCTCTCTCTTTTCCGACTCCACCCGGGTCATCAGCGCATCAATCAGTTCCTGCTTCGCGCTGATTTTTTCCTCAATGGTCTTGCGCTGTCCTCTTGCCATATACATTCTCCTTTCATCTGCCGGCATCAGCCTTTTTATATCAGTATATGGACAAGACTGGGAAAATATTCCTGGCTGTGTAAAATTTTCCGCATTTTCCGCCTCAGGACAACAGCGAAATAAAATCTTCTCTGCTCATGGCGGCAAACTGCCCCGCGTCTCCCTGGATCACCTGCTCCGACAGCGCTCTCTTGCTCTCCTGCAGCTCCTGAATTTTCTCCTCGATGGTTCCCTTGGCGATCAGCTTGTACACCACCACCTTCCTGGTCTGGCCGATTCGGTGGGCCCGGTCCGTGGCCTGGTTCTGCACTGCCAGATTCCACCAGGGATCGTAATGAATCACCACGTCCGCGCCGGTGAGATTCAGTCCCACGCCTCCTGCCTTCAGGGAGATCAAAAACACCCTGGTATCATCCTCATTGAAGGCCTTTACCAGCTGCAGACGTTTTTCCTTGGGCGTAGCGCCTGTAATCGTATAGAAGCTTATCTCCTCCTGTGTAAGGCGCGCGGCCAAAAGCTCCAGCATGGAGGTAAACTGGGAGAATAAAAGCACCTTATGTCCGCCCTCCAGGGCGCTGTGCACCAGCTCCACGCAGGCCTCCAGCTTGGCGGAATTTCCTTTGTAATTTTCAAAGCACAGCCCCGGATCACAGCATATCTGCCTGAGCTTTGTCAGCTCCGCCAGAATCTGCATTTTATTCTTCTGGAACTCCTGGGCGTCCTGTCTGACGATCTTCTGCTTCATGTACACTACCTGTGCATCATAGAGCTTCTGCTGGGAAGATTCAAATTTCACATACCGGCTCTCCTCCAGCTTCTCCGGAAGATCCTTCAGCACATTCTCCTTCATTCTGCGCAGAATGAAGGGGGCAGTCATCCGCTGAAGGCGCTCCAGGGACTGCTGATCCTCGTTCTTTACGATGGGCGCTTCAAAATCATTGCGGAACACATCATATCCGTACAGATACCCCGGAATCAGATAATCAAATATACTCCACAGCTCACTGAGCCGGTTTTCAATGGGGGTTCCCGTCAGGGCATACCGGGTTTTGCTTGTAACTGCCTTCACCGCCTTGGCAGCCGCGGTGGTGTGGTTTTTAATATACTGAGCCTCGTCCACAATCTGATAGGCGAATTCCTTACCCTCGTAATGGACGATATCCCTCTTCAGCAGATCGTAGGAGGTGATAATCACATCAAAGCTTTTGTACTGTTCCAGCTTCTGAATCCGCTCCTCCTGATTTCCCGTGATCAGCTCAGAGCTGATCTCCGGGGCAAAACGACGGAATTCCTCCCCCCAGTTGTACACCAGGGAAGCCGGCGCCACCACCAGAGAGGTTCCTCCCTTTCCCTCCTGTCTGGCCGCCAAAAGCACTGCGATCACCTGAAGTGTCTTTCCCAGGCCCATATCATCCGCCAGGATCCCGCCCAGGCCGTATGCCTCCAGCATCCGAAGCCACCGATAGCCGGTTCTCTGGTATCCCCGCATCACATCCTTCAGAGACCCGGGCTCCTCAAAATCCGCATCCTTTACGGTTTTAAAGCTCTTTACCATCTCCCGGAAATAGCTGTCCCTGCTGCTGTAAATCTCCTCGTTTTTCTCCAACAGCTTATCTAGGTACAGCGCTCTGTACAGAGGAAGCTTCACATTTCCCTTCAGCAGCTCTTTGGGCGTCATCCGCAGAGTCTCCATCAGCTCCTCCAGCGTGGCCAGGGAATCGTCCTCCAGGCTCAGGAAATCGCCGTTTTTCAGGCGGTGATACTTCCTCCTGGCCCGGTAGCTTTTCAGAATATCGATCAGCTCCTCCGGCGGCACATCCTGGGTGGCAATATTCAGATTCAGCAGATCCTTTGAAACGGATATGCCCACGCTCATCCGCACTCTGCGTCCCACGTTCATACCGCTGAATCTGCGGGTACAGCGCACCTCGCCCAGTCCCAGCAGGATATCCACTCCCCGCTCCAGCACCTGGTACATTTTTTCTTCATTTTGACCGCAGTGAAGCTCCTGCTTTTCCGGATCGTATTCCGGAAACCACTGCCGCGTCAAAAACAACGTTTCGCTCTCCCGGTGTTCCTCCCGGAAAGGCTCCCCCTTCCAATTGTCGTTCATATAATCCAGCACGGAAAACTCTCTGTCTCCGTACCTGGCCATGATCCGGCAGCTCATGTTGTGCTCCTCGGCATCCAGATAAAACACAAACTCTGCCTGGGGCGGAAGATACTCGGCAATTTCCTCCGCGTTCTCCTCCATAATATCCACCGCCCCCTGAAGCTGGGGCAGCAGAGTATAATAAAACTGGGGCAGATTGTTTCTTCCCACCTGAAATTCCAGCTGGCCGTCGGAACAGAAATCCGCCAGTGTGCGTATTCGCTTTAAAAACTCCTCCTGAAGTCTGCAGATATATTCGCCTTCCACATAGTAAGCCGTTTTTGTGCCATAAAAAAGCAGAGGCATCCGGCAATTAACCGTGATTCCGTGGAAGGTGCGTCTGTCGCTCAGGGCATTTTTGCGGATCGTCATGGAAATATGAGGATTCTGCTCTTTGGGCTTTAAAGTGCATTTCGCCTTGGTGCGGCCATCCCTGTTTTCATATTCGATTCCGCCGCCGTCCAGCATCTGGAACAGCTCGTCAAGTCTCCAGCCGAACAGCGCCAGTTCCCCATTCCGGGAAGCTGCCTTACGGGAATAGCTGTTCGCCTCAATCATTCTTCGCTCAAAGGCGGCCTCCTCTTTGGTGATACGGCCTATAAAATCGATCCATCGTCTCCCGGTCTCCGTAAAATTGCTGATATTGTGGTTGATATTGGTATTGCTTCCATACACAGCCGACTTGGATTCCTGGACATTTTCGTAAAAAGCAAACAGATCCTTTATGACAAACAGCTTGCCCTCTCCAACCTTAAAGGAAACTGTCAATTCGTCATCCTTTTGCACGATCCTGGGCAGCAGCGTCAGGCTTTCCTGCCTGCCTATGGTATCGGAGACCACGCTGTTGGCCCGCTGCTCCATATAGGCATTCATCAGGATCCTGGCCAGCTTATCCGTGGCGTCTCCCAGATTTCTCCCCTGAAGATGCTCCTTGATCAGGCTGCCGAAAGCCGCCAGATAGGCGCAGTACTCCTTCCTGTAGAACTGGTAATAATAGTGCTTCCGGCATTCCGCACAGCCGCACTCCGCATACAGAACCTCATCCCTGGAAAAAACCATCCGGAGAGAAAAAGCATTTCTTCCCTCCGTTCCCGCACCTGCGGCCTCTCCCACCATTTCCTCGTTATTCTGTATGTATCCGGTTTCCACATTCTGCAGCGTCACCTTGCCCTCCAAAAGCAGCTTTTCTGCCCGCTGCCGGATGGCTTTCGTCAGGTTCATGCTCTTTCTTATCTGTTCTCCGTCAAAATATTGGTAGTGGGATAAGGCGGCATAGGCCTCCAGCCCTGTCCCTGCTTTTACCTCCTGCGGCAATACCTCCTGACGGTTCAGGACAATATATTCTCCGTCCTGTTCTCCGGAAAAGTCGTCAGACCCAACGGTTTCTGCCTGCGCCGTCTCCAGCACTGTCTCCTGCTGTGCCTTCAGCTCTGTCTCCTGCCGTGCCTTCTGTTCTGTCTTCTGCTTCGCCTTCTGCTCTGTCTCCTGCTTCGCCTTCTGCTCTGCTTCCTGCTTTTCCGCCATAATATCATCCAGCGTAATCTGACTGTTCTCAGTTTCCGCCTTTTGAGTCCCCGCTTTTCGGGTTTCCGCCTTTTGAGTCCCCGCTTTTCGGGTTTCCGCCTTTTGAGTCTCCGCTTTTCGGGTTTTCGTCTTTCGGGTCTCCGCCTTTTGGGTCTCCGTGTTTTGGATCTCCTCCTGTCTCCCGGTTTTTTCCCTCTCTTCCGGCTTTTCCTCCGAATGCTCTTTTTCCTTTGCCTCCATGGCATACAGTACCGCTGCCATATGCTTACACTTTCCTCCGCCCCTGGCCATAGGGCAGGTACACCGCATCAGATATCCGTTATCACCCTCCCGCCGAATAATCCTCACCGGAATGCGAAGCCGGTCCTGAACTGAGGCTTCACATTTTTCTCCGTCGTCCTCATAATCTTCTACCCTGCCAAAAGCATAGTATTCCATTCCCTGCCTTAGCACATTGCTGTTAAACTGACTTTTCCACTCCTTCATTCGCAGTATATCCCCTTCGCCGCCCTTACGAGCTTTTGGTTTGGCCTCCTGTTATGTTTTTTATTTTGGTCTACAGCCTCCTGACAGGAAAATACATATACCCCTGCCCATTTTCTTTTGGACAATTATAATCATGAACTGCTCCTGCCAGCTCCAGCCCCTGTTCCTCCATATATTCCAGTACCTTCCGGAAAATATCCTCCTCCGTGCGCTTTACACATAAATATTCGTAAGCAGGAATCGTCCATTTCACCCAGCCTGCCGGGGCTTCCGCCTCGTCCGCAGTCTCCACTCCCGCCAGATAGAGACCTTCTGTAAAATCATTTTCCCAAGGCTTAAAGGAACGGGAAAAATCCGACATTGCACCCCATATTCCTTCAATGCTGCCGTTTTGATCCTTTTTTGCAAGTTGCTGAACCTGACCAAAATGCTCATTTGCATCCTTCCACAGTCTCTGAATAAAACCCGGCCCGTCCTTCGTGGATCCTTCTTTTCCAATCACCGAAAATGATCCCTTCTCACATCGTTTAATCTCCATCTGCGTCTCTCTCCTTCTCCGGAAAGCGGCTTCCCGGAAGTATCTCCCTCGTCCTTTTTGTATAGTAACTATAACCCATTTCAACTTATTTTTCAATCCTGCTTTGGTTACTTTCACGTTACTTTTCACGGCTTCGCCGTTCAAAGCAACATGATGCCCAGCGCGTGCT
>CAMWUL010000092.1 GCA_947177445.1 uncultured Lachnospiraceae bacterium | reverse complement strand
CTCCACTACAGACCCAAAGACCTGAACGGAAAACTCAAAAAAATTTTGACATAGGATTCACATACAACATTTCTGCCCTTTAGAAAAGCCGACAATCCCAGTGCTTATGCGGGATATCGGCTTTTTTAAACTATTCAAGTGTTTAAAACGGGAATTTATCACAGGATCCGCCAAAATACAACAAAATACTTATAACTATTCGTTCACTTCGCAAAACTGCGTTATAACCTTTATTCTATAATATACTTCGATTTTAAAATATACCTTGACAGGCGATGTATATTGTACTATAGTGTATGCAGAAAGGAGGTATTAACGCCGATGTCGATCACATCCGACATTTTAAGGGGTCATACTGAAGCCATCATCCTGTCCCATCTCCTGGAAACGGACAGCTATGGCTATCAAATCAACAAGGATATCATGAAAAAGACGGATAATCGCTGCGAGCTGAAGGAAGCTACGCTGTATTCCGCCTTCCGCCGCCTGGAGCAGGCGGGGTATATCCGCACCTACTGGGGAGATGAAACGGTAGGCGCCAGACGGAGATATTATTCCATCACCGAAGAAGGCCGGCGGGCTTATCAGGTCTACCGACAGGAATGGGAGGAAGCAAAGGCTGCCATCGACCAGCTCTTGAAATGAAAACTAATTTTGAAACCATCAAAAAACATAAATCCTGAAAAGACGAGGGAGGTATAAGCAATGCAGGAAAAGATCCGAAACCATATCAACGAATTGTTTGCAGAAGCGCCAAAGACCAGAAAGGCCATGGACCTGAAGGAGGAAATGACTCAGAATACCATTGAAAAGTATGAGGATCTGATAAGAGAAGGTTATTCGGAGGAGGACGCCTTTCAGAATGTGATCCACTCTATCGGTGACGTGACAGAGTTATTTCAGGACCTGGAGGAAAGAAATCTTCTGACGCTGCCCGAAAAGGACCGGCAGAAGAAAGCCCTGCTCACGGCAATCTCCGTAGGCCTTTATATTTTGGCCGGGGTTGCATTTGTTTACTTCCAGTTTATTGCCACAATGTCCTATACCGATGAAATAGGACTGCTGGGGCTGGTGATTGCAGGAGCAATCTGCATTCCGCCGACATGTATGCTGGTTTATGCCGCCAATATGTACCCTGATTATCAGAAGCGAAAAGAAGAAAGCCTGGTAGAGCTCTACAAGGAGGCCCGGTATTCCAGCAATCAGGAAAAAGCAATAAGGAGCTCCGTCAGCGTCATTATCTGGACAATCATTCTGGTATCGTATTTTATTATCAGCTTTACCACCGGCGCCTGGTATATCACCTGGGTCATTTTCCTGATCGGCGCCTGCGCCCAGGCCGTGTCAGAACTGATTTTCAGCATTAAGCGGCACTGAAAGGAGTCTATATGAAAACCTTAAAAATCACTTTGATTGCCATTCTGAGCGGGATTGCCCTCGTACTCATCACCATGCTGACGGTGTGCCTATCCGGCGGAAGCATTAGAATCGGTAATTTCTTTTTTTCACCGGAAAGCTTCGAAAACAATAATTCATGGAGCGCCGGCGGAACCGTTTATCCGGAGTGCTCTCTGGTACTGGAACAGGAAATACCGGCAGAAGGCATTAACAGCCTGAATATTAATTACAGCATGAATTCCAACGATGTGATTTTCCGGGAGGGCGCGGAAGGAACCATCACGATCCGGGAATATATGAACTTTACGCCAAACGCAAACCAGATCTCCACTATAAATCAAAAGAATGGGGAACTGACCGTCACCGGAAAAAACCGGAATCGCTTCTACTTCTTTTCCTTACCGGGACAGCTCGGATATACGGAGATTTTTCTTCCTCCAAATCTGGCCGTGTCCCTTAAGGTCAGGACCGTCAGCGGGGATATTTTCTCTGACATAGCATTTCCCCAGTGTGCGCATTTTAACGTGTCCTCCACCAGCGGCGATATCTATTTCCCGTCGGCAGCGGCAGATGATCTTCAGGCTTCTTCCACCAGCGGAGATGTCCACATCCAGGAAGCCGCCGGCAATCGCATCCAGCTTTCCACTACCAGCGGCGACCTGCAGATGGAAAATGCCGATGCAGATCAGATCCAGGTCTCCACCACCAGCGGAGATATATCCTGCGGCCAGCTCTCCGGCCAAATCTCCATGTCTTCCACCAGCGGCGGCATCCGTATTCTGGACGGAGCAGGAAGCACAAAGGTAAACAGTGTGTCCGGGGATATTACACTAAGCAATATCTCAGGAGACTTTCAGCTGAATACCACCAGCGGGGAAATTTCTCTGGTTGAGGGAAGCGGCTGCGGCAGAGCCAATTCCATCAGCGGCGATGTGTGCATATTTTTGAAGGAGCTCACGGGAAATCTGGACATCAGCACCACCAGCGGCGGCATCAGCCTGACGCTTCCCGAAGACGCCTCCTTTTATCTGGATTTTGACTCTACCAGCGGTGAATGCAATACCTTCTTTGACGATGACCTCTCTTTCAATAAAAGAGGTACTCAGGCAGAAGGACAATACGGCAGCAACGGTTCCACCCGGTTGAAAATCTCCACCGTCAGCGGCGACCTGCGAATTTCAAAATACTGAGCATCTTAAAACACAGAGCATCATAAAAATGCAGGGAAACGTAAAATCGCTCCCCTGCATTTTATAAATGACTCATTTAGTAAGCTTCTATTTTATATTTTGTATATTCTCTTCCGTCAGCTTCTGAAAGGAAATCGTCATCTCTTTGGCACTCCCTGTGCAGGAATCCAGCCAGGCCTGATATTCTGCCGCGTCAACCGGCGCTGTCTCTCCCTGAGATCCTGCAGCATTAATATAATATACCAGCCCGTCTCCATCCTTGTCGATATCCTCCGGAAATGCATTTCCGTCATAATCCGTTTCCATGTATGCCTTGCTCCAGGCATCGACGGAGGCAAGCTCCTCATATATGCCCCTCTCCAGGTTATACCGATACAGCGTATAGGGCCAGAAACCGTCCTCCAGCGACAAATTGGAGGCCATACCATGATTATGAGAGGCCAGCTCCTGTATAATCCCATTATTAAAAATCGTAAAAAGAGGATAGCCTGAAAACTCTTCCGTGACCGTTCCCGCCGCATCGTCATAGCCATATATGATTTCCGCCATTGCGGCCTCAAAGGTGGTAGTCCAGACGATAATTAATTCTTCCTTCCCGTCTCCGTCAACATCGCAGATGGAAAATTCATTAGAAGTAACATCCTGATTCTCCCCCGGCTGATATCCCAGATCCTTCCCTCCCGGAAAAATATGATCCCTGTAGATGTCCTCCAGCACAGAGACATAGGCCTCCAGCATAGCTCCTCCGACTGAATCCCCGTTCTCCAAATCCGGCTGGTTTGTATTTGTATCAGCGGCATTCCCTGATTTGCTGCTCCCTTCCTGACCGCCGCTCTGCACATCTTTTTGAGAATTCCCTTCTTTTTCGGTTTGAGCCTCCTGAACTGGAGCCGTCCCGCTGCCCGATTCCGTACCGGATTCCACACCCGATTCCAGATCCGCCCTGCTGCCGGGGGTTCCGGAACCGGATCCCCCGCCGTCCCTTCCGCAGCCTCCCAGCATGACCACACCCATGCACAGCAATATCCATCTCGAGATTTTTCTTTTCATTTGTTCCGTCTCCCTTCTGTCATATAAAGATACTTTATTTTTCCCTCCGAGGCTTTTGCCAGCCTCTTAATTAAGAGTAGGAAAAACGGAATGACGGGACAAAAATTTTAAAAATTTATTTCATCCAGAGCCCTGTGACCTCCATATTCGTATCAAAGCTCACATTATATGTCACTGTGCCTTTTTCATAGGCGGCTACCACCACCGCTACCGCGTAGTCTGCGCCCGAGTCATCCTTCTGGCCCACTACCGCAATGCTTTTGTATTTCTGAAAGGCTCCCGTCTGCCCGCCCACGGTTTCCATCACCGACGCCAGCTCCTCCACAGGAAGCGCCTCCTGCATGGTTTTGCTCATCATATCCGCAGCTTCCTGGTATTCCCCCGCTGTCAGGTGATCAATAAGCTCCTGTGCGGAAGCCTTTACGGAAGCTTCATCAAAAGCGTCCGCAAGCTTGGACGAAGTACAGCCTGCAAGCAGCAATACCGAGGCCGCCGCAATCAGAAGCATAGTCCACATTTTCTTTACTGCATTTCCCTTTTTAATATTCATCACCGATCTCCCCTTTTTACTGTCCTTCAAAGCTCTTTTAAGTTCTGCCCGAATCCTTTCCATTGCTATTTCCTCCTGCAATACGCAAGCACTCCCGCCGTCAGAGTCAAAAGGCCCACAGCTGCTCCATAAAGCTCAATTACCGCTATGCCCGCCCCAAACACCGCCGGCAGAATCACTATGGCGGCATCCATCACTGTGTGAAGCGCCACCGCCGCTGTCAGATATCCTGCCGTCCTTTTCTTCCTGATGCCGCACATAACCAAAAGAGACGCTCCCACGTGAAATGCCATGGCATAAAGCCTCTCCAACCCGGAAATAAGTACGGTTTGGGACGTCGCCGGAAACAGCGCCCCCTGTCCCGTCAATACCATCGTCAGACCTGCGGTCATATTCAAGCCTGCCAATATCACGGCCTCCACGCCGCCATGGCCAAGGCCAAAGGCCAGTCCATGCTCCAGATCTGTCCTGTCCTTCAAAAAGAAGCGAATCGCAATCCACCTGGCCCCCTCTTCAAATACACCCGCCGTCAATCCCAGAAATAATCCATAGGCCCAGGGATACAGCTGCAGGACGTGAAACCAGACCCAGCGCGGCAGAAGAAACTGCAGCACGGGTATCCTGATCCCCAATTGGCTGACCGAAAAGGCCAGCATTCCCAGAAAAAAGGCTTTCCCGACCCCCTTTTTTCTTCGCAGAAGAATGATCAGTCCCCCCACAGGCACCCCATAGCAGATCAAGCTTCCAAAGATTAAACTCGCAATCAGCATTTTGTGTCTCCTTTTTCCGCGGATGACACCATTCTATAAGCTATCCGCACCAAATGCAATATATCCTGCCTAAGGTACGGTATATTGTTCTTAAGATACAGACAGCGCTTAAATTTTGTAACAGTTCAGCATCACTCTGGCGAAAAAAACACCGTTCTTCCACTCAAACTGCACATCGCCGCCGTATAGCTCCACCGTCTGTCGGATAATCCGAAGTCCCAGCCCCTGATGTCCCTCACTGCGGGATAAAAATCCTTCGGCTGTCTTAACCGGCTCCCTGTCACAGCTGTTTTCCAGAGTGACCGACAGAAACTGCCGCACCGTGCTGACCCGCAGCCGGATATACCCGCCGCCGCTCTGTGCCGCCGCCGAAATGGCATTGTCCAGCAGATTGGCAAACAAGGCCGTCACGTCCGTGTCCCGCATAAATTCCAGAGAAACCTCCCCCACCCGGATATCCTCCCGGATCCCTTCCCTCTGCATCTCCTGCACCTTATCGTTCAATATAATATTCAGAAGCCGATCCGAGGTATAATACTTCTGCTGGAACTGATTGAGCATTTTATGGATATCCCCGGCATACCGTGCGGCATCTCCCGCTCCCCAGGCATGGTACAGCTCCTCCATGGCCAGGATGTGGTTGCGGATATCATGGATTAATTTCCGGGATTCCTCGTATTTTTCCTCCTCCCGCTCATAATACCGTACCTGCATCGCCGCCTGCTGCCGGTATAATTCCTTTTCATTCTCCAGCCTGCGGTTTTCGTCCATAATATCCATCAGCACACAAAAATAGACATTCAGCCCAATCAAAAAGAGCAGATTGGCGATAAAGAGAAGCATCATTGTTTTTGTAAAATAAATCTGCATCAGATACACCATGCAGTACATATTGAACAGCGAAAACAGAGGCAAAAGGACCGACCAGGCTATCTGCCTTGCCGTGGTCTGCCTTCCTGCCCGCTTTCCCACCGCCGCAACCAGCAGAATTACCATAAACTCCGTCATCCGGCTGGCTGCCAGCAGGAGAATATATGCCAGCTGGCGGGATTGAAACGGCACAATCCCCACAGCCCACAGCATCTCATACACCATGAGCACAACAACATCTGTCAAAAAGACTGCCGCCGTCAAAATAAAATCAGGCGCCAGGTATGTCCGGGCCGTCCTGAACGCCAGGCCGGCGGCAAAAGGAAATAAGCAGGAAAAAAACAGATTGACCCAAGTGTTTCCCATGTAGGAAAAACCCACTGTCAAAAGAATGTAGACCGCCATGACTCCCCAGGAAAACCTGCTTACCTCCGGCCGTCCGGCGATCCTGTAAGCCCCGTAAAACATACTTCCCACCAGAAAAACGCTTCCCAGCATGGGAAGCACAAAATAAATCATGATCTCCATACAGTCCGCTCCTCCTTATGCGGCTTGTCCCCTGCCTATGAAGCCAGGTAGTCATTCAGCTCCCTGCGGAAGAGTGCCGATTTCTTCTGGGATAAAGGAATGGTCCTGCCGTCCGTCAAAGTAATCTCATATCCCCGGATCCTCTGCACCGCATATAAATTCACCACAAAGCTTTTATGGGGCACGGCAAATCCATAGACCGCCATTTCCCGGGCAACCTCTGTGATCCGCCGTTTCAGATGCAGGACACCGTCTGTGGTATGCATCAGCACCTGACGGTCAAAATACTCAAAGCACAGAATCCGGGAGGTTTCCATGCGGACAATGCCCTCCGCCGCATGAAACTCCAGCTCCGGCCAGCTTCGGGCGAGACCATAGGCGCAGACCTCGTCCAGCTGAGCAAAAAGCTCCTCCTGCTCTATCGGCTTCAGCAAATAGGCAAAAGCATGAACGGCAAATGCAAAAATCGTATAATCCCTGTAATTTGTCACATAAATCAGCCGGACCTCCTTGTCCGCCTCCCGAATCCGCCTGGCCGTCTCGATTCCGTCCAGACCCTCCATATCGATATCCAACAGCAGAATATCATACTTTTTTCCCGCCGCCAGCAGGGCCTCTCCGCCCGAATATTCCTCTGCCAGCAGCCTGGCCCCCGGATACTGCTCAAGCAGACAAAGCAGCTTCTTCCGTTCCCTTTCATCGTCATCACAGACTGCGATCCTGATGGTCCTCATTCAGCAATTGCCTCCAATCCGGCACAAAACCTGTGCAAAAACACTATACTCCACCCTCAGTGTTCCAGGCAAGTAAATCTTGCGCAAACTGCCGGCCCGGGCTATACTGTATTTATACTATCGGATTTTATCGTTGCTTTTATGCCGCGGCTCCATAAAAAACCGCGGCCTGAATGATTCCGAAAAATGGAGGTGGATTTCCATGCCGCTTATGATCGTCAGAAACGATATCACGAAAATGAAAGTGGATGCCATAGTCAACGCCGCAAACAGCTCCCTTCTGGGCGGAGGCGGCGTGGACGGCTGCATCCACCGGGCCGCAGGGCCAAAGCTTTTGGAAGAATGCAGACTGCTGAACGGCTGTCGGACCGGAAGCGCAAAAATAACCGGCGCAGGGAAGCTGCCCTGCAAATATGTGATCCACGCCGTAGGACCTAAATGGAACGGAGGAAGCTGCGGCGAACGAGAGCTTCTTATATCCTGCTACCGCACTTCTCTGGCTCTGGCCAGGGAAGCGGGCTGTGAATCCATTGCCTTTCCCCTGATCTCCTCCGGGATCTACGGCTATCCCAAGGATCAGGCCCTGCAGATCGCAGTGGACACCGCAGGCGCCTTTCTGGCAGAAAATGATATGACCGTCTATATCGTCATCTTTGACAAGGCCGCCTGCCAGATCGGGGAAAAGCTGTTTGCGGACATCACCGAATATATTGACGATCATTATGTGGAGGAACAGCCGGAAGCCTTCGCGGAGACTGCCCGGAAGCCGCGCTCCTCCAGAGCCTTTGACCGAAAGCCCCCTGTTTCCCCTCCAAAGGCGGGTATGGTTCCCAGGCAGGTGTACGAGGAGGACGCCCCGCTCATATGCTCCAGGCCAATGGCTTTTCAGCCCTCCGTTTCTCAGCCTTCGGCTCCTCAATGGGCTTCCGCAGGTGTGGCGTCCCAGCTGAAGGACGCCCTTAAGCAGATCGATGAAAGCTTTTCGGAAATGCTCCTGCGAAAGATCGATGAGAAAAATATGACCGACGCCCAGTGCTACAAACGGGCCAATATAGATCGAAAGCTGTTTTCCAAAATCCGCGGCGACAGACTCTATCGGCCCAGCAAGCCCACCGTCCTGGCCTTTGCCATCGCTCTGGAGCTTTCACCGGATGAAACTGCGGATATGCTCAGAAAGGCTGGCTTCGCCCTGTCCCGCTCCAGCAAATTTGATATTATTGTAGAATTTTTCATTCGCAGAGGAAACTACAATATCCACGAAATCAACGAAGCCCTGTTTGCCTTTGACCAGAGCCTGCTGGGCTGACCGTATCTGCCCTGAAAATGTCGCATGCCGGGCGACCAAATCTGCATGCCCCTCCTGTATCATTAGATTAGTTACTTTTCACGGCTTCGCCGTTCAAAGCAACATGATGCACACAAAATGAGCAAAAAGCGCTCATTTTGGCGCATGCTGTCTCGGGTTTTTGTGCAAACAGCGCACAAAAACACCTCGCGGCCCCTACCCGTGAAGAGTAACTTAGATTATCAATTATCCGTTCACTGATGTGAATAGAAAATCTCAAAAGCAGGAGGGGCATTCATATGAAAAAAAATCTCACAGAACTGGTTTTTATCCTTGATCGCAGCGGGTCCATGTGCGGCCTGGAGACCGATACCATCGGCGGCTTCAATTCCATGATTGAAAAACAAAAAAATGCAGAGGGGGAGGCGCTGGTCTCCACTGTTTTGTTCGACCACGAAAGCAAGGTCATCCACGACAGGATCGATATCCGCCGGGTCCGCCCCATGACGGAGGAGGATTACTGCGTTCGTGGCTGTACCGCGCTTTTGGATGCTCTGGGAGACGCCATCCGCCATATCGCCAACATCCACAAATACGCCAGGCGGGAGGATATTCCGGAGCATACCCTATTTGTCATCACCACCGACGGCATGGAAAATGCCAGCCGCCGATACACCGGTTCCGATGTCCGAAAGCTGGTGGAACGGCAAAAATCCCGATACGGCTGGGAATTTCTCTTTCTGGGAGCAAATATCGACGCGGTGGAAACGGCACGGCAGTTTGGAATCCGGGAGGACCGGGCAGTCAATTACCGCAGCGACCACCAGGGCACCCGGCTGAACTTTGAAGTGCTGGGACAGGCCATCAGCTGTGTCCGCTGCTCGGCTCCTCTGCAGGCAGACTGGAAAAAAGAAATCGAGGACGATTTCCGCTCCCGAAAAAAGAAGGCATAACTGGCCTGGTAAAAAATATCTATTCTGGCACTTTCTATCATGGCAGTTCTTTCATATACTAACCTAAGTTCCCCGACGGCCCGGGTTCATCCCAAAGGGCTGTCCGGGGCAAGCAAAGCCGCCTGGGTGTTCCGCATTTTTCTCCCGGAAAAGTCCAGGCAAGAATGGAGGTTCTGTATTATGAAGAAAAAAATATCTGTCCGCGAAATCACCCTGGTAGGCCTCATGGCCGCAATGGTCTATGTGACCTCTGCATTTTTGCAGATTCCGATTCCTACGGTGATCGGGAATACCCGTATTCACATGGGAAACGTTATGTGTCTGCTCAGCGGCCTTCTGCTGGGTCCCCTGTGGGGCGGTCTGGCCGCCGGCATCGGCTCTGTCTTTTTTGACCTGACAAATCCCGCCTATATCGCTTCCGCACCATTCACCTTTGTGTTTAAGTTTTTGATGGCCTGGGTCTGCGGTATTCTGTACAAAAAGTGGAAAGGAAAGGGAAAGACCGTCCTCTTCAGCGCTCTGGCAGGTACCGCCGGCGCCGTCACCTATGTGATCCTTTACCTGTCCAAGAACTTTTTTGAATCCTATGTATTTCTGCAGCTTCCTCTGGCCGGTGTTATGGTGTCCATCGGGGAAAAAGGCATCGTCTCCCTGGCCAATGGTATTATTGCCGTAGTGGTAGCCGTACCCTTAAGCATGGCCATCCGTCCTGCCATCTCCAGGATACTGGCTCAGGCCATGGAATCATAACGCTGTGGAAGGCATCAGCACTGATATCGCATTTTTATGTTGCATAACTTCTTTTCCTATGCTATCATCAACATGTCATTTTAATTCAAAAGATCATGTTGAAAGTGAGGACTACCGTAATGTTTTTTCAGTCAGAATACGGTAACAGCATACGGAAGCGCCGCGGCAGAATGCGCTGAAAAAATCTATTTAAAAAGCTTACATGAATCCGATTTTCCAACGGGCCCGGCTGATTCTGCCGCGGCCCGTTTTTCGCAGCATCAATTGTTTTTGACGCCGCTTTGGCATATCCGGAAGTTCAAAGACAGCATTTTGAGAAAGGAAGTATTATGAGATATCAGATCCGGCACGCGCTGGTGCAATACGGCGCGGACACTATATTAGAAGATTTAAATTTCGAGATTCACGACAATGAAAAGATTGCCGTCGTGGGCCGGAACGGCTGCGGCAAGACCACTCTCCTGAAGCTCATCACAGGGGATATTCATATGAGCAATCTGGACAGCGATGAGGAATGCGGCATCTCCATGGCAGGCAAGCAGCACATCGGTTTCCTGCGCCAGATCAGCTTTGCGGACGGTTCCGTGAGCGTGGAGGACGAGATCAAAAAGACCTTTGCACCTATTTTCGCCTGTGAGGAACGGATGAAGGAAATCGAGGAGCAGATGAAATCCGATGGATCCCGAAGCCTTTTAAGTGAATATGACCATCTCCAGAAGCAGATGGAAGCCCTGAGAGGCTACACCTGGCGGCAGGACATGGAGATCATGTTTCAGCGGTTCGGCTTCGCCCTGGAGGATCTGCAGCGGCCCATCGGAAGCTTTTCCGGCGGCCAGCAGACCAAGGTGGCGTTTATTAAGCTGCTCCTAAGCCGCCCCGACATTATGCTGCTGGACGAACCTACCAATCATCTGGATCTGCCCACCATAGAGTGGCTGGAGGATTATTTGAAGGGCTATGACCGTGCCGTCGTTATCGTGTCGCATGACCGCATGTTTCTGGACCGGGTCATCGACGTGACCTACGAGATCGAATACCACCGGATCAAACGCTATCCGGGGAATTATTCCGCCTTCATGAAACAGAAGGAGGAAAACCTGATCAAGCAGGAAAAGGATTATGAGGAACAGCAGAAGGAGATCCAGCGTCTGACGGAGTGGATTGAGAAATGGAAAAACACCCCTTCCAAGGTAGCCGCCACCCGCTCCAAGCGCATGGTTATCGAGCACATGGTAAAAATCGAAAAGCCCAGGCGTTTTGACACCCGGGCCTTCCGTGCCCTGTTTGAGCCCCGGATCGAAAGCTATACCGATGTGATCACTGCCAAAAAGCTGAGCATCGGTTATGACAAAGAGCTCTGCCAGGTATCCTTCAGCCTGCGGAAGGGTGACCGGCTGGCCATCATCGGTGAAAACGGTATCGGAAAATCCACCCTGCTGAAAACTCTTGTGGGGATTCTGAAGCCTCTGGGAGGAAGCTTTTCCTTTGGAACCAACGTAGAATGGGGATATTTTGATCAGCAGCGGGCCGTGAAGGATGATGCAGATCCGGAACAGACCGTTCTGGAGAACTTCTGGGAGGAATATCCTTCTCTGCTGAGGGAACAGGTGCGAAGCGCTTTAGGCAGCTTTCTGTTCTCCCAGGAAGAGGTGGAAAAAAAGATGGGCCAGCTCTCCGGAGGTGAAAAGGTGCGCCTGTCCCTCTGCAAAATGTTCCAGACCAGGCCCAACCTTCTGATTCTGGACGAACCCACCAACCACATGGACATCGTGGGCAAGGAGGCCCTGGAGCATATGCTGGCCTCCTTTTCCGGCACGGTGCTCTTCGTGTCTCATGACCGCTACTTTATACGCCAGACTGCTACCGGAATCCTGGAATTTGAGGGAGACCAGGTCGTACAATATCCCTGCTCCTATGAGGATTATCTGCTGGAAAAGAACAAGCGGTCTGCCGCCGGAAGGGGCGGAAACACCGTGTCACAATCCGCCTTCGGAAAAGGCTCTTCCGACGCCGGAAAATCCCCAGGCGCCTCAAGCCTCTCCTCCGGAAAAGCCTCTTCCCGTCAGACGCCCACCCTGGCCAACGTCTTCGACGGAAAGACTTACTACAACCCCGGAAAGATAAAGTCCCGGCTGCAAAAACAGCTGGAAAAATATGAAGAACAGCTGTCAGCCAGCGAACAGCACGCAGATGAGCTGAAGCTTCAGCTGATGGATCCTTCCCTGGGCACAGACTATGAAAAACTCATGGATCTTCAGGCTCAGCTGGACAAGGAAGAGCACACTCAGGAAACTCTTCTGGAGCGCATGATGGAAACGGAAAAGGAGCTGGAAGAGCTGGAGTCATTTCAGTCGTAATCCACACCAAGCAGGCACAGCCCCTGGGCGGGGGCTGTGGGACCTGCCTTCCGACGCTCCCGGGCCTCCAGAGCCTCCCGGACCTGCTCCGGCTCCATTCTGCCGAATCCCACCTCCAGCAGAGTGCCCACCATGATCCGCACCATGTTCTGCAGAAAGCCCGTGCCGTGAACGGTAAACAGAAGGTAACCGCCCTCTCTTTCAATCTCAATCCGATCCACGCGCCGCACCGTGGATTTTTTCATTCTGGGATTCACACAGAAATTCCGAAAATCATGCTCACCCTCCAGAATCCTCGCCGCCTGACGCATGCGTTCCACATCCGGCGCCTCCGGCAGCGGTGTATAATACTTCCTGTCAAAAACAGACTTCACCAAACCGTCATAGCAGGTATAGCGGTAGGTCTTTCCGATGGCATTATATCGGGCGTGGAACCTGGGCGAAGCCTCCCGGACCTCCCGCACCGCAATGTCATCCGGCAGATAACGGTTCAGATAATCCCGGATTTCCTCCGCGGAAAGGGGCGTATCCATGAAAGCATTGGCCGCCATTCCCCTGGCATGAACCCCCGCATCCGTTCTTCCTGCTCCGATCACTTCGATCTCTTTCCCGCACAAGACAGACAGCACACTCTCCAGCTTGCCCTGAATCGTGTTCTGTCCCGGCTGCCGCTGCCAGCCATAATAGCGGCTTCCGTCATATTCTATTATAAGCTTGTAATTTTTCATTTTGCCTCCATTAAAAAACTCGAAAGCCCGCGCTGACGCGCTTCCTGTCCGGCTTGCGCCGGACGCTTTCTCG
>CAMWUL010000091.1 GCA_947177445.1 uncultured Lachnospiraceae bacterium | reverse complement strand
ACGATGAGAACAATATGGTCCGGATTGACATGAGCGAATATATGGAGAAATATTCCGTGTCCAGGCTCATCGGAGCGCCTCCCGGATACGTGGGTTATGAGGAAGGCGGACAATTGACCGAAGCAGTCAGGAGAAAGCCCTACAGTGTTGTTCTGTTTGACGAGATCGAAAAAGCACATCCGGATGTGTTTAATGTGCTGCTGCAGGTGCTTGATGACGGGCGCATAACCGATTCTCAGGGCAGAACGGTGGACTTTAAAAATACCATACTGATTATGACCTCCAATATCGGGGCCGGCTATCTGCTGGAAGGGATCCGTGAGGACGGAAGTATCCGTGAGGATGCGGAGGAAGCAGTAATGGGAGAGCTTCGGGCTCACTTCAGACCGGAGTTTTTAAATCGTCTGGACGAGACGATCCTGTTCAGGCCGCTGACCCGGGAGCATATTGCGGGTATCATTGATCTGATTCTGGCTGATCTGAACAGACGGCTGGAGGACAGAGATCTGTCCGTGGAGCTGACACCGGAGGCGGCGGAATTTGTGGTGGAAAACGCATATGATCCGGTATATGGGGCCAGGCCCTTAAAGCGCTACATCCAAAAGCACGTGGAGACTCTGACGGCTAAGCTGATTCTGGAGGATCGTGTTCAGACAGGAGATGTGGTGGAGATCGGTGTAAGGGACGGAGCGCTGTGGTCCGGCGTCCGGCGGAAATAGGAATAATAGAAATTTGAGGGAGAGCCCGGGTTCGGGCCCGGGCTCTCCATACAGTGGTTTTTTTTCAAAAGCAAGAGAGGCATTGCGGGATTGCTTCACAGGTTATTTTCCTGCAGCAGGGATTTCCGCACCATCATCAAGTGATAGCAGATGGCCTCTCTGGCGGCTGTTTTATCTTTTGCCCTTATGGCGTCTACGATTGCTGTATGTTCATGGGTGATCGCCTGGCTTCTGGCGGTCTGCCTGGAGGAAATAGCAGTGATTTCATGGAAGATATCATAATAATTATCAATAAAGCTGGTGAAAATCATATTGTGGGAAAGCTCTGCCAGCCGGTAGTGGAAATAGTAATCGGTGCTGTGAGATGCATTTTCGTTTTCCTTCACAGGAGCCAGATCGTACAGCTCACAGATCTGCTCCTCCGTCACCAGATCAATGACCTTTTCTACGGTTCTGCTTTCAATACATTCCCGCACTTCAATTAAATCCAGATAGTTAGCGTTTTTCATGGAGGCCTCCCAATTTCCGATGAGGATATCGGGAGCGCTGGAATTGATAAAGGTTCCCTCCTTTGGCTTGCGGTAGATAATGTTTCTGGCCTGGAGAACAGTCAGTGCTTCTCGCAGGATTCCCCGGCTGACCTGCAGAGCGCCTGCCAGCTCAGGTTCACTGGGCAGCCGATCTCCTGGCTTCAGGACGCCGGACCGGACCTGATCCGTGATGACCTTTACCACCTTGTCCGACAGCTTTTCATTTGCTATAGGCGAAAAATTCATTTCTATACCTCCTGCCCGCTTTGGCGGGCATCAATTCAATATTTGGAAGTTTATTTCCAAACTTATCCCTCACTTTGACATATTGTTTAACAAATGAATTATACTTGAAAGGAAGGAAACTGTCAATCAATTAAAATGCTGTTGACAGATTTAAAGTCTATTGGTATAATTGTTAAACAAATAGATAGTAAGACAAGGAAGGTCATATCGCGCTGCCGCGAGAGACGCGGCATGGAGGTTAAAATGAAAAAATACAGTATTTTGTCACCCTGCGGGATACTGGGATATGGATTTCCAGAAACCTCGTTCCTGAAGGGAATGAGCCTTCACCCGGATGCGGTGGTGGTGGATGCCGGCTCCACTGACGCAGGTCCCCATAAGCTGGGAGCGGGAGTCAGCATCGTCAGCCGTATGGCAGCCCGCAAGGATCTGGAGATTATCCTGGTTAACGCGGCCCGGGAGGGGATTCCTGTGATTATTGGATCTGCCGGAGGGGCGGGCGCCCGGGTGCATGTGGAATGGACGCTGGATATTATTGATGAAATCATGGGGGACAACCGGATCAGCGGGAAACTGGCGGTGATTTTTTCGGATATGGATAAGGAGGAAATCAAGGAAAGCATCCGCCGTAAGCAGATATATCCTATGGGCAGTAACATTCCCCCTCTTACGGAGGAGACGGTGGATCAGACCGGGGATATTGTGGCACAGATGGGCCATGAGCCGGTGGTGAGCGCCCTGGAGGAGGGGGCGGATATTGTTGTCTGCGGCAGAGCCTATGATCCTTCCGTGTTTGCGGCTCCCGGGATCCGGGAGGGATTTGATCCAGGACTCTGTTACCATATGGGCAAGGTGTTGGAATGCGGTGCGCTGTGTGCGGAGCCGGGGACAGCCAAGGACTGTATCCTGGGGACTTTGTATGAAGGATACTTTACAGTGAGAGCGCTCAATCCCGAAAGGCATTGTAATGTGACCAGTGTGGCGGCCCATACCTTCTACGAGAAGGAAAATCCCTGTATCCTGCACGGGCCGGGCTTCACCCTGGATCTGCGGGACTGCAGCTTCAGTCAGGAGGATGAGGACACCGTGGCAGTGAGGGGAAGCCGCTTTTTGCCGCAGCAGGCGTATAAGATCAAGCTGGAGGGCGCCAGAAGGGCCGCCTACAGAACCTTTGTAATCGGAGCCGTGAGGGATCCCATTCTTTTGGACAGACTGGAGGAGATCGAGGAGAAGGTCAGAAAAAGCGTCACGGCTTATCTGAAGGAAATTCCTGAGGGGGCTTATCGCATGAATTTTATCAATTACGGAAAGAATGGCATTATGGGGGAACTGGAGCCGGAGGAGTTTCACGGACATGAGGTGTGTGTGCTGTTTGAAGCGCTGGCGGATACCCAGGAGACTGCCAATGCGGTCTGTGCCTGCATGCGCTCCACCTTCCTGCACTGTGACTATGCGGGAAGGAAATCCACGGCGGGAAACCTGGCGTTTCCTTATGCGCCCAGCGATATTCCTTTCGGTCCGGTGTATGAGTTTTCCGTGTACCATCTGATGCAGATTGCGGACGGCAGAAGTGCCTTTCCGGTTTTTTATCGGGAATACAGGGGAGGAGAAGCGGTATGAGACGTTTATATGATGTGGCAAAGGTGCTCAGAAGCAAAAATGCAGGGCCCTTTTCCATTACGCTGGACGTGCTGTTTGAAAACAAGAGTGATTATGAGGAGGTTAAACGACAGGGAATCATATCCAGGGAACGGATCGCCGGAATATATAAGCTGGCGGAGGAGGATATCACGGAGCTGGTTTATTTCGATCAGGCCTGTGGGATCAAGGTGACCTTTAACAGGAGCATTTCCTCGGGAACCTGCGGTGACCGGGATGTGTACGGGGCACAGCAGCATGCGCCGCTGATGGCTATTGCCCTGGAGGAAGAGGAGGTGTAGGGATGGGGAAAAAAACGGCAGCCAAGAACAGGGGAGACCTGCGGAGTAAGCTGATTAACCAGAGATACCTTTTCCTGATCGCAGTTCCCTGCCTGATCTATATCATTATTTTCTTTTATGGTCCGCTATACGGATGGCTGATGGCCTTTTTTAAATACAAGCCTTCCAAGGGGATCTGGGGAAGCGAATATGTGGGGCTGTATTATTTCAGGCAGTTTTTTACGGATCCGGATCTGGGCAAGATTGTCAGAAATACTCTTGCCATGAGTTCCCTGAACCTGATTGCCATCAATCTGTTTCCCTTG
Organism: uncultured Lachnospiraceae bacterium; assembly: GCA_947177445.1. Taxonomy (GTDB): domain Bacteria; phylum Bacillota; class Clostridia; order Lachnospirales; family Lachnospiraceae; genus Acetatifactor. The sequence goes on along the minus strand of CAMWUL010000091.1, from coordinate 10,198 downwards.
CTGCTGGCGCTGATGATTAATGAAGTGAGCAGCCGCATATTCAAGAGAACAATTCAGACCCTGACATATCTGCCTCACTTTGTCTCATTTGTGGTGGTTTCAAATATATTTCTGGAGCTTCTGGGAACCAACGGACCTGTGAACGAACTGCTTCGGAATATGGGAGTGGTGGAGACTGCGTATAAATTCTGGCAGCAGCCGTCTCTGTTCTGGCTTCTGGCCACCTTTGTGCGGGTCTGGAAGGAGGTGGGCTGGGGAGCCATTATCTACCTGGCCACGCTGGCAGGCATCGATCAGGTGCAATATGAGGCGGCGGCCATCGACGGCTGCGGGAGGATACGGCGGATATTTTACATTACACTTCCCAATCTGCTGCCCACGGTGATGATCCTGTGGATCACCAACATGTCGGGACTGTTTTCCGCCAGCTTTGATGCTTCCTACATGCTGGGAAATGCTACCACGGCCAATGTGGCGGAGGTAATTGAAACCTATATTTACAAGATGGGTCTGTCCATGGGCATGTATTCATATTCCACAGCTGTCAGTCTGATTCAGACTGTGCTGGGCTTTGCTCTGGTCTGGCTTACCAATAAGCTGGCTCAGAAGACTACTGATTATTCATTATGGTAAGGAGGGATAGTATGAAACGCAGGATCGGGACAAGGCCGGGAGACCGGATTTTTGAGGGTGTGATCGTGGCAGTGCTGGCCGTAGTGGGAATCTCAATGCTGTATCCGTTTCTGTATGTGCTGGCAGTTTCTCTGAACGACCCTGCGGATACGGAGCTGGGAGGGATCTGGCTGTATCCCCGGGTATTTTCCCTGGAAAGCTACCGGCTGATTTTTCGGGAGGGAGAGCTGTTTGCAGCTACGTTGGTCAGCGTGGCAAGAACTGTATCCGGAACCTGCCTTACAGTATTGTTTTCTTCCCTTTTTGCCTTTTTGTTCACCAGGAGCGATTTCGTGCTTTACAAGCCCATGAAGGCCATCTTTTTCTTCGCCATGTTTTTTGGCGGCGGCGGTCTGATTCCTACATACATGCTGTATCTGAATCTGGGGCTTTATAATACGTTTTTCGTGTATATTGTTCCGTTTGTGATCAATCTCTGGTATGTGGTGCTGTTTCGGACCTATTTTATGTCTATTCCCGGGGATCTCTCCGAGGCGGCGAGAGTGGACGGAGCAAATGATCTGCAGGTATTTTTCAGGATACTGATTCCGGTGTCAAAACCCATTTATGCCACGGTGGGGCTGTATGCTGCTGTGACCCAATGGAATTCCTGGCGGGACACCCTGTATTACACCACGGATACCAGGCTTCGCACACTGCAGTATATTTGTATGGAAATGATCAAGAAAGCAGAAGGGGAAAAGATGATAGACCGGGCGGCCATGTTTGAGATTTTTCACGGAGACGCCGCTCTGACGGATCCCCTTTCCCTGAGAATGGCGATTACGGTGATTACGGTAGTCCCTATAGTCTGTGTCTATCCGTTTCTGCAGAAATACTTTATGAAGGGGATTATGGTAGGCTCCATGAAGGGCTGAACCAGGAAAGGATAAAAGGGATAAGGATTATGAGAGGTAAGATCAGGAAAAGGGCTGAAAAAGGAATCTGCATTTTCTGTATGCTGCTGTGTGTCCTGTGGGGGCTTGCCGGATGCGGAAAGGGCTCCGGGGAGAAGGAGCAGTCATATGAGGGTGAGGAGGATATGAGCTTCCAGGATCTTTTGGCGCTGGACCGGGAGAATCCTGTTACCATCACTGTCATGGTGGCGGACATGACGGAGGCTTCCACAAGCGACAGTCCCATTCTGCAGGCCATCGCTGAGGCTACCGGAGTGACCGTGGAGCTAAAGGGAGTGGAGTCGGACCAGCTGCAGATGCTTATGGCCTCCAGAGAGTATCCGGATGTGCTGGTGATCAAAAGGGACAGCACCTTTTACGACTATCTGGACACGGAGGATATGGTGGACCTGGAGCCGCTTCTGCAAAAGTATGCTCCCACCGTGTACGAGATGAACAGTGCGCTGGCGGACATTTTCAGAGATGATCAGGGCAGGCTTTTGTACCTGACGGAAAATGCCGACCTTGTGAGGGAAGGGGAGGTACATCCGGAGGATGCGGCCAACCCGGACAGAGTTCAGGACGAGTTGCCCTGGCACAGCTGTCTCTATGTGCAGTATCCTCTGGTCAAAGAGCTGTACGGAGACAGCATCCGATCCATAGAGGCCTATCGGGCGGCCATGGATGCGTTCCGGGAAAGCTATAAGGCGGAGGACGGATATTATGCCCTGTCCATGGACAAGGACAGCGCCGGGGATATTTTGTGGGCAGGTCTGTCCATGTACGGTTATCGGTGCAATTATAAGGGCGGTCTGTATGTTACGAAGGACGGGGAGAATTACAGCTATGGGCTGAAGGCGGAGGATGCTCTGGACTGGCTGTTGTTTTTAAACGAATTGTACCGGGAGGGCTATATTTACGAGGATGCCACTGTACAAAGCTATGACCAGTTCATCCGGCAGATGAATAAGGCCAAAATCTTTTCATTCATAGGCAATTACTTTACCATATATGAAACCAACAAATTCCTGGGGGCTAACGGTAAGACGGCAGAGATCAGCTATATTCCCCAGCAGATCCGAATGGAGGGAGCGGACAGGATCTGGCAGTACAATGCGGCCTATACCGGGGGAAAGGCTTTTATGATCATGAATACCTCTCCCTATGCCAAAAGGATCGCCAGGCTGCTGGAATATCTGTATTCTGACGAAGGACTTGTACTCCACGGCTGGGGGATTGCGGGAGAGGATTACATTCTCAGGGAGGATGGGATCCGGGACCTGACGGAAGAGCTTCTGGAGAAAATGAACGCCAGCGCCGATTACAATCTGACCAGAGGAATCCGTTCATTGTACGGCGTGATTAATTTCCCAACCTTTACCACCGACGGTCAGCCGGCGTTTGCCAGATTTGCACCCTATTATTCCACCGAGGCCGGAGTAGATGCCAGGGATACTGTAATCAGGGAAGATCCCGTATACAATTGGCATGAGGACTGGAAGGGAACCTTCTGGGATGATTATTCCGAGATGGATATTGTGATGGAAGCCGAGACGGAGGCGGCCATTGCAGGCTCCAGATGCGCGGCGATTATCAAGGATCAAATTAATCTGATTATTATGGCGGAGTCAAGAGAGCAGTGTATCGCTCTGTATGAGGAGGCCGTGAAAAAGATGGACGCATATGGCATCGGGGCATGGGAAGAGGAGATTAACCGGCAGATTCACGAAAAAAGAGGAAAATAATGAAAAGATACAGGGCGGCAGGACTGTTGCTGTGGGTGCTTTTGATTGCTTCGGGCTGTTCCGGGCCCGGACAGAGGGAAGAGAGCGTCGGGCAGGGAGAGACAGATGTGAAAAGGGATGAAAAAGATATTGGAGAGGCGGGGAATATGGATGCATTTGCGGCACTCTATCCAAACGGGGAAGACGGAAGCCTTGTCAGCGGTAAGGAATTCCGTAAGCTGGCAGACGCACTGGCGGCCAACGTACCCGGCAGGCTGACGGAGATCACTTATACCTACCGGGGACAAAAGATTTCCATGGAGGTTCTGGCCGGAAACCGGGAGGTGAGAAGACCTTCCGGAAAGGGGGCAGGACAGCCGGAAGGACAGACCGAATCGGAGCCTCTTGAAGCGGTCACAGGGCAGAATGAGTATTATGATTATCTGCTTTATCTTCCGCCGGGATATGATCCGGAGGATAGTGCAGTGAAATGGCCGGTGATTTATTTCTTCCATGGAATCGGAGAAAAGGGGGATGATCTGTCAAAGCTGATGGCTTACGGTGTTCCCAGGTATATTGTGAACGGAGGGCGTCCGGAGGCTATTGTGATCGCCCCTCAATGTCCGGAGGATTCCCATTGGGCGGACACGGATGTGGAGGAAGGAAAGCTGAAGCTGTTTATCGAGGAAAATATGGAGAAGTACCGGATCGATCCGGACAGAGTGTACGCCACAGGCCTGTCCATGGGAGGAAGGTGTACCTGGAAGCAGGCGCTGGCCATGCCGGATACCTTTGCGGCTATTGCCGTGGTGTGCGGGCGAACCAACAGCTATGATTTTTCCGGTATTCTGGATCTGCCGGTATGGATGTTTCATGGAGCCCAGGACGACACGGTGGCCTTCTCCAATGTAAACAGGATCGTGGAGGAAGCCTACAGCCAGGGATATGAGTATTTTAAAGTGACAGTCTATCCGTATCTTTCCCATGACACATGGACCACAGTCTATGCCAGGGAGGATTTATATGAATGGCTGCTTTCACAAAATCGGGCAGACCGGGGAGCGGCGGAAACAGTGGAGAACGGAGAAGAATGAGCACGCAGGCAGAAGCAGTAAGTGCAGGCAAAAGCAGTGAAGGCAGCCAGAAGCGGCGGCTGCAGAAAAGGGAGGAGAGACGCAAATGATCAGCAGAGAGGAACTGGCGGCGGACGAGAAAAGAAAACAGGATAAAGCCCTGGGGGCATTGGCGGGCCTGGCCATAGGAGATGCCTTCGGGGATGCAGGCAGGGTGCCCGAGAACCATCTGACCTATGGGATGATGACGGACTTTGCTCCGGGGAAGACCTGGAGCACGGATGATACAGAATTTGCCCTTTTTACGGCTGTAATGCTGATCGAACACCGGGGAGATCCCTCGGTGGCCGATTTTGAGGAAGGGTGGAAGAAATATATCATGTCCCAGGATGATTTCCCCAGAGGCGGAGCCAGTGAAAGAGAGGCTGTAAGCAATCTGAAAAAAGGGCTGCATGCGCCTTGGACCGGGATTTATAATGCCTATGCCATGAGTGACGGCGCAGCCATGCGGATTGCGCCGGTGGGCATTGTCTGTGCCGGAGATCCGGAGAGGGCGGCGCAGCTTGCGCTTCGGGACGCTCAGGTGAGCCACAGCGGGGATGGAATCTGGGCGGCTCAGGCGGTGGCCGCCGGGGTATCGGCAGCCATGGCGGATGGGACGGATGATGAGATTCTGGAGCAGGCCCTGAGAGTCATTCCGGCGGATACCTGGCTGCGATACAGCCTGGAGCAGACCCGGGAGCTGGCGGACAAAAACGAGAGAGACTTTTTCCGCTGCTGGATGGAGCTGCATGATCTGCTCAGATGCGAGTACAAGGCGGCGTCAGCGGAGGCAGTGGCGGCAGCCTTCGGCATACTGCTTCTGGCGAAGGGAAATTTTCGATTGGGATGCTTTTTGGGAGGCAATTTCGGACGGGACGCAGATACCATTACAGCCATTGTGGGCGCCATACTGGGAGCCCGCGGCGGAGCGGAGAGCATTCCCGGAGGATGGATTGAGCGGACGGCCCACCCTTCCGGAACCTGTCTGCAGTTCACCGCAGAGCTGACCATACCGGAGACGGCACGAAGGCTGGGAGAGCTGATTGTTGTATGATGTGGAGAGAGGTGGAGGTTTGACAAAGGATTTTCTGGAAAAAATGTATGCGGGCTTTCTGGGAATGAACATCGGAATACGCCTGGGGGCCCCTGTGGAGCCGGAGGCCTGGGATTTTGACAGGATAGCAAAGGTGTACGGTGAAATCACAGGATATTTGAAGGACTACAGAAATTTTGCGGCGGACGATGATGTAAACGGCCCGGTGTATTTCTTAAGAGGGCTCACGGATGCAGGGGTAAGAAAAGAATTTACGCCGGATATGGCGGGCCGGGCATGGCTGAATTATACCAGAAACGGAATTGGTATGTTCTGGTGGGGAGGCTGTGGAGTCAGTACGGAACATACGGCATACATGAATTTGAAGAAGGGGATTCCGGCGCCCCTGTCAGGAAGCGCCGAGACCAACGGAACAGAGGCTGCAGAGCAGATCGGCGGACAGATCTTCGTGGATACCTGGGGGCTGATCTGGCCCGGAAGGCCGGATCGGGCGGCGGAATACGCCAGGACTGCGGCAAGCGTTTCCCATGACAGCAGCGGACTGCATGGAGCGGCGTTTATCAGCGCCTGCATCGCCGAAGCCTTTTGCGCCCGAAGCATGGAGGCGGTGATTGACGCAGGGCTTAGCCAGATTCCGGAGAATTGTGAATATGCCAAGGTAGTGCTGGCCGTAAGGGAGTTTTACCGACGGCATCCGGGAGATTTTCGAAAGTGTATGAGATTTCTCCTGGAAAACTGGGGTTACGACAGATATGGAGGAGTATGCCATATTATACCCAATGCGGGAGTCTGCATCTTGGCTTTGCTCTACGGACAGGGAGATTTTAACAGGACGGTGGAGATCGCCTCTATGTGCGGCTGGGACACGGACTGCAACGCAGGGAACGTGGGAACCATTGCGGGAGTGTTTTACGGCCTGGAAGGAATTGGAAGCAGGTATCGCGGGCCGGTGAATGACATCGTGATAACTTCCGGAATCTCGGGATATCTGAATATTATAGATGTGCCCTCCTATGTAAAGGATCTGGCGGCCACGGCCTGCCTGCTGACAGGGGAGGAGATGCCGTCCAATGTGCGAAGGGCAAGAGACGGCGAGCTTCTGCTGGATTTTGAACTGCCCGGCTCCACCCACGGGATCCGCCTTTCCAACCAGATCCGGTTTATGAAACAGCATTCCCGGGAACGTGCTTTTTGTGGAGAGGGAAGCCTGGAAATCATTGTGGATCGGATTTTGCCCGGGGATCAGTGTCATGTTTATTACAAACCTTTTTACCGACGGAAGGATTTTGACGATGAAAGGTATCAGCCGGTATTTTCACCGACGGTATACAGCGGTCAGCTGTTTTCGGTACAGCTGTTTCCGGAGCTGTGGATCCCGGGAAGGCTCTGTGTGAAGCCTTATGTGCGCGCCGCCATGAGGGACCGGTATATCTATGGGGAAGAGCTGGAGCTGAAGGAGGACCAGTGGAATTCGCTTTCCTTTGCGGTTCCCGATTTGGAGGGAGATCAGGCGGCAGAATTGGGATTTTTGCTGTATACGCCAGAGGAGACGAGCCGGAGAGTGTTCGGGCACATATATCTGGACGAGTTTACGGTGACCGGAGGTGCGGATTATTCCATTGCCATGGAGATGCAGGAAGAGGAATTCCGTCAGCTTACGCCGTTTTCCTGGAATCAGTGCCGGGGCAGAATCGTGGATGGAAGGTTGGTGGCGGAGGCATCGGAACCGGGTCAGGCTTTTACGGGCAGCTATTATACCCGAGATGTGATTCTGCGCACGGATATTACGGTGCTGGAGGGTGAGGGAAAGGAGGTGGCCGTCCGGGCCAGAGGAGCGGAGCAATATTATTCTCTTGGCTTTGGCAGAGCAGGCGAGGTGAGAATCTGCTGTCATGACCATGGACGCAGAGTGCTGAAGTCAGTGCCTTATGATTGGAAATACGATACGCCTTACGAGCTGGAGGCGGTGTGCAGAGGCGAAAGTCTTACCTTGTTAATCAACGGGGAGGAGGCAGTGTCTGCAAAAGACGACACACATCCCTGGGGCATGGTGGGATACTGTCAGGAGGCGGGAAGCTTTTCCAGCAGCAAAATGAGAGTGATTGTGGAGGAAAGCCGGGGGACGGAGAGAATTCACCTGTAAGTACAAAGAACATAAAAACAAAGAACAGACAGGAGGGTAAGAGAATGAACGGAAGAAAGGCAATGAAGCGAAAGGAAATTTATGCAGGAGGACTGAAGAGCGCAAGAGGAAGCAGATTGGGGAAGCTGGCGGCGGCAATGGCGGTATTTTCCTTATTACTGGGCGGCTGCGGCGGGCAGGGGGACCAGGCCAAGGGTGGTTCCGATATTCAGGAGGTAGATTTGGCTGAGTATATGTCCGATGCTTCCAAATGGGAGGACGATGGAGGCGATTATACGCTTACAGGGGATAAGCTGACCTTTAATAATGCATATTACGGTGATTTCTGTGCGGTCAGGCTCAATGAGGAATTTCAGGATGTGACAGTAAAATTCACTCTTCAGCTGACAGAGATTGCCGCAGATGTTTCGGAGGAGGACGGCACCTGGTGGGATACTGAGTTTTTATGCCTGGTGAGATCTAATTTTGCGGGATCCGCTTATGTAGAGGGCGAGGAAGGCCAGGCGGGTTATTGTATCACCTCTTGGGGAGATATGAACCAGTTTGCGCTGGGAAGATCCGGTTATGACGATGTGTTCGGTATTTACGACTGGCCTTTAGGTGACGGAAAGCCTCACCAGATTCAGTTTACGGTGGATAACAATGATGATAATACGGTAATCACTTTGAAGGTAGTAGTGGACGGCCAGGAAATCGCGGTGGCAGAGGATGACGGATCCCAGGTGAAGAAGGATAGAATTTCTTTCTTTCCGGAGGCAGGAGGAATCACGCTTCGCTGTAAGTACCTGGGCGCGGAGATCACAGGCGCTGAGAGCAACTAACAGTATTGTGGAAAAATACCACATTTGGGAAATGCGGAGGCGGTATGAAGAAGATAGCTGTTGTGGGGTAGGAATCGTGGTTCAGCGCCCGGGAGCTTCGGCATCCATCCCGGACCGGGAAGAAATCGCTGACAGGTAATTTCCCCGTCTGTTATTGACATACGTATTATTTACTGCTATATATAAATCGTGGGCTGGAGCTCTTGCAGAGAGCCTCCAGTCCTGATAAATATATTATGATAGTTTATCCAAATGTATCCATGTTCAATTAAGAGCAGAAAGGATCAATACTTATGGCATTGACACAAGAAAAAAACTACACACTGGATGACATCTACGCCCTGCCGGATGGCCAGAGGGCAGAACTGATAGACGGGCATATATATATGATGGCCCCGCCAAGAACGATACACCAAAGACTTGTTATTAAGTTGAGTCACCAAATACTAAGTCATATAGAGAAGAAAGGCGGAAACTGCGAAGTATTTGCCGCTCCATTTGCCGTCTTCCTGAATGAGGATGACCGGAACTATGTAGAGCCCGACATTTCCGTGATATGTAATAAAGACAAGATTAATGACAAGGGATGCAACGGAGCTCCTGACTGGATTATAGAAATCGTGTCTCCTTCGTCCCAACAAATGGATTATGGCATCAAACTTTTTAAATACCGCACTGCCGGAGTTCGGGAATACTGGATTATAAACCCAGGAACACAAACTGTAAATGTTTATGACTTTGAGAACGGGAACGGAACTTGTCAGTATCGCTTTGATGACGTAATTCCTGTCTGTATTTTTAATGATCTCAAAGTCTTGATTTCGGCTCTTATATAAAAAACCGCTCCAGTATTATCAGAACCGGAGCCGGTACCCGGCGGGGGTAAAACGCGGCATGAACATGGACCGCCTCCGCAATATGAAAACGGATCCTGAGTCTGTTAACATAACCGGTTGACTTCCGGCTGTCAGATGGAGGCTGACCTACAAATCTTCCGACTTATAGGTATTGTATCCCTCATAATAATAACTTGCGTCGATACCTTTCATGTATACTTCTCTATTGTCTATCTGATCGGTTAATGCGTTCTTAAGTAAAATCTTTATTTCCACATCCTTTATCGGACTTCTCTCCATAGCAAGTAAATAATCTTCTTTCTCAACTTTATTCCAGTCTACAACCAGCTTTAATTCCTTTTTTAGAATCATATCAAGCCATATTCTTGTACTTCTCCCATTTCCTTCTCTAAATGGATGAGCAATGTTCATTTCCACATATTTTTCAATGATTTCATCATATGTGGATTGCGGCATATCATCAATATGTTTTAGAGCAGCCTCCAAATACATTACAGGTGCAAATCTAAAATTCCCTTTTGCTAAATTTACTATCCTTACCTTTCCTGCGAAATCATATATTTCATCAAACAGAAATGCATGGATTTTGGATAGTCCTGAAAATTTCCCGACCTCATGGTCTTCAACAATGCTGTTCTCATACAATTTCATTGCTTTGAGCTTGCTTATTTTTTCTTCTTCCCTCGCAAGTTCTGCTGAATTGTTAATACCTAATTTATTTTCCAGAGTCATATTTTCCTCCTGCCGCACTGCAGTTTGCGTCTATTATGATAACATTTTTTTATCGTAATAGCCACCAGAAAATAATTGTCAAAACGAAAGGTTAAAGTCCATTGTTGCTGTTCACGGGTTACTCTTCACGGGGCAATGTCATTAAGTTAGCACCAGCAACATAAGGCTTACTGCGGGAAAGATG
>CAMWUL010000090.1 GCA_947177445.1 uncultured Lachnospiraceae bacterium | reverse complement strand
TTTTATTATAGTATGTTAAATTCTACTTGCAACCAGGTAAACTTTAACAACTGCTTGTGCGGACGGAGGCGCTATTTATCATGTCAGGTGAAATCAAATGTCTGCTTCGCAGCCGCTTGATTTCCTGCTGACATGATATTATTTATTTTTCTTCTTCGGTCACATGGAGGGTCAGTGAGAAGGAATGGTTCCAGCGGTAGGTGACAAGGCTCCGTGCATCGCTGAAAATTTCCACGGGGCTCTTTTCGTAGCCCTCCGGAAGTTGAAAGTGTTTTCCAAGATAGCTTTTTTGGGATCCTGATATTTTATAAAGAGATCCGTATATACCGTAATGTGGTTGTCCGTCGCTTTCCGTGGTTACATGCGCACAGGGAGCAAAGCTTGTAAGGATTCTGTCGGCATCCTCTGTTTCCACATCAAAGAGAAGAAAACGCTGAAGGTGTTCGTTGCCTTCTCCGAAAGGCTCAAAGTCTGTTCCTTCCGGTACTTCGGAAGTGTAGGATGTAATAGTGAGGACGCTTCCGGGAATTTCCAGGCGCAGTCCAATATGGGGATCATCATCCGAAACAGTGAGAAAAAAATCCTCCGGAACAGGGGCGGTCTGGTAGACATACGGAATCTCCAGGACATATTCCCCGGCCTGTGCCGGACCGAAATCCCATCGGAAGAAAGCGTGGCTGCTGTGGGGAGAATAGAAAAGGCATGTCCCTGTCAGCACGTTTCCGTCAGGCCCCACAGCCCGGATATCTTCCCTGGGTCCTCCGATTGTTTCGTCGTGACATCGGATCAGTCCGGGCTCTATTTTGTACATACCGCAGTTCAGGGGATAGATTTCCACATACAGCCGCCCGTTTTCCAGGCTGGGAATTGCCAGCACACCGCCCTGATCCGTTAGTTCATAGCTGTATTCTTCCAGAGGGGCCTCTTGGATCGGCGAAAATACAAAGGGAAGCTCTATGTCCGAAAACTTCAGAGTCATTGGCACAGGATCGTTTCCCCACGGAATCGGATCCATGGGTTCAAATATGATTTCAATCTTTTTGCGGCTCATGTCGTCCATATCGTCCATGCTGGCAGGGCCCGTGGAAACAAGGTATAGTTCAGAATAAACGGTCCCATCCTCCAAAATGAGACAGGGCTTATAGATCGTGGGCTCCGTCCTGAATGTCTCGTCCTGAATGTCGTCGCCGCGGACGTAAGTCTTATACCGCGGATCTTTTAATTCCATTATCACAGTCAGAACCAGGGTATCCTCCGACATTACAGCGTTGGTGAGCTGTGTGAAAGCTTCTTCACCCTCTGCGGTCACCGTTTCCTCCAGCACATAGAAGGGTATAGTGTCGCTTTTGTTGACCCCATAGCCCGGAATGACGCCGAAGTGCTGCAATATTGCATAAGCACATGCAATCAGGCCCGCCGCCAAGAGCAGAATCAAAACGGTCAGCAGCAGGAGCCGCATTTTTGCGAGACTTCGCTGATGCCGCTTTTTTACGGTCTCGTAGGGCAGATTCATAGAAGCGGCAATCTCCTGCACGGACATGCCGTTGTAATAGTGCAGGCGGATGATTTCCGCATCCTCCGGCTTCAGCGTATTGATGGCCTGATCCAGATCCAGCCGGTCTTCCGTCTGCAGGTAATCGTTTTTGGAATCAATGCAGTTTTCGGACAGCTCCCGGGACTCATGCCGCCTGTTTTTTCGGTAAAGGCTCACGGCCCGGTTTCTGGCAATTCCTCCTAAGAATACAGCCAGGCTTCCTCTGTCGCTGTCATACCGATTTCTGTGAAGAAAAAGCTCAAGGAAGGTGTCGTTGACACATTCCTTGATATCCTCGGGATTTGACAGGTACTGACCGGCCACTGTCCAGATCAGGCCCGTGTAGTGCTCTATTGCCATTGCCATGCCCTTTTGAGGGTCTCTTTCCAGAAGTCTCAGAATTTCCGATTCCTGTTTTTTACGCTGTTCTTCCGCCTGGTTCATCTTAATGCCTTTCTGCTCTTCGCTTTTTCGTTGTTGTTCGCTCTTTTTATTATAGTATGTTAAATTCTACTTGCAACCAGGTAAACTTTAACAACTGCTCGAAAATAAATGTTAAAGTTCACATTGTTGCCGAAGTCCAGCAGAAGTACTAGAATGGAAAAAATTCAGCTGCAGTCAGGCGGAACAAAGGAGGATAGCGGATTGACCAAAGGAGAGATAGAAAAAATGTTTTGCGAAGCGGCATCCACCCGTGATTTTGTCAGGAGGCGTCAGCTTTTGGATGCCCTTGTGAAGGAGGATCCGGAAAACAGGGATGTACAGGGGGCTCAGGCGATGCTGGGGGGCCTGTATTTTCAGGGAAGGGGAGGCGCGCCCCGGGACTTTGCGCGGGCGGAGGCGCTGCTTTCCAACCCGGCCAGACACGGCCATTCCCAGGCGCTTTTGCAGATCGCACTGATCCATTATCAGACGAAAAAGCCGGATGCCGTACAGATTTTTGCCCAGGCCTGGGCCGCAGGCGGGAACGGCTCGGAGGCCGCGGCAGCCAAGCTGGAGGAGCTTCGCCGGGCCGGAACGGGAAATCCTTCGTTTATGCAGTTTCTGGAAGGGCAGATGGGGCCCTGCGTGGAGGATGTGCAAAAGAAAATCCGGGAGGGAAAGGATCCGGACGGCTCCCGGCAGATCGCTATGGCATTGTATTATATCTATGAGCTTGGCGGATCGATTCCGGGTCACCTGTCCATGGCCCGGGACTGCCTGGAAAAAGCGCTGGAGCAGGGAAACGCCCTGGCCGCGAGCTATCTGAAGCGGACAGCCTTTGACCATATGGAGAATCCGGAGGCATCTGCCAGGCTAATGGATGCAAATGTGGATTATACACCTAAACGGATGCCTGTCTATGTGGCTGAGGGGCAGGACGGCGCCGAAGGCTGTGACGATGGAGAGGGGTACATACAGGAAGAGAAGAGCTCCTTTTTCTCTGCCGCCAATATGCCCTATACCATACAGGGTCCCTATAATCATACTTATCACAGGCTTGCCGTGGGAATCCATTCCGCGGATTATATCTGTGAGGAAGACGGCGACATGACAACGATTCGGGATGAGGATATCACCATGGGGGTCATGGGCTACAGCGCCAACACTGCCAGCGGATATTTTTATTGGTAAAGCTTGGGCAGAGGAGCTGCGCAACAGCGGAAAACACAGGAGGTATAATATGGAATTATTGTTATTGATTGTCATTATTGGTGTGGTAATTCACTTTTATAAAAAGTGGAAGAGGAACGCGGCGGCAGAAAAGGAAAGAAAAGCCCTGGAAGAAGCGGAAGCAGCGAAAACACCGGAGGAAAGACAGGTGGAACAGGCCTGGAAGGCTTATTCGGACAGTCCGTGCCAGGCGAACCTGCAAAATCTTGAAGAAGCCTTGAAAGCTGACACAAAACACTGGAAAATGGATTTCCTTCTGGGTATCCGGTATGATACCGGCATTGACGGCATTCCCTTTGACCGGGAGCAGGCCGGGCGCTGGTATGCAAGCGCCCTGGAAAAAGCGAAGGCCTTTGGAAATGAAGGCTATGTCAGCGAGCTGGACCGCTTTTTTTCCTACTATAACCGCCCATACGGCAACTTTAAAAATCTGGATATTCTCACGGAGCAGACCCGCCGGATTCAGAGCGCTGTATTAATGATGCTGTGCTACGGACAGAAAATTAAAACGGGGGTGATTCCCGGCCATTTGCACAGCGGAGAAGAAGGATTTCTTTTACAGCTGACAGAGGCGGAGGCAATGATTCGGCAGATGAAGAATCATTCGAGAATGGTTCTGCAATTGCTGGAGGACTATGATGTACATGCCCGGCGGAGCAGCACCGGCGTATATTCCGTGGCAGAGTATGAGGGATATAAACAGAGGTTTAACCAGTTTATCATGGGCTATGGGCCTGATGTGGACCGGAAATATGAGCCCGGAATGGAGTATCAGTTTTTTGTAATGGGATTGCTTGTTCAGAGTAACAGTGCGCCTTATTTGGACTGTCTGCAAAAATTTGTGACAGAGGAAGCCGGGGTAAGTATGGAAACGTTCTGCGTCAAGTACTTTTCTCATGCATATGACGCGGCAAGCTCGGAGGCCCTGTATATGGAGCTGAAGCTCAGCAAGATTTTTCAAAAGATCTACAAATGGGACGATGCGAATACGGAATTTCATCATAAGGATCACTTTATGGAGTATGTGGGCAATGTGGGATGGTGTGACAGCGCAAAAAGGATAGCAGAGGAATTTTTCCCGGGAACAAATGAAAAGGACTGGATTTTTGACTAAGCAAAACTCAAAAAGGGCGGCTCATGAGAGCCGCCCTGCCATTTCCCGGACCAGAGCCGCAGAGTGCTTTGCAGCGGCGGCTTCGAAAACGGGGTAATCCATCTGTGCGCTGTCGTCTGCCTTGTCGGAGATGGCACGGATGATAACGAAGGGAATATCGTTGAGATATGCCCCCTGGGCAATGGAAGCTCCTTCCATTTCGGTACAGTCTCCCTGAAATTCTTGGATCAGACGCTCCTTTACAGTCTTGTCGGAGATAAACTGGTCTCCGCTGACCACCCGGCCCAGTACTGCGTGAATGTCGGGATTTACTTTTTCACAGGCATCCTTTGCCGCCTGTGCCAGCTCCCGGCTTGCGGGAAATTCCCGAATACCCAGCTGAGGAACCTCGCCGGGGCGGTAGCCGAAGATCGTGGCATCCACGTCGTGGTGAAGGGCGTCCGTGGAGATCAGGATATCGCCGATATCAAGGGCGGCGTTCAGCGACCCGGCCACGCCGGTATTGATAATGTGTGTAACCTCAAATTGATCTGCCAGGATCTGGGTGCACAGTGCGGCATTCACCTTGCCTACGCCGCTTCGCACCACCACCACCCGTGTTCCGTTCAGGACTCCTTCATAGAAATCCATGCCTGCTTTTTTGCTGATGGTATCCACGGTCATTTCTGATTTCAGCTGTTCCACCTCAAGCTCCATGGCTCCGATAATTCCGATTTTGTTCATACAGGCACCTCCTATTGGGGATAAACCAGACGGCTTTCGTCGATCTGGTACAGCACATTGTCCAGGTAGCGTTTAGCCAGATAATTGGCCATTCCCAGGTTCATATCCAGATAATTGCCGCAGTCTTTGGGATCCGCTCCAGGCACCTGTCCCTGGAAATCCCGGATAAATTCATACATTTCGGTGATCAGGGACACAATATCCTTCGATTCATATGCGCCTGCCAGCAGCAGGTAAAAGCCGGTGCGGCAGCCCATGGGGCCGAAGTAAATTGTCCTGGCGCCGAATACGGAATGATTTCTCAGAAAGGTGGCTCCCAGATGCTCGATCGTGTGCATTTCCGCGGTGTTCATCACCGGCTCTTCGTTGGGGCTGGTCATGCGCAGATCGAAGGTGGTGATCACCTCATTTCCCACGGTATCCCGGCGGGAAACATAGACGCCGGGCTGAAGCCGGATATGGTCTATGGTAAAGCTTGCGATTTTTTCCATGTAATATCCCTCCTTGATTTCTGTCTGCGGCTTTTCCTGCAGAATCCTTGTGATCAGTATACACCAATTTTACAGGTAAGAAAATAGGAAACTTGTAACTGCTTGACAGAGAGAATGAAATATAATACCATGCTTATACCATTATTTCGGAAAGGATACACATGAACGCGGCATCTATTTTTAAACTGATGAGCGCCAGAAAGCGCTTTAACGAAAATCATCCTAAATTTGAGGCTTTTTTACGGACTGTTTTTTCCAGGCCGATTGAAGAGGGTACGGTTATGGAATTTACGGTGACACGTCCGGGGGAAGAGCCTCTCACGGCGAATATCCGGGTACAGCAGTCGGATCTGGAGCTGCTGCAGGAGCTGAAGGAGCTCATGGGACAGGCGGGGAGCTATAACCATGAATTATGACTGTCTGATTATCGATGACGAAAAAATGCTGGCGGACAGCACGGCAGAATATTTTAATCTGTTCGGCGTAAAGACGGCTGTGGTATACAGTGCGTCCCAGTGCCGGGAGTTCTTTGAGGGAAACGGAGCCGGTCTGCTTTTGCTGGATATTAATTTAGGGGACGGAAGCGGTTTTGAGCTGTGCAGGGAGCTTCGTGAAAAAACGGAAATCCCTATTATTTTTATTTCTGCCCGGACAAGCGATGACGACAAAATTATTGCGTTTCACATCGGCGGCGATGATTATGTGCAAAAGCCTTATTCATTGGGAGTGCTGCTGGCAAGGGTACAGGCGGTGCTGAAGCGCTTTGGTGCAGGTACGGGAAAAACGGCGGACGGGGAGTATTCCGACGGGCGGCTGAGAGTGGATTTTAATGCCAGGCAGGTATATGTGGAGGGCAGTGCAGTGCGGCTCACGGCGCTGGAATTCCGTTTGCTGTCATACCTGATCAAAAATGAGAACAGAGTGGTTTCCAAAGGGGAGCTGTTTGAAAGGGTCTGGGAGGATAAATTTACAGGGGACGGTACCTTAAATGTGCATATCCGCAGACTGCGTGAGGCCATTGAGCCAAGTCCCGGAAACCCGCAGTATATTATTACCGTCTGGGGGGACGGTTACCGGTTCAGCAGACCGGCGGGACCGGAAAGGAAGGTTTAACCTATGAGGGTGCGGGGGATTTTGACGGCACTGGCGTTTTTGTCTGTGCTGGAGGCTGCGGTGATTTTTTATTTTGCGCTGACGGATCCGGAGGACAGGCAGGACGCCGTGCTGATCAACGAGACGGTCCGATGGATAGAAGAGAATTGGGAAAACCTGGAAAACGGGTACTCTGAGCCGGATCAGGCTAAGACAGGGGATCGGGTTAACGCCGGTGATCAGGCTAAGACAGGGGATCGGGTTAACATCGGTGATCAGGCTCGCAGGCCGGAAGATGAGGAAGCGGAGGCAGATGGCGGGCCCCGGACCAGGTTGGATTATGCAGTGCTGAATTCGGATGGAAAAGTGCTGTTCCAAACCAGAAGGGGACTCAGTGAAAGTGTGAATGCGGCGGTGATCCACCGGGATACCATTCTGGACATCCAAAAGGACGGTGCTGCGGTGGGGAAAGTTCTTATATATAACGACAGTGTGCAGGTCTTTCGGCGGCGGAAGCAGGCCTGCATTATTCTTTTGTGCGCGGCTGTGCTGGTGCAGTGGGGACTTTGCGCCGGCTATTTCATCTATCTGCACCGGGTCATGGTGAAGCCCTTTCAACGGCTGAAGGGATTTGCAGAACGGATCGCCGGGGGAAATCTGGATTTTCCCCTGGAGATGGACCGACAGAACCTTTTCGGCGCGTTTACGGAAAGCTTTGATATCATGCGCCAGGAGCTGAAGCGGGCCAGAAGGGCGGAAGCCGAGGCCAATGCGGCCAAAAAGGAGCTGACGGCAAAGCTTTCCCACGATATCAGAACACCTGTGGCCAGCATTAAGGCGGCTTCCGAGGTAGGCGCGGCGCTGGCCGGGGATGAAAGGGTAAGAGAGAACTATACCCGGATTATCCGGAAGGCGGATCAGATCGACAGTCTGATCTCAAATCTGTTTTCGGCAACGCTGGAGGAGCTGCAGCAGCTTTCCGTGAGGCCCGAGGATCTGGAAAGCGGCATTCTGAAGGAGCTTCTGGAAAACGCCGATTATCTTCACCGGGCTGCTCTGCCGGCTATTCCTGATTTTATTCTGTATGGGGACAGACTTCGTCTTCAGCAGGTATTTGATAATATTTTTGCAAACTCCTATAAATACGGGAACACGGAAATCAATGTGACGGTATGCAGGAGAGGAAACCGGCTGGCAGTGACAGTAGAGGATTACGGCGGAGGCGTGGACAGTCAGGAGCTGCCGCTTTTGAAGGAGAAGTATATGCGGGGGAGCAACGCGGAAAACCTGGAGGGAGCGGGGCTGGGACTTTATATTTCGGATCATTTTATGAAGGAAATGCAGGGGGAGCTTATCCTGGAAAACGGGAAAAACGGTTTGAGGGTGACCGTGCTGATAGCCCTGAGCGGCAGCACAGCGCAGGAGAATCGGGAGCAGGAGATTTAAGAATTCGTTAAGGACTGCGTAAAGACATTTAAGGAAGGGAGGGATAAGATAGAGCGTGTAAAAAGGAGGTTCCATATGAAGAATGTATTGTTAAAGGCGGACTGTCTGAGCAAATCCTTTTCCAGCGGAGGAAGACTTTCACACGTTCTGAAAAATATCGATCTGGAGCTGTACCGGGGAGATTTCACTGTGATTATGGGAGCCAGCGGGGCAGGGAAATCCACACTGCTGTATGCGCTTTCCGGGATGGACACACCATCGCTGGGGACGATTTCCTTTGGGGATCAGGTGATCTCCGGCCTGAGTCAGGACGGGCTTGCCGTATTCCGTCGGGAGCATTGTGGGTTTGTATTTCAGCAGATCCATCTGATAGACGGGATGTCGGTGATGGATAATGTGCTGGCGGCAGGGCTTCTGGTAAGCAGGAATAAAAAGGCGCTGGCGGCCAGAGCGGAGGAGCTGTTTTCGGCGGTAGGGATTTCGAAAGAGACCTGGAAGAAGTTTCCCGCACAGATTTCCGGAGGCGAGGCCCAGCGGGTGGGAATCGTTCGGGCGTTGATCAATGAACCGGAGATTCTTTTTGCGGATGAGCCTACGGGAGCGCTTAATTCCAAAACCGGTCTGGATGTGCTGGATACGCTGACCCGCTTTAACCAGGCAGGACAG
Source organism: uncultured Lachnospiraceae bacterium (assembly GCA_947177445.1). Taxonomy (GTDB): domain Bacteria; phylum Bacillota; class Clostridia; order Lachnospirales; family Lachnospiraceae; genus Acetatifactor. The sequence continues at coordinate 5,360 of CAMWUL010000090.1, read as the reverse complement.
AGCATTGTTATGGTGACTCATGACATGAGATCTGCCCGGCGGGGCAACCGCATTTTGTATCTGAAGGACGGCGTGGTTCTGGGAGAGTGCGAGCTGGGGGCCTATGTTCACCAGGATCAGGAAAGGCATCGGAAGCTGGCGGCCTTTCTTTCGGAGATGGGCTGGTAGGCCGGAAAGGAGTCGGAATGAAAAAGTTTGTTCTTCTTGCAGGCGCCAATCTGCGGAAAGCGAAGGGCCAGACAACGGCCATTGTGGCGCTGATCCTGCTGGCGGCTTTGATGCTCAACCTGTGGCTGATGCTGTCCCTGGATTATAAACAGAATTTTGACCGATGCCATGAGCGGCTTCACGCAGAGCATGTGACCCTGGCCGTGGACGGTGACAGCGCACAGCTGCGGGACTTTCTGGAAAAAACTCTGGAGGAAGACCGGAGGACCGCCGATTATTCCATGGACGAGGCTATGCACATGGTAGGTATGTTTGCGTACAATGGGGGCGAAGTGAATTCGGAGCTGGTGTTTTTGGATAAGGAGACGGCGCTTTCCCGGTCTGTGGGCAGGGTGGAGATCCTGGAGGAGGGCGATATTCAAAGCGGCATCTATATGCCTGTTCTGTACCGGTCAGAGGAGATAGAGATCGGGAAGACTATCCAGGTCTCCATCGGAAGTCAGGAGGTCTCATACAAGGTCTGCGGCTTTTTCAACAGCGTTATGGCAGGCTCTCATAATTGCGCCATGTGTCAGTTGATTCTGACAAGGGATAAATACGATGAGCTGGAGGAACTGGGATACGCGCCGAAATCCACCCTTTGTTCGGTGCGGCTCAACGACCGGACGGAAAGCGAGGATTTTGAGGCGGCGCTGAAGAATGCGGTGTCCTTCCGTTTTCCTCAGGCGCGGTCTGTCAGCAATTCCTATGCGCTGGTTTCCCAATCCCGTTATATCTCCCAGATGATCTGTTCGGGCATTCTGAGCGCCATGGCCTTTTTTATCCTTCTGATTGCACTGATCGTGATCGGATCAAACATCATCAATTATATTCAGGAAAATATGAAAAACCTGGGAGCTCTGAAGGCCATAGGCTATACCAGCCGCCAGCTGAAAGGAGCCCTGCAGGTACAGCTGCTGGGGCTTTCATTGCTGGCGGCTCTGACGGGGACTGGTATTTCCTATCTTGTGTTTCCATTCATTAATACCATGATGATCTCTCAGACAGGGATTCCCTACAGGATTCGTTTCCTGCCGGTTCCCTTTTTGATGACCCTGGGCATTCTGGGGGGCGCCGTGGCGCTGGCCGTGTGGTTTTCCTCGCGCAGGATCGGGCGGACAGAGCCGGTTACGGCGTTTCGACAGGGAGTTGCCACTCATAATTTCAAGCGGGACCATCTTCCGCTGGAAAAGACGGGGGCGCCGCTTCAGCTGGCTCTTGCGCTTAAGACAACGCTTTCAGGGATACGGCACAATGTGACCATATGCTTTACCATGCTGGTGCTTTCCCTTGTGCTGGTGTTTTCCGGACTGATGACAAGAAATGTCATTATCGATATGGATCCCTTTATCAATCTGATTGTGGGCGAGACAGCGGACAGCTGTATCAATATCAGTGCTGAAGCAGAGGAAGCCTTTCTGGAGGAAATGATGGCGGACCGCCGGGTCGAAAAGGTATATCTGTACAACAGTCTGGAGGTGCGTCATGTAAACGGCGCCGCGCTTATTGTCACAATGTCGGAGGATTTTGCCCATGTGAATAATACGGATATTGTGTTTGAGGGAAGATTTCCCAGATATGACAATGAGATTGTCATTGCTGCAAAATATGCCGGAGAAAAGGGTCTGCAGCTGGGGGATGAGATTACCATAACCGCCCAGGGAGAGGAAGCGGATTTTGTTATTACCGGTTTTACACAGATCAGCAACAATCTGGGAAAGGACTGTCTGCTTACAAGACAGGGCTACCAACGGCTGGGAAGCCTGCAGAATGCAAGCTATTATCTGAATCTTGCAAAGGATGTGGATATCGACGGATTTAACGCAGATGTGAAGGAGCAATTTGGGGATCAGGTAAACGCTGTGATCAATATTGGGGCTACGGTGGAGGGGGCCGCTTCCGTATATGTATCCCTTATGACTATGATTGTAGCGGCGATTCTGGTGCTGAGTGTGCTTGTGATTGCATTTGTGCTGTATCTGCTGGTCCGGACCATGCTGAGCTCCAAAAAACGGGAGTACGGGATTTTAAAGGCATTGGGCTTTACCACAGGACAGCTGGTGCTGCAGACGGCGCTGGTCTTTATGCCTGCGGTGACAGTATCCACGGCTGTGGGGATGACGGTATGCTGTCTGGTGATCAATCCGTTAACCGCCCTGTTTCTGAGGCCCATCGGCATTGTGAAATGCACCTTTATCGTTCCCGTAGGCTATATGGCGGCGGCAGGGGTGGGATTGATTCTGATGGCTTTCGGGATCGCCTGCCTCATGTCCCTGAAGGTCAGGAAAATTGCTCCCAGAGCACTGCTGGCGGGAGAAGAATGATATGGTAAGAAAAGCCTTGCCTTGGAGGCCTGAGTTGATGTAAAATGCCTGTTATAAGGAGAGAGGCTATGAAAGAGACAAGTATACAGGAAAAGGATATAGATGCCCTGACCGCGCTTTTGGATGGGTATACCCGGGCGGGAGAGAGCCGGATCCGGGTGGAGGTGGTGGAGGGGCAGGGCGGACTCATCGCCCACGAGCATCATCATGGACGCTGCGATATCGGCAGTCCCTGGGCTAAGGGGACTGCCTTCGACGTGCTTGAATGAGGAATTTGATAATGATTTATCTGTCGCATTTTTCGTTTCCCGAGGCAGAGCGGGAAACGGATTTTATTTTTCGCTTAAAGAGAACCTGCTATGATACGATCTATCCCTTTCAGGTGCTTTCCAAAAAGGGACTGCGGATGCTGGATTTTGAGCCGGTGACGATCCTGTACGGAGGAAACGGGTCCGGCAAAACCACTGCGCTGAATGTGATTGCGGAGAAGCTTGGACTTCAGCGGGATACCCCATATAACCGTTCTAATTTTTTTGAGGATTATACCCGGATTTGTGATTTTGAACTGCAGGAGGATATTCCAAGGGTAAGCCGGATCATCACCAGCGACGATGTGTTTGATTTTGTCCTGAATCTGAGAATATTAAACGAGGGCATTGACAGAAAGCGAGAGGATTTATTTACTGAATACCTGGAAAACAAATATGCTCATTTTCAGATGAAATCCCTGGAGGATTATGAGAAGCTGAAAAAGGTCACGGAGGCCCGGCGCAGAACCCAGTCCAAGTATGTGAGAGGCAGTCTGATGGACAATGTGAGGGAGCACTCCAACGGAGAGAGCGCCTTCCTTTACTTTTCTGAAAAGATTCAGGAACAGGGGCTGTACCTGCTGGACGAGCCGGAGAACAGTCTGTCTCCCCTTCGCCAGCAGGAGCTTTTACGGTTTCTGGAGGATTCCGCGCGCTTTTTCGGATGCCAGTTTATTATATCTACGCACTCTCCCTTTCTGCTGTCCATGAGAGGAGCCAGAATCTATGACCTGGACGAGGAGCCGGCAGATGTGAAGCGATGGACGCAGCTTTCCGGCGTCCGGGTTTACTTTGATTTCTTTAAGCGCCATGAGGGAGAGTTTGAGTAGGCGGTAAATTGGGGAAAGAGGTCTATATTCCTTCGACCACGATTCCGGTGTCTTTGTAATATTGTGCCTGGGCGTTCCACATTTCGCAGTACTTTCCCTCTGTGTCCGCCAGCAGCTCTTCGTGGGTGCCCAGCTGGACCAGGGAGCCCTCGTGGAATACGGCGATCTTTTCGCAGAACCGGCAGGAGGACAATCTGTGAGAGATGTAGATGGCGGTCTTTTCTCCCACGATCCCGTCAAAATTTGTATAGATATCATATTCCGCCAGAGGATCCAGCGTCGCGGTGGGCTCGTCCAGCAGAATGAAGGGAGCATCCTTGTAGACGGCTCTGGCGATGGCGATTTTCTGAGCCTCGCCGCCGGAGATCTCCAGGCCGCTGTCATCGTAATCCTTGTACAGAAAGGTGTCGATTCCCTGCTCCAGGCAGGAAAGCCGATCCCCGAAGCCTGCATTTTCCAGAGACCTTTGTACAAGCTCCCGGTCACAGCGTTGATCTACCGCCACATTTTCCGCCAGACGGAAGGGGAACAGCGTGTAGTCCTGGAACACTACGGAAAATAATTTGCTGTACTCATCCTGCCGGAATTTTCGGATGTCTACACCATTGAGCAGAATTTCGCCCTGCTGAGGGTCATAGAGCCTGCACAGCAGCTTGATCATGGTAGTTTTTCCGGAGCCGTTCATGCCTACTATAGCCAGCTTTTCCCCGATTTTCAGTTTCATGGAAAAATTTTTCAGGGCGTACTGCTCCGTGCCCGGATAACGGAATGACACATTCCGAAATTCTATCTGATATGTGTTGTCGCTTCGCTTTTCCACAGGAAGCTTTCCCTTGTACATTTCATCCTCCAGTCCGATCAGCTCCAGGGTGCTGAGCTGTCGTCTGGCGGCCAGCGCAAAATAGGAGAGATTGTCGGCAAGGCCTTTTGCGGAGGTGAGAAGCCTGCTTATACATCCGGCGAAGCGTACTACACTGCCCACAGTGATGCCTTCGGCCAGAGCGATGAGCGCTGCGGTCAGGTAGGAGGCTCCCAGGATGGCATTTCTCGATATGCCGGAAAAAAAACTGTCGCCCGCGTCGCCCCAGGCGCCCTTCAGCAGCAGAGAGCGGAAGCCCTTGTGGGAGAGCACCTCGTTTGTCCACCGCTCCATGAGACGATTGCTTTCATAAAGGCGGATGTCCTTGCTGTTTTTATAGTTGAAGGAATCTGCAAAAGCGAATTCCCAGGAAAAGCAGAAGCGTTCTTCCTTATCTGCCGAATCCTTATAGTCAGAGTATCGATAGGCGTCTGCCTGCCTGCGAAAGTGTGTCTGCATCTGCAGACTGAATACGGAAACAGCCAGCAGGAAGGCCAGAACCAGCCAGGCGGTCAGACTGCCGGAGCGTATCAAATACACTGCCACAGGCGCGCCCAGAATTGCTGCGCCTGCTATTTCAAAGACGTCATACAAAATTGCATTTCCTGTCCAGAATACGGAATTGATTCCGGCGCCCCAGTTATTGTCCGTGCGGATCCGATCCTTCAGCTTTTTCACCTCCGGACTGTCGATCCGGGAGAAATCCATATTCAGCATCCTGGTCTGGACGATGCAGGAATAGAGATTGGACATATGCGCCCTGCGTACTTCCAGGTGATGGCTTATAGCGGAGGCGAGAAAGCGCAGAACCAGGATTCCGGTCATGGAGAGC
>CAMWUL010000089.1 GCA_947177445.1 uncultured Lachnospiraceae bacterium | reverse complement strand
TTAGCGCGCCAGATTGTGGCTCTGGAGGCCAAGGGTTCGAATCCCTTTATCCACCCTTCTCTACGAGTATATTGCAGGTGGCATGCCTGGTCTTTGATACAGGGCTATCGCCAAGCGGTAAGGCACAGCACTTTGACTGCTGCAGACGCTGGTTCGAATCCAGCTAGCCCTGCTTGTTTTCATTCGGGACATTAGCTCAGTCGGTAGAGCACTTGACTTTTAATCAAGGTGTCGGGGGTTCGAATCCCCCATGTCTCATTATCGGAAAATGTAGTGAAGAGAAATTACCCGGATACCCATGACGCGAGTCAGGGGTATTTTTGTGTCGCCATTTTACAGCGCAATACTGGGATAAGAGACATCAGGAAAGAGTGATACAATGCGGAAGGAAGAGACATCAGGAAAGAGCGAGATAATGCGGAAGGAAGAGACATCAGGGAAGAGTGAGACAATGCGGAAGGAAGAAGCATCTGGAAAGAATGAGATAATGCGGAAAACAGAAGAAAACGGGAGAGAGGGATTGATGCAGAAAGAGAAAGCAGGACAGTCAGAAAATAAAATGGGAATCATGCCGATAGACAAGCTTTTGATTTCCATGTCGCTGCCCATGATGATTTCCATGCTGGTACAGGCGCTATATAATATCGTGGACAGTATTTTTGTGTCACAGATCAATGAGTATGCATTGAGGGCGGTTTCGCTGGCATTTCCGGTTCAGAGTCTTATGATAGCCGTGGCAGTGGGAACTGCAGTGGGTATCAATGCATTTTTGTCCCGCACACTGGGGGAAAAGGAATTTGAAAAAGCGAATATCATTGCCGGCAACGGTATATTGATTGCCATGGTCAGCTATGTTGTATTTGCTTTGATCGGTATTTTCGTCAGCAAACCTTTTTTTGCCAGTCAGACAGCTATTCCTGAAGTGCGGGAGTATGGGACGGTGTACCTGACGATCTGCTGCGCAGCAAGTGTGGGAGTTTTTATGCAGGTGACCTTTGAGCGGCTTTTACAGTCTACCGGTAAGACAATGTATGCCATGATTACTCAGGGGGTGGGCGCTGTCATTAATCTGGTTCTGGATCCCGTGCTGATCTTCGGGTTGTTCGGAATGCCCAGAATGGGAGTTGCCGGTGCCGCGACTGCCACGGTTCTTGGACAGATCGCAGCCGCAGGGCTGGCCGTTGGATTCAACCTGAAGTTTAATCGGGAGATCAGTTTCTCCCTTAAAAACCTTCGTCCCCGCGGCAGACTGATTGCTCAGATATATAAAGTCGGAATTCCTTCTATTGTAATGCAGGCCATCGGCTCCGTAATGACCTACGGTATGAATTTGATCCTGGAAAGCTTTGGGGCGGCCCAGACTGTTTTTGGAGTATATTTTAAACTGCAGAGCTTCATTTTTATGCCGGTATTCGGCCTGAATAATGGTATGGTGCCCATCATTGCCTACAATTATGGAGCGGGAAAGAGAGAGCGGGTAATCAGGGCCATGAAAAGCAGTATTCGGTATGCCGTATGGATCATGCTGGCGGGCCTGATTGTGATGGAAGCAATACCCGGTCCTCTGATCAGGCTGTTCAATGCCACACCTGAGCTTCTTGAGATTGGCGTACCGGCCCTGCGCACTATTTGCCTGAGCTTCTGTTTTGCCGGGTATTGTATTGTGGTGGGAAGCGTGTTCCAGGCCTTGGGGAACGGGGTATACAGTATGATCGTTTCTATTGCCAGACAGCTCTGCGTACTATTGCCGGTTGCTTATCTGTTGTCCCTCAGCGGTAATGTAAACGTGATCTGGTGGGCGTTTCCCATTGCGGAATTGGTCAGTATGGGTATGAGCACCTATTTTCTGATCCGAATCAACAGAAATGTCATCAGCAAAATCGGGGAGATCAGTTGAAACTTGACAAATCGAGACAGGTGAGGTTATAATTTTTATTGATCCGCCAAGAGCAGTTCAAGGGCCGAAGGCGGAAATCATGCAGGCCGGTGTATACTGAATCAGTGAATTCGGTGCAAGCAGTAATTCGGCCCAGGCGAGGAATCAGCGGAAATGACGGAATTGGCAGACGTGCAGGATTTAGGTTCCTGTGTCGCAAGGCGTGAGGGTTCGAGTCCCTTTTTCCGCAGGAACACGGAAAGACCGTATTCCCTGACGTTTAATAAAACCAGGGGATACGGTCTTTTTGCGGGTCAGTGCAATGGATCTGACGGCATGATATTTTCTGCAAATCAGCCCGGCAGATCGTCACAGTGGCCGGATTGTTCTAGGAGCAGAAGCTTTTCTTTCCTGGCAATGCCGCCGGCATAGCCGGTGAGCTTTCCGTTTGCGCCCATGACTCTGTGGCAGGGTATGATCAGAGAGATGGGATTATGGCCGACAGCGCCGCCCACCGCCCGTGCAGAGGCTTTGGCCAGGCCGGCGATCTGTCCATATGTCATTGTCTGTCCGTATGGGATAGTAAGCAGGATTTTCCATATGGCCATTCGAAATGGGGTGGCATTCAATAGAAGAGGCGGGGTAAAATCAGGACTCTTTCCATTGAAGTAAAGATCAAGCCATTGAGCGGTCTGTTCAAAGACCGGAAGCTCTTTTGGTATAAAGCCTTCGGCAAGGGTAGTGCCGAAATATTTCTGATCGTCAAACCATAGGCCTGTCAGGGCATTTCCGTCGCTGGCCAGTGTGATTTCTCCCAGAGGTGAGATATAGTGATGTGTGTACTGCATAGTAATCTCCTTGGTGAAGCCGTGCCTGCATGCAGGTGTTAAGAGCGAAGGCGGATTTTGGCGAAAATCCGGCGCCGATAATAGTCATTGGCCGGCATCCTCCAGGAGCTCCTGAATATATTTGTCCAGGATCGTATCGCTCATGGCACCTGTGTGGGATTTATACAGATTTCCATCCCGGTCAATCAGTACTGTCAGGGGGATGGAGGATACCCTGTAGGCAATTGCGGCGCTGTATTCTGTGTCGAAATATACGGGAAAGCTGTAATTGTTTTCGTCCACGAAATCTGTCACGACGGAGACCGTGTCGCGGAAGCCGTCGGTGAGATTGACCATCAGAAAGGTGATTTCCTGGCCGTATTCTTGGATGGCGGCATCAAATGCCGGAAGCTCGGATTTGCAGGGGCCGCACCAGGCAGCCCAAAAGTTGATAATAATGGGTTTGCCGAAATAATCGGATAGATTAACGCTGTTTCCGTCCATGTCCATAACCGTAAAATCGGGAGCAGGGTCAGTTTTTGCCTGTTCTTCGTTTCCTTCATCGGCAGTCTGCTGCTCAGGTGCCTGATATCTGGCGGTCAGGAAGCGGTAGCCCCAGACAGCGGCCAGAATCAAAAGGATAAGGGTTACGGCCAAAATGGAAAATTTAACACCTTGCTTCATATTTTACCTCCTTGCTTCGCCTTTATGAGAACAGGGATAAAAGAAAACCCAACAGTCCGAACATCATTAGTATTCCAACCAGGATCAGGAAAATACCGCAGACCAGATTGATCACTTTATAGTGCTTTTTTATGAAAGTGAAGGTGGTATTGAGCTTTTCGATCAATACAGCGGAAATCAGGAATGGAATTCCCAGACCCAAGGAGTAGGTGATCAGCAGCAGTACGCCCCTGAGGGCGGTGCCTGAGGCCGATGCCATCATCAGTGCTGACCCCAGAAACGCACCTATACAGGGGGTCAGACTTACGGAATAGATAACGCCGAACAGAAAAGCGGAGAGTATGGTATCTGCTGTTCTGCCGCTCTGCATGCCTTTGAAAATGGGTATGCGGATGATCTCCAGATAAGAGAGACCAAACAGTATGATAATGATACCGCATACGATATTGACAGCAGACTGATATTGCTTTAAAAATGCTCCTAGTGTGCCGGCAAACAGGCCCAGCAGGCTGAAAACGATAGTAAATCCGGCCACGAAGCTGAAGGCCCGGGCCAGGACCTTGTGCTTTTTGTCAGCGCCGCCTGCAAAATAGGAAATATACAGCGGCAAGAGAGGAAGCATACATGGAGAGATAAAAGAAATAAGTCCCTCCAGAAAAGTGATCAGAAAATCCATTGTGTCATCTCCTTTATGAAATGCCTTGAATAAGGTCATTGTACCATAAATTGCTTCGCAAAGGGAAACTTTTTTGAAAGTTGCCCTTGACAATTGGGATCGGAAGTGTTACCTTTTTTACAGATAAAAGGGAGTAGTTGTTTCGTGTAATCAACATACCCCGGCAGCCCTTGCGCTCCGTGGTTACACGCTTTCGTATCAGGAAAGGACAAGACTTTTAGCACATACGTGTTAAAGGTCTTTTTTGTTTCCGGGAGGTTCGTCTTAGTATGGGTGTTTTTATATGGCGGACCCAATTTACGGCACACTCCAGCGAGAACATCGCCTGAGGGCGGAAAGGTATGGTGAAATATGCAGATTGTGTGGGAACTGTTATTATTGGTGGCAGGGTTTGTTTTGCTGATGAAAGGGGCGGACTGGTTTGTGGAAGGGGCTTCCGGCATAGCGGACAGGTTCGGGGTTCCACAGCTGGTGATCGGTCTGACCATTGTAGCCATGGGAACATCCCTTCCGGAGGCGGCTGTCAGTATTTCGGCGGCTTTGAATGAAAGCGCCGGGATTACCATCGGCAATGTATTAGGCAGTAATATTATGAATGTGTTGGTGATCCTGGGATTGACGGCAGTGATCTGTGTGATTCCGGTGCAGAAATCCACAGTAAAATATGAGATTCCTTTTACTATAGGGATTACTGTGCTGCTGGCAGTGATCGGCCTGACCGACCATACGGTGGGACGGCTGGACGGGCTCCTGCTCTGGGCGCTTATGATTGCATATCTGCTGTATCTTTTGAAAATGGCCAAAAGCGGGCAGGCGCTTCCGGGGGAGCAGAAAGAGGAGAAAAAGAGAGCGCTTTGGATGCTTCTTTTAATGGTGGTGCTGGGGGCCGTGATGATCGTATTTGGAAGTGATTTGACGGTGGATTCAGCCACTGTACTGGCTCAGATCCTTGGTATGGATGATCGGCTTATCGGCCTGACTATTGTGGCTTTCGGCACCTCTCTTCCGGAATTGGTCACAAGCGTAACTGCGGCTTTGAAGGGCAAGACGGATATTGCTGTGGGAAACATTGTGGGAAGCAATATTTTCAATATTTTGTTTGTGGTAGGTACTTCGGCATTGATCACTCCGGTGGAATACAGCGGGAACTTTATGGTGGACAGCTTTGCGGCGGTGGGAGCCATGGTGCTGCTTTTGCTGTGCGTGCTCAGAAAAAAGAAACTTTCCAGAGTCGGGGGCGCCATTATGCTGGTCTGCTATGGGGCATATTTTGCGTATCTGATCAGATAGGAGACGGACAGGCATTCAGAAGACGGAATTATCAGGATTTACAGGCTTCCTGCCGCGGCAGGGAAGCCTGTAAGCTTTGAAATTCAAGACCGGAGAGCCAGGTAGGAATTGTGATATTCCTTTTGGTAGGTTACATCTTCATCGAACCATTCCGGGGGAACAAAGGCTTCTGCAGCCTCCTGACTTCCAAACTCTACCTCCGCCATAATCAGCGGCGAAAAGGGAGGGTCGAAGATGTCCAGCTCTATGGTCAGCTGATAGTCGTCGGGCGGCAGAGGAAAGCCCTCCCGAAAGACAGGGTGCGGCAGCGGAATCAGATAACGCCGCTTGGATATGATCCTGCCGTCCGTCTTTGCACGCAGGTGATAATAGGCATCCTGATTCAGAGCCAGGTTAGTCTCTTCTCTGGCCATCATGCCTTTGCCCTTATATGTAAGAAAATATTCGTCGTCCTCTTTGCGGACACGGATCACAGGTGATTCGTTTAAATAACCCTGCTCAATATGCCGGGAGGGATAGCTTTCCAGATCGGCAGGAAGCTGTTTTATTGTAAATTTGCGTTCTATTTCCATTTGTGTCGTACCTCTGATTTTACGAGTGCATTATGCCATGTGCAGCGCGCCATTTTACATGTACGCAGCGCGCCATTCGGGAAATCGAAGATTTCCCTCATTCACGGGCATTCGCCCTATGAAAAAGTGCAGATGAAAATCTGCTTTTATGCAAGCATAACGCACTTTTTCATCTGCCCTTTTTCGCGCTGCTCATTGCTTACGTGGATATTATACCATGTATCCAACAAAATCCAAGTAGGTAATTGAAATTATTTGGAGAAATGTATATACTGTTGTTAGTGTTCATGGAGTGGTTTCGCGAGGTGTTTTTGTGCACTGTTTGCACAAAAACCCGAGACAGCATGCGCTGGGCATCATGTTACTATTTGCGGCGAAGCCGTGAATAGTAACTATATACTTGAGGGTGATCGAAGCAAGCCGGAGCCGGTATAAGAAGCCAACGGCGGGTACGGGATGCTAAACGGAAATAGTGGAAGGAAAGCTTTCTAAAAGCAGCAAAACAGCAAAAAGAAAAGGAGAAGAAAAAGATGGAAAAGCTGGCAGTTTTTTTGGCGGAAGGATTTGAGGAAATAGAGGCGCTGACCGTGGTGGATATCTGCCGCAGGTGTGGTCTGCAGGCGGATATGGTGTCGGTGACAGGTTCGGATATGGTCAAAAGCTCTCACGGCGTGTCCGTGCAGGCAGACAGGCAGTTTTCGGAGGTTGATTTCGGCGAATACGATATGCTGGTGCTGCCCGGAGGCATGCCCGGTACGAAAAACCTGGAGGCTCATGCAGGGCTGATGGATCAGGTGGATGCTTTTTATCATTCTGGGAAATATATTGCCGCCATTTGCGCGGCTCCAAGCATTTTCGGGCACAGAGGATTTCTGCAGGGACGGAATGCCTGCAGCTTTCCCAGCTTTGAGAGCCATCTGGAGGGGGCAGTGGTGACGGCGGGGCCCGTGGAAATCTCCGATCATGTGATCACCTCCAGAGGAATGGGAACAGCCATAGATTTTGGCCTGGCCATTGCAGGAGTTTTCTGTGGGGAGGAAAAGGCAAAAGCCATGGCAGAGACGATCGTGTACAGGCAATAAATGAATTATCTGAAGAGCCGGAAAAGAGAGGAATAAAGTATGAGAGATGGTAGGGAATGCGCCAGAGAGATGCTGGATTTTATTGGAAGGAGTCCCAGCAGCTATCATGTGATTGCCAGTGTCCGTGCAGAGCTGGAAAAAAAGGGCTTTCAGCCGCTGGGAGAGGCGGAGCCGTGGAAGCTGCAGGATGGATGCGGGTATTATGTCATCCGCAATGATTCCTCTTTGATTGCTTTTCGCCTGCCGGAGGCGTCCTGCGGCCCGGAGGGATTTCATATAACGGCTTCCCACAGCGACTCACCTTCGTTTAAGGTGAAATGTGCTCCGGAAATGATCGTAGAAGAGCATTATGTGAAGCTGAATACGGAAAAATACGGCGGCATGATTCTGTCCACATGGCTGGACCGGGCGCTGTCTGTGGCCGGAAGGGTGGCCGTGCAGGAAAACGGAAGGGTGGTCACGAGGCTGGTTAACGTGGAAGAGGACCTGATGGTGATCCCCAATGTGGCGGTTCATTTGAACAGGGACATAAACAAGGGAATCGAATATAATCCACAGGTGGACATGCTTCCGCTCTACGCCGGTTTTGATAAAGAAAAAGGGAAGGACCGATTCATAAAACGGATTGCGGAGGCCGCAGGCGTGAGACCGGAGGACATATTGGGACATGATCTGTTTCTCTATGTCAGAGAAAAGGGACGGATTCTTGGTGATGAGGGAGAATTTGTGATGTCTCCCAGATTAGATGACGCTCAATGCGTATTTGCCTGCACAAAGGCCTTTGCAGAAAGTGTGCCGTCTAAATATATCAATGTATGCGCCGTTTTTGACAACGAGGAGGTAGGGAGCGGCACCAGGCAGGGAGCGGACTCCACCTTTTTGGAGGATGTACTGTGTCGGATCGGGGAAGGGCTTCAGATGAGCAGATCAGAGTTTTGCATTAAAATCTCGGGAAGCTTCCTGATCTCCGCGGACAATGCCCACGCTGTACACCCCAATCATCCCGAGAAATCAGATCCCACCAACAGGCCTTATCTGAACGGAGGACCGGTCATCAAGTACCATGGCAGCCAAAAATATACCACAGATGCGGTGTCGTCAGCAAAAATAAAAACCTGGTGCGCTGCGGCAGGAGTTCCCTTTCAAAGCTATGCGAATCGGTCTGACATTGCGGGAGGCTCCACCCTAGGCAATATTTCCACGGCCCACATTTCAGTGGCCTCGGCTGACATCGGGCTGCCTCAGCTGGCCATGCATTCTGCCGTGGAGACAGCCGGCGTCCGGGATACGCAGTATGCCTGCGACATGCTGAAGGTCTTTTACCAGGAATAACAATATGTCTCTATATAAAAACGAAGAAGCACATTGGAGACGATGTGTTTCTTTTTTTGTGGATTATAAGTAAATGAATAAAAGGTATTGACAATTGTGCGATTATACTGTATATATAACATATAAACAGTTGGAGCAGAGAGTATCCGGAATCTCAAATTTATAATGCAGGAGGTGAAGTGAGGTTTGAAAATTTTGCAAAATTCGGGAGAGCCGATTTATGTTCAAATAGCTGATCAGTTCAAGGAAGATATTCTTGCCGGGAAAATGAAGCAGGGAGAATATCTTCCATCCATCCGCAGTCTGGCAAAGGATCTGAAAATCAGCGTCATTACCACAATGAAGGCCTATGAACAGCTTCAGGCGGAAGGGCTGGTGACGGCGGTTCAGGGAAAAGGATTTCTGGTCAATGCCCAGGACAGTCAGATGCTTCGGGAACAGCACCTTAGAAGGGTGGAGGAATGCCTGATGGGAGCGATACAGGCAGCCCGGATTGCAGGGATGACACGAGCGGAGCTGATAGAGACGCTGAAGACGCTGACGCAGATGCCGGACGAAGGCGGGCGGCAGCCGCATGAAATTTGAGATCTGACAGATGAGCTGAAAACAAAAATGAAATGATGAAAAAGCGTTGAGTATCCTGAAGCCGGGAGGATCCGGAAGAGGTGGAGGAATATGCGCAGGGAGGATCCGGAAGAGGTGAAGGGATATGCACCGGGAGGATCCGGAAGAGGTGAAGGGAAATGCGCCGGGACGCGCAGGGAGGTATGGAAATGGAATTGAAACAAGCTATAGAAGGAATCGACATAAAAAAGAAATTCAGAGGATTTACATTGGATATTCCAAAATGCAGCATCCCAAAGGGATTTGCCACGGCTTTGATTGGAGAGAACGGATCCGGAAAAACTACTTTTTTAAATATTTTAGCGGGGATTCGGCTGGACTATAAGGGCAGAATAGTCTATTTTGACGAAAAAGAGAGCGATGTGGAAAAGGTCAGGGAAAGGGTAGGCTATACGGGGCCGGGATGCTTTTTCTTGCCCCACTGGAACCGAAAACAGGTGGCTGAGGTCAGCAAACTGTTGTTTGAATCCTTTGACGCAAATAAATATGATGATCTGTGCGACGAACTTGGCATTATCGGCGGTGATAAAACCAGAAGAGTCTCGGAGCTGTCAGACGGAAACAGGATGAAGCTGGCCCTGGCGGCTGTGATGGCAAGGGATACGGAATGTCTGGTGATGGACGAACCGGCCTCCCCTCTGGATCCGCTGATGCGGGACAGACTCTGCGGAATGATTCAGGAGTATTTGGAGGCAGGGCAGGGGCAGCGGAGCGTGTTGTTTTCCACCCATAATATAGCAGACATGGAGAATGTGACGGATTATTGCCTCATTATGGAGCAGGGGCGGATCGTGGAGCAGGGGTTTGTGGAGGATCTGAAGGAAAAATATCTGTTGATCAAGGGCGAGGCGAAGGATGCCCAGGCAGCGGAACGGATTCTGTACAGCTTCAGCAAAAGCCCATATGGATTTGAGGGATTGTGCCTGACTGAACGGCTGGATCAGCTGGCCGGAATGGATATTCAGGCAGAAACACCCACCCTGTTCCAGATCAGCGTAGCGGTTATGAAAGCCAACTCCCAGATGCAGTATAGACACAGACAGGGGGTGGGAGCATGATAAAATGGATAAAAAGCTATCTTGCATTCATGTCCCTGCCTGCCAGGCTGTTAATATTTGCGGGGATGCCGGCGGCTGTGACAGTAACGCTTTTGTGTCTGCCCAGCCTGGATTTTCCGGCGGACATGTGTGTGGCGGCAATCCTTTTGATGACCATGGAATGCTTTCTGGATTATTGGGTTTTCGGAGGGATTGCAGCCAAGGGCGGAAGCAGGATGGCATATCTCATGAGCGCTCCCGGGAAGATGGGGATTTTGAGAAAAGCTTTGACGGTGAGCATGCTGAGACAGATTTTGGAAAGCGGTGTGATTTTGGGACTCTGGGGAGCGGTCAGCGCCGTCCGGAAGGGAGACAGAACGTTTGACGAGGGACAATTTTGGGTCTTTGCGGGAATACTGCTTTTAGAGTATTTATTTATCATCCTATCGCTTACGGCGGCGCGCCTTTTTGACGGACTCTGGATTCATTTAACAATATCCTGCATAGGCGCGGCGGCTATGGCAATGGCTCTGGGGCCTGTTTTGCGTAGGAGCGCTGTGTCATTTTGGCTGCTGCTGTTACTGGCGCCGGCTGTCAGTCTGGTAAGTGTCAGCGCTGCAATGAAAAGGGTAAAGGAGAATTATTATGACAGACAGGATTAGAATGGGATTGGAATTGATGAAATATGGCTATAACAGAGGGCTGTATACAGTACTGGAAATCTTCATGGTGCTTCTTGGCCTTGGGTATTTTATTGCAGGAGTTCCCTCTGTGGGCGCCTTTTTCCTGATGGGTTCCATGACATGTCAGCTGCAGCTGCTGAGCTCTGTCAGTGTGTGTCTCATGGTAAGAACCTCCCCTCGGAGAAGGCAGCTGGAGACCTGGGTATTTCCGGCGGTCAATATGATAAAAAGCGTATTGCTTTACCTGCTGATCCTGGGGTTGCGGCTGATAGGAGGGATTTGGATGAGAGAAAGCCTGCAGACCTTGCCGGAGGAAATGATTTTCATGGGGCTGGCAGCTTTTATCGTCATGGTATTCCTTGGTATGGCTTATAAATTTATGGTGCTGGCTACGATTTTCTTTGGGCTGCTTTTTTATGCGGGGTTTCGGCTTCCGGAGCTTATGGCAGGAACGCTGTCACAGCTTTCGCCGGCTGCAGGTATTGGAATCGGGTTGCTGGAGATTGTTCTGGGAGCGCTGGTTCAGGCAGGAATGATCAGGCTGCTTTATGGGCTGCCCCCTTCGAAGCTGTCCCAGGACAGGGGACTGAGGCGGTATTTGTGAATGCGCGCAGGCCGCAGAACGCATTGCAGTAATTTCCACAGTATTTTCTTCCGGATTTTTGCATACAGTGTGATAAACAGGTATGGCGGAAATTTGTATGAATCAAAAACTGGAGGAAATATTGCAGCTGGCGCTTCAGACTCCGGAGGACGTCAGGGACAGGACAGAGGATTTAAACGTGGGCTTTGACGGAGTGACCAGAACCTGGGAGCTGATTGTAAAGTACCATGACAATCTGGAGGGGCTGAAAAGTCTGAATATACAGGTGGAATATCTCATCGCTGGATACGCGCTGCTGACGGTGCCGGAGCAGCTGGTGGAAGCTGTGGCGGAGCTGGAAGAAATTGAATATGTGGAAAAGCCCAAGAGATTTTTTTATGAGGCATTTTATCCCGCTGACGAATCCTGCATTGCCCAGGTGTCGGAGCGGGATTTGTATTTGACGGGCAAGGGTGTGTTGGTCGCTGTGCTGGATTCAGGCATTGATTTCGGGCAGAGTGTGTTTCGCAAGGCTGACGGCAGTACCAGAATTCGTTATCTTTGGGATCAGACGCTCAAGCCCACGGAGCAAAACCGTCCGCCGGAGGGGTTCGGCATGGGAGTGGAATATAATTCGGAACAAATAGACCGGGCGCTGGAAATCCCTGACCCGCAGCAGCGGTACCTGACACTGCCCAGTATAGACACCAGCGGCCACGGAACTGCCGTAGCCGGGATCGCTGCAGGGAGAAGTGCGGTCTACCGGGGGGTTGCCCGGGAAGCCGAGCTTTTGATTGTGAAGCTGGGGGTCCCGGACGCACTGTCCTTTCCCAGGACTACGGAAATTATGCGGGGAGTGACATGGGCGGTCAATAAGGCGTTGGCATTGCAGATGCCCCTGGTGATTAATTTGAGCTTTGGGAACAGCTACGGCGCTCATGATGGCAGCTCCTTGCTGGAGCGGTTTTTAGACAACGCCGCGGAGATCGGCAGAACAGTGATCTGTGTGGGAACCGGAAATGAAGGAGCCAGCGGCGGCCATCTGGCGGGAAATCTGGTGGAGGGAAGGGATGCCTTGAATAATATCACAGGCTCGGTGCCCAGTCCTGTGGCAGACAGCAGGAATCCTTTTCCGGGAGTGAGCGCCACCCGCGCGCCGGGTCCGGCACGTCCGGCTGAGATTCAGCTGGCAGTGGCGGAATATGAAAGAGGCCTGAACATTCAGATGTGGAAAAATTACTGTGATGTGTACCGGCTCCGGCTGAGATCTCCCGGAGGGCAGGAGTCGGAGCTGCCCATTTATGTGGAAGGCGGAAAGTACACTCTTCAGCTGGAGCAGACGGAAATACTGGTGTTTATGGGGGAGCCTACGCCTTATGCCGTGGCTCAGGAAATCTATATGGAGCTGTTTCCGGTGGGCCGTCCCTACATCAACAGCGGTGTATGGGTGATTCGGCTGGAGCCGGTGGAGATCGTCACAGGGAGATATTATTTTTATCTGCCTTCTTTGGCGGCCCGGAGTACAAGTACAGGCTTTTATCGACCTACGCCGGATGTGACGCTGACCATTCCGGCCACATCCGCCAAGGTGCTGACGGTGGGAGCTTATGACAGTACCTACGACAGCTATGCGGAATTTTCGGGAAGAGGCTATGCGGATCCGGATCGTACTATTGGGGTGGTCATGTCCGGTATAGCCAAACCGGATCTGGCAGCCCCCGGGGTGGGCATTCTGGCTCCCGATCTATACGGCGGCTTCACCCCCGTGACCGGAACCTCCTTTGCCACGCCCATTGTGGCAGGCAGTGTGGCGCTGCTGATGGAGTGGGGGATCGTGCGGGGAAATGATCCGTTCCTATATGGGGAGAAGGTAAAAGCGTATCTGCGGGCCGGCGCCAGGCCGCTGCGGGGGGAGGATGTGTATCCCAATTCCAGGGTTGGCTGGGGGGCATTATGTGTCAGTTCGAGCCTGCCGGAGTGAAAACTTTTTATGGATGTATTTTTAGGGAATTTCTGGTTTAATATATTGTCAAAAAAGAAGCCAGGGAACTGAATAAGAGTATTCGCCGGATCAATAAAAAGTTGTCTTTGTTGGGATACGAGGATAAGGAACTTTCCAAAAGGGTTATAGAAAATATGGAATTTGCCAGAGCAAATATGAAGGCAAATATTTATGACCAGGCAGTTTTGGAGGGAGTGGCGACCTCTTTTCCACAGACGGAAGAGATCATAGAAAATGGAATTGTCAATGGAGTATCTGCCGCTTCCTGTGGAATCAGTGGTAAAGGAGCGAATAACTGAAGTAGTCGGGCAGGAGAAACCGGCAATAGATGTTGCGATTGAATTATGCCTGTATTGTATGAAAACACAAGTGTTTCTAGATGGGAACAAAAGAGCATCAGTGATTTTTGCAAACCACTATTTGATTGCACATGGAATGGGGGTTCTGGTGATACCGGAAAAGGAAGTACCGAAATTCAAGAAACTTCTCGTGTCATTTTATGAGGGGGAAAATACCGCTGTAATATATGGTTTTATGAAAGAGCGGTGTTGGAAGAATCTTTGATACTCAGATTTATTCCCGCGAGCAATGAGGAAAAGGGGCTGTGAAAAAAGCCCCTTAACAAAAAAGAACACTTTCAGGAATAAAATCTGGAGGTGTTCTTTTCTTTTTGGTATAATTTATCTGTGATGAAAAACAATACCGAAAACTATTATAGTCCAAAACAGGGGAGATTGCCACTCTTTATTGCAGATTTTCTTGATATCTGTGATCCTGTATTAGCATTTGACAAAATCATGGAGGAGATTGGAATAGAAAAATATCTGAAACCTCAGCCGGCATTTAAGCCAGGCAGGCCGGGATATAATCGTGTCAACATGCTAAAGACAGTCTTATTCGGTTTTATGG